>NZ_JAUORL010000018.1:0-92578 GCF_030548015.1 Shewanella sp. 4_MG-2023
ATTTGGCGCAAAGCTATGGGTGCCATCACCGTTGTCGGTAAGCACACCGTCAGTGCCTGTGTAAGTGACTGTATCAATTGATAGGTTATCACCATCGATGTCGCTCGCACCTGCCAGCAGCTGCTCATCGGTAATGATGATAATGCCGTCTTCATTCATGGTGAATTCAACGTCAGGGGCAACCGCGGCATCGTTAACTGGGTTAACTGTGAGGTCAACACCTGCTGCCACTGTAGTAGTGCCATCAGAGACATCAAAGCTTAAGTCTAAGTCGCCATTAAAGTCGGCATCTGGGGTAACCGTGAAGCTGCCATCGGGGTTAGCCACAACGGTGGCGTTATCCCCTACTGATAGGTTTTCAGCGCTTAGGCTGTCACCATCGATGTCAGTTGCATTAGCCAGTAATTGCTCCTGGCTTAGGGTGATTGAGCCATCTTCGTCCACTGAGTAAGCGACATTGCCATCAACTACGGGTGCGTCATTAACCGCCAGTGTAGTAATGCCTGCGGTGGTTTCAGCAGTGGCGCCGTCATCATCGATGATGGTGACATCCAGGCTGATGTCACCGTTGAAGTTCTCATTGGGCGAGAAGGTCACTGAGCCATCTTGGTTTTGAACCAGGATACCGTCGGTACCAGAATATGACACTGAGTCTAGGCTGACGGTGCCATCCACATCACTTGAGTTCGCTAATAACTGCTCAGCGCTAATGGTGATTTGGCCGTCTTCGTTGACTGTGTATGAGGTTGAACCCGCAACCGGTGCATCGTTGACATCCGCAACCGCGATATCAATGTTAGCTGGGGTCACAACGGTGCCATCACTGACACCAAACTCTAATTGCACATCACCATTGAAGTTTTCATTTGGCGCAAAGCTATGGGTACCATCACCGTTGTCGGTAAGGACACCGTCAGTGCCGGTGTAGGTAACTGAATCAATTAGCAGGTCATCACCATCTACGTCGGTAGCACCTGCCAGCAGCTGCTCATCGGTAATGATGATTACGCCGTCTTCATTCATTGAGAAAGCTTGGTCTTCTACCTCGGCAGCATCATTTACCGCGGTCACATCGACATTAAAACTCATCGAGTCAGTAGTCGTATCTGTGGTAGGTAGATCATCAGCGTCTATCTGACCATCAGCATTGTTATCACTTGAAACATTTACCTCAAAAGTCTCACTGTTGGTCGCAGTGCTTGCATCTGTTGATGAGGCGCCATCAGATATTTCAGTTTCGCTATTTGCACTTGATGGTGTTGCTGCAGACGCAGTTGCTGACGAAGATGGCGCACCTGAACTAGTTGAAGCACCTTCAGCCCCACCGATACTTTGGGCGCCTGAAGATACAGCCTCTTCAGGGGCTGCATTAGCTGCCCCTTCGGCCGCAGAGCTACTAGCTGCTTCCGTATCAGCATCTGAGGTTGAGCTTTCAACAGCTGATGATTGAGAATCTGTTGAACTAGGGGCTGCAGAAGAAGCCTCGGCATTGGCGGCCTCTGCATCATCAGTTTGAGAGTCATCTGTTGATGATTCTGAGCCGCCTGAAGGAGCCAAGCTTTCTTCTGCCGTTTGTATGTCTACCGATGATGTCGCAGTCGCAACAGTATTGGTGACTGTTGATTGATTATTCTCAGCCTTAGATGATGAAACCGTCGAGTCTTCTGTGTTTACTTGTTCAACAGCATCATTAAGAGCATCATTTTCAGGATTATTAGACAGGTTATCATTTGACATAAAAAGGCCTATTTATAAAATAATTAATTGAATTTAAAAGCACGGAATCCCCAAGAGAACTGGGCAGCTCTCTTGTTCATTTAATAAATTTTTTGAATCATTTCGGAAGGCCAATCAAACCCTAGTTTTTATTCACACCTATGTTAAAACTCAACATAACTATGCCTTTAGATTTAAACTAGCCTGTATAATTAACGGTAGTCTATAGTTTTGAGTTTGTGTATAAAAAACACACTTTTTTGATCTAGATCAATAAAACAACAAATCAACATGCCAACTTGACAGGTTGACAGAGGAAGAGTATTCGAGGGGGTTGCCCAAATAGCGGCTAAATAAATAACGTTACTAGATTAAATGAAGCTATAAGTAGATTTAATATCAACTCAAATTAAAAGTAATATCCAAGAATAATATAAAAAGGCTAAGCCCCTTTATTAGTATTTTTAAAAATATTCATATGACGAATTATTAATACTGATGTGTAGCGCTTCAACAATAAATAGCTCAAAGCTGAATTTAACTATTACACTTCAACCAATACTAACCCCGACAATAGTCTGCTAATGCCAAACAATAATGACTCAATCGTAAAGCCTTAAGTGAATGAGAGAAGTTTAAAAATGGAAGCGAAAAGGATTAAAATGGCAAATGATCAGCTGATATTCCTCCATTAACAGCTAAGAATTAAGTTTTTCTCAGTAATTACCATTGCAGCATAGTTATGTCGCGATTTAGTTAAAGCGACAGCCAAATAACAAAAAAGGACTCATTAGAGTCCTTTCAACAATCTTGCTCAGCTACATGTAACCAAGCTAGCTTAACAGCTAACTAAACCTAGCTACGTAGGCCGATGCCACGTGAAATAAGGTAGTATGCTACAAACCATAGCGAGGCACAAAAGCCTACCATAATGGCAATTGATAACGGCACACTGATATCAGCAAAGCCTAAAAAGCCGTAGCGGAACACGTTTATCATATATACCACAGGGTTTAGCGCTGACACGCCTTGCCAAAAATCAGGTAGTAATGACAGCGAGTAAAACACCCCACCAAGATAAGTCAGTGGCGTTAAAATGAAAGTGGGGATAATGCTAATGTCATCAAAGCTTTTGGCAAATACCGCGTTAATTAACCCGCCTAACGCAAATAACACCGAGGTTAAAAACACCGTCATAATCACTAAGCCAACATGATGCAGGCTTAAATCAACAAAGAACATTGCCACCAAGGTCACAATCAAGCCGACACTTAAGCCACGGGCGACGCCGCCGCCAACAAAACCGGCAATCATCACATAATGCGGCACAGGTGCCACCATTAACTCTTCAATACTGCCGTGCATTTTGGCACTAAAAAAGGACGAGGCCACATTAGAATAGGAGTTGGTGATAACCGACATCATGATTAAACCTGGTGCGATAAACTCCATGTACGATACGCCGCCCATTTCACCAATACGGTTGCCAATTAAGTTACCAAAAATCAAAAAGTACAAGGTCATGGTAATGGCTGGCGGCACTAAGGTTTGTACCCAAATACGGGTAAAACGATTGGTTTCTTTAATTAAAATACTTTTAAAGGCAATCCAATAAAGCTTGTTCATTATTTTGAGTCCTTAGTTTTTTTAACTAACTCGACAAATAGCTCTTCAAGGCGATTCGCCTTGTTACGCATTGATAGCACTTCAATATTTAACTGGCTTAATTGGCCGAACAAATCATTGAGATTGTTGGCTTTTGCCAAATCTACTTCCAGCGTATGACCATCGACCAAACGGCAACTCATATTATTTAGGCTTGGCGCAGCTTCAATATCGCGGCGTAAATCTAAAATGAAAGTTTCCACATCCAGTTTACTGAGTAGGCTTTTCATGCTGGTGCATTCAACCAATAAGCCTTTATCGATAATGCCGATATTGCGGCACAGCATTTCAGCTTCTTCAAGGTAATGGGTGGTCAAAATAATGGTCACGCCTTGGGCGTTAATTTGCTTTAAGAACTCCCACATCGAGCGGCGAAGCTCAATATCTACCCCTGCTGTTGGTTCATCAAGGATCAACAATTGTGGCTCATGCATTAACGCACGAGCAATCATTAAACGGCGCTTCATGCCGCCTGATAACGCTCGTGCTTGGCTATCACGCTTTTCCCATAAATCTAACTGGCTTAAATACTTTTGTGCACGCTGCAATGCCACTGCGCGGGTCACGCCATAGTAACCGGCTTGGTTAACTACAATTTGCAGCACGGTTTCAAACTGATTGAAGTTAAATTCTTGCGGCACTAAACCAATGCACATTTTGGCGCGCTCTAAGTTGTTGTCGATATCATAATCGAACACTTTAACGCTGCCTGATGTCTTTTGCACTAATGAGCTAATCACGCCAATAGTCGTCGATTTACCCGCACCATTGGGGCCTAACAGCGCAAAAAAATCGCCCTGCTCTACGGTTAAGCTAAGGCCTTTAACCGCTTGAACACCGCTCTTATAGGTTTTTTGCAGGTTTTCGATCACCAACGCTTTGGTGGGGTTGCTCATTGTGATACCTCTGGTTCATGAATTGCGAATGACGTGCTGTTAATTACACTGTCTTAATTACATGATCTTAATGACCTAATGTAAATGATTAACACGCAAAATTTTCTGACGCCCAAAACAAAACTCCCGCCTATAGCGGGAGTTGGTCGACCACAGATTGGATTAATCTAATGGTACAACTTTAGCAATGTAAGGTAAGTTACGATATTGCTCTGCGTAGTCAATACCATAGCCGACGATGAACTCATCAGGAATGGTAAAACCAATAAAGTCGACTGGTACATTAACTTCACGACGCTCAGGCTTATCGAGTAATGTACATAATGCTAAGCTTTTAGGCTCGCGCAGTAATAACATCTCACGTACTTTATTTAAGGTATTACCTGAATCAATTAAATCTTCAACAATCAATACGTCACGTCCGGCAATCTCAGATGATACATCTTTAAGGATCTTCACGTCACGTGTGCTTGTCATTGCATTGCCATAACTTGAAACTGACATGAAGTCGATTTCAACATGGCCTTTGATACGGCGACATAAGTCAGCCATAAAAACCACAGACCCTTTCAATAAGCCGACCATTAGCAAACGTTCGCTGTCTGCGTAATGGGTATTAATCCTTTCAGCTAATATATCCAGTTTTTCGCTGATTTCTTCTGCAGAAATCATCACTTCTGTTGTGTGTTTCATATTACTCTCAATTGTCGATTTTTTCGGACTTGTCGTTGGCATATCCCCAACGATTTGTCAGCCCGTGCTCTATGCCCAAATGATCTAGAATTCGGGAAACCATGAAGTTTACCAGATCTTCTATCGATTTGGGATAATGATAAAAGCCTGGTGCCGCTGGCATGATGGTCGCGCCGTTGCGAGTCAGGCTTAACATATGCTCTAAGTGTATGGCACTAAAAGGAGTTTCCCGAGGAACAAGGATTAATTGACCGCGCTCTTTTATTACTACATCTGCCGCTCTTTCTAACAAATTATTACTCATTCCGGTGGCAATCGCCGCTAAAGTGCCTGTTGAGCAGGGGCAAACCACCATTTGCTTTGGCGCCGCACTGCCAGATGCCGGTGGCGAAAACCATTCATCTTTGCCCAAAACCACCAGCTCACCAGCAGCATTTTTATCCATCTTAAAATGGGCTAATAACTGCTGACAGGCTTTTTCTGAGTTTGCGCTCAGTTGCAAACCTTCTTCAGTGGCAAGCACCACTCTGGCAGCACTTGAGATCATCAAAAACACTTGGTAATCGGCGGTCAGTAAGCACTGCAGTAACTTTAAACCATAGGGCGCACCAGAAGCGCCAGTCCACGCGAGACTAATGGCCTTTTCTTTTTTTGCGTACGGGTGGTTCGAATTACTCATATGTTCTCTTTTAATCAAGCTTTACCGCTTATACGGCCAAAACCGACTTATTGATGACTATTAACCTAATCTAACCTTATCTAAAAGGTTATTTTAGGGCATTTATCAATTGTTGATGGATACCATGAAAGCCGCCATTACTCATAATCACCACGGTATCACCACTTTGTGCTTGAGCTTTAACTTGAGCAATAATGGCGTCGATATCCGTAAACACGGCAACAGGAATACTGGCGCTAGCCATATTGGCTTTTAAATCCCAGCCGACATTGTCCGCTTGATACAAAAAGGCGCAATCCGCTAAGGCCATAGATGCTGCTAAAGTGTCTTTATGTACGCCGCTTTTCATGGTGTTTGAGCGCGGCTCGAGCACCACGATTAATTTACCTGTAGCTAAATCGCCCTCGCCCACTTTGGCGCGCAGGCCTTGTAAAGTCGTTTCAATGGCCGTTGGATGATGCGCAAAGTCATCATAAACCGCAATGCCATTAACGGTATCTAATAGCTCTAAACGACGTTTTGGCGGCGCAAATTGGCTCAAGGCTTCAATAGCATGACTTGGCGCTACGCCAACATGCCTTGCTGCTGCGATGGCCATTATGGCATTTTCAATATTGTGCTGACCGATTAAGCCCCAGTTTAATATGCCTTGGGACTCGCCATTAAACTTCACTTCAAACTCATGACCGTCTGCAGCAATGGTTTTACCATACCAGCCTGTGGCGCTATGCTCAGTGGCATAAAAATGCTCTTGCTCGCTCCAACAACCTAATTCAATCACTTGTTTTACCGCCTCTACTTCAGCAGGCCAAATGACTTTACCTTCACTGGGAACCGTGCGGATAACATGATTAAATTGGCGCTGAATAGCAGCCAGATCGGCAAATATGTCGGCATGATCAAACTCAAGATTATTAACCACTAAAGTACGCGGGCGGTAATGCACAAACTTAGAGCGTTTATCGAAAAAGGCACTGTCATATTCATCGGCCTCAACCACAAAAAAAGGCGAGTTACCTAAACGGGCTGACACGCCAAAGTTTTGCGGTACGCCACCAATTAAAAAGCCCGGCTCATAGCCGCAATATTCTAATACCCACGCCAACATACTGGAGGTTGAGGTTTTACCATGGGTGCCTGATACCGCCAGTACCCAGCGTTCTGGCAAGATATATTCTGATAAAAACTGCGGCCCTGAGGTGTATTTAATGCCACGGTTTAATACTGCTTCAACACAAGGGTTTCCGCGGCTCATAGCATTACCAATGACCACTAAATCTGGCTGATTTTCACCTTCTTTACCCAGCTGCACAGGGTCGAAGCCTTGAATAAGCTCAATACCTTGCTGTTCTAGCTGGGTGCTCATAGGTGGATACACATTGGCATCACTACCGGTGACTTTGTGTCCCATACCGCGGGCTAATAACGCTAAACCGCCCATAAAAGTGCCACAAATTCCAAGAATATGTACGTGCATGCCGTTGCTCTACTTAAAAAATAATCAGGGGGCTATTCTAATGCAAATAGGGGGTTAATGTCAGTTATCGCTGCTAACAAAACAGGCAAGCATAAATGCTTGCCTGTTTTAAGGGGCTATCCATAAGCTTGGCTTAGATTACTGCTTAAGCCTTGGTTGCAGTTTTAAGTATTCGTTTTAGCTTGCAGCAGCGCGGTTAACTTATCTATCTTATCGTGCAGCTGCTGAATATCTTCCGTGGTTGCCGCTGTTTTTGACTCAACGTTTTTATCATCGTTGACCTCTTGCTCTTCACGCATTATTTTAGTTTCTTCACCCATCACATCTAGCACTGCGCCCACCATCATGTTTAAAAACACAAAAGTCGTTAAGAAAATAAACGTCAAGTAATACAGCCAACTTAGTGGATACACTGCCATGGTTTCGTACATGATCGAGGTCCATGACTCGAACGTAGAAATACGGAACAATGTCAGCATCGCAATAGACACATCGCCCCATAAAAAGTCATTCACATGGGCAAAAAACATGCTACCAATCGCGCCATAAATATAGAAGATTACAAACATTAATAATGCAATATAACCCATGCGTGGAATGGCTTTAAGCAGCGCATTAATCAACATTCTCAGCTCTGGCACCATAGACACCAGTCGTAACACCCTGAAAATACGTAATAGTCGCGCCAGTAATATGGTGGAGCCACCCAATGGTACTAAACTGCCAATCACAATAATGGTGTCGAAGATATTCCAGCCCTTGGAGAAGAAGGACTTAATACCATCACTGGCCATGTAGCGAATAATGAGCTCAAACAAAAAGAACACTGTAATGGCAATATCCAACACATATAAGCTGTTTTCAAGCCAAGTAGGCAAATGATAGGTGTGAGCACCAATAGATAATGCCGACACAATAATCACAAAAATAACAAATCCCTGGAAGGTTTTGCTTTGGTCAATTTTTTTTAGTACTGAGAGCATACCTGTTGCTTGCATAATGAATGGTTTTCTCCAAATGAGGCGCACTTTTGAGGACAGCAGAGCCTACTGAACCATGCTTAAATTAGAATTAAAAGCTTCAGCTATCACTAATATTACAGTTAATAAAATACTTAGGTTGGCAACTAGCCTTGATAAATCTCTAGCGGTAAATCATCAGGATCGCTAAAGAAAGTGAACTTCTTGCCAGTGTATTCATCGATTCGAATAGGCTCGACATCGACATTGTGTGAGGTCAAATGCGCCACGACCGCATCAATATCGGTGACCTTAAAGGCTAAATGACGCAGTCCTTGAGCCTCAGGATAACTGGGGCGTATAGGCGAGTTTGGAATAGAAAACAGCTCAATCTGACTGCCATCTGCCAGCTGTAAATCAAGCTTGTAAGATTGGCGATCTTCACGGTAGTTTTCTGCCAACACCTTAAAGCCTAAAACTTCAGTGTAGAAGTGTTTTGAGCGCGGATAATCTTCACAAATGATCGCCACATGATGAATACCTTTAAACATAGCCTTTCCTATTCAGTTAGTGATATTAGCAACTGCTGTAAGTCAGCTTAACGGCCTTTTTTAGACTGCGCTAAGGCTTTTTGGCGGGCTTGTTGCTTAAGGGATCCCTTTTTCGTTTTACGGGTCACGGGGGCAACTTGGGTTAAATCGGGCTCAAACCCTTGCAGCCATTGCTGTGGTAAACGTCTATCTAAAAAGGCTTCCAGTTTTATTAATTGCGGCTCATCATCAACACTTAACAAAGTAATGGCTTGGCCTGCTTTGCCAGCGCGGCCTGTACGACCAATGCGGTGAATGTAGTCTTCGTTTTGAAACGGCAGCTCAATGTTCACCACATAGTTTAGCTCATTAATATCTAGCCCTCTGGCAGCAACATCGGTGGCCACCAGCGCTTTAATGTCACCCGATTTAAACTGCGCTAACACGCTCTCACGCATTGTTTGCGAAAGATCTGCATGAAATGCCACAGCATTAACCCCCGCTTGTTTCATTTGCGCAGCTGCTTTATCCGCCCCTTGCTTGGTGCGGCTAAAGATTAACGCTTGTTGCCAACTTTCTTTGTTAATCAAGTGACACAATGCGGGCATTTTTTTATTCGCATCAAGGTTATACACCCGCTCAACAATTTTGGCCGCTGTCGTATTGCGCTCGCTGGTTTCAATCACTTGAGGCGATTGCAGCAGTCGCTTACTGAACTTAAAAATTCGCTCATCTAACGTTGCTGAAAACAATAAGGTTTGGCGCTCTTTTGGCAGGCGCTTTAATACCTCGATAATTTCATCTCTAAAGCCCATGTCTAACATGCGGTCGGCTTCATCAAATACCAACTGGCTGATGTTTGATAATGTCATCACTCGATTACGTAAGTGATCTAATAACCTGCCCGGCGTAGCAACAATAATATCTGCCCCCGCTTTAATGGCATCAGCCTGCGCTTTAATACTCACGCCGCCATACACCATTAGCGAGCTAATTTGAGTGTGCTCGGCATAGGTTTGAATGCTTTGGTTTACTTGTTGGGCCAACTCACGTGTTGGCACCAATATTAACGCGCGAGTGCGTTCTTGATGCTCACAAGGCGATGTATTAACGAGTTTTTGTATTATCGGCAATGCAAAGGCTGCGGTTTTACCCGTACCCGTTTGCGCCCCAGCTAATACGTCTTTTCCGGCAAGCACCACTGGAATTGCTTGTTGCTGGATCGGTGTAGGTTGCTCGTAACCTAAACGGGCTAAATGCTCAACTAACTCAGCTTGCAGCGATAACGAAGAAAAAGACATAAACACTCCTAAAAACAGATACCCCAAAGTTTACCATGCTGGTTATTTTCTCAATAGGAAGAGTTTTGTCATTACCATCAGCTTGATGATGTCATTTGTAGGCTATTAATTAGTGCATACAACTGTCAAGACACAAAAGCGAAACATTTCGATCACAAAAGCATCAACTTTGCGTAAGACCTTGTTCATATAACCGCTCTATGCTTTTCAAGTTTCCAAGGGTTGAGCCACGAATTGCAGCCTACCCCACCCAACTCGTCAATAGGATAGACAACATAATGAATAAGACCTGGAAAGCATCATATGGTGTGCTTGCTTTAGTCATTTCAAGTGCCCTAAATGCTGAAGTGCTACCGACATACCAAACTGAAAATGCTTGGTTTACTGATGCACAAAGCGCAATCGATGCAAAACTGAATACCAATAATCAATTCAAAGCTAAAAACGTGATCATTTTTGTCGGTGATGGCATGGGCGTTTCTACCCTAACGGCATCACGCATTCTTCAAGGGCAATTGGCAGGAAACCCTGGTGAAGAAGGCTACTTAAGCTTTGAAACATTCCCCCACACTGCTTTAGTCAAAACCTACAACGTTGATGCGCAAACCCCAGATTCTGCAGGCACCATGACAGCAATGATGTCGGGTCTTAAAAGTGATGCTGGTGTATTAGGTGTTGATGAAGACATCGTGCGCGGCGACTGTTCAACCGTTGCTGGTAACGAAGTAGTCACAGCGCTTGAGCTTGCTGAAATTAAAGGTTTAGCAACGGGTATTGTCTCAACTGCGCGCATTACCCACGCGACACCCGCTGCAACCTATGCAAAATCTGCCGACCGCAACTGGGAAGATATCTCAGACATGCCAGAAGATGCGGTAACTGGCGGCTGTAAAGATATTGCCGATCAACTAGTGAATTTTGAAGCTAATGTCGAAGCCCGTTTTAAAGGTGTTGATATTGATGGTATCGACGTGGTTATGGGCGGCGGTCGTCGTCACTTTTTACCAAAGGATGCTAGCTTTAACAGCGCAGATGCCGTGAGTGAGATTGAAGGCGATCGCACTGATTCACGAGATTTAACCGCTGAGTGGCAAGCAAAATACAGCGAAGGTGTTTATGTAATGGATCAAGCAGGATTTGATGCCATTGATACCGAAAACACCAAGCAGCTGATGGGGTTATTTAACGAATCTCATATGCAGTATGAAGCTGACCGTGACAATGATGTAGCAGGTGAGCCATCAATTGCACAAATGACCAGCAAAGCTATCGATATTCTAGATAATAACGATAACGGTTTCTTCTTAATGGTTGAATCAGGCCGTATTGACCACGGTCATCACGCAGGTAGCGCTTATAACGCATTAACCGATGCCATTGCATTGTCTGATGCCGTTAAAGAAGCGGTCGCAAAAACTGACCCAAGCGAAACACTGATTCTGGTTACCGCTGACCACGGTCACGTGTTCACCATTGCCGGTTACCCAAAACGCGGCAACCCTATCTTAGGTAAAGTTGTTGGTATCGGTAGCACTGAACCTTCAACAGCATCTGATGGCCTACCTTACACCACTTTAGGTTACACCAACGGTAATGGCTTCCACGATTTAGGTGATGAAACCGATGCTGACGCAGGTTACGGCGAAGACGTTAACGCGGGTCGTCAAGACTTAACCAATATTGATACAACGACTTCTGGTTTCCACCAGGAAGCCTTAATTCCAATGAGCTCAGAAACCCACTCAGGTGAAGACATCACTTTGCATGCACAAGGTCCAGGCGCACAACTGGTACAAGGCGTTGTTGAGCAAAGCGTGGTATTTCACCTTATTGAGCAATCTCTCGACTTAATTCAGCAATAAGCAGGAATGAACATGAAAAACTTAAATCTATCCCTAGTCGCCCTTGCTGTAATGGGTCTATCTGCTTGTTCAGACGGTGATGATGGTTCAAACGGTGCCGATGGTTCGAACGGTTCAAATGGTTCAACGAGCCTTATCGTGCAAACAGCTTTAGCCATTGGCGATGCAAACTGTCCTAACAGCGGCGTGCAAATTGACTCAGGTATTGATACCGACAGCGATGGTGAATTGCAAAGCACTGAAGTCACAGCCACTGAATACGTCTGTGCTCCTGGTAATTCAACCGTTAGCACCAGCGACATATTAACCAGCGTTAACAACGATTGGTTTGTAGCAGGTCAGCAAGAAATCACCGCAGCACGCCAAAATTGGCTTGCTGCCACAACGCCAAGTATGGCTACAACGAGCAGCGCTAAAACATCAGTACCATCTGTTGCGGCAACTAATGCTAGCGCCTTAAACGAATTACGTGGCAGTGCTAAAAACGTGATTTTATTTGTCGGTGACGGCATGGGCATTTCAACGGTGACAGCAGCGCGTATTTTAGAAGGCCAAATGCAAGGTAAAAACGGTGAAGAGCATAACCTTTCATTCGATACCTTCCCATTTGCAGGCTTAGCTAAAACCTACAACGTTGATGCACAAACCCCTGACTCAGCAGGCACTATGACTGCAATGATGAGCGGCGTTAAATCTGACGCTGGTGTCTTAGGTGTTGATGAACATGTTGAGCGCGGCGACTGTAGCACTGTTGCGGGCACAGAGTTAATTACCGCATTAGAACTGGCTGAGATCGCGGGTAAATCTACAGGGGTTATCTCAACGGCGCGAATTACTCATGCAACGCCAGCGGCGACCTACGCAAAGTCAGCTGATCGTAACTGGGAAGATATTTCCGACATGCCAGAAGATGCGGTATCCGGTGGTTGTAAAGATATTGCTGACCAATTAGTCAACTTCGAAGCCAACCTAGAAGCGCGTATTAGCGGTATTGATGTTGATGGTATCGACGTGGTAATGGGCGGCGGTCGTCGTCACTTTTTACCTAAAGATGCTGCTTATAACTCAGCAGATGCCGTCAGTTCAATTGAAGGTGACCGCACCGATGGTCGTGACTTAACTGCAGAATGGCAAGCCACTTATGCAGACGGTGTTTATGTGATGGATCAAGCAGGTTTTGATGCCATTGATGCAGCTAGCACGACTCGCGTAATGGGCTTATTTAACGAGTCTCATATGCAGTATGAAGCTGACCGCACTAATGATGTTGCGGGCGAGCCATCGGTTGCAGAAATGACCGCTAAAGCCATTGATATCCTTGATAACAATGATGAAGGTTTCTTCTTAACCGTTGAGTCTGGTCGTATCGACCACGGCCATCACGCAGGCAGTGCATACAACGCCCTAACGGACACAATTGCATTTTCTGATGCGATTGCCAAAGCCGTTGAAATGACCGATATGTCAGATACGTTAATCATTGTCACCGCCGATCATGGCCACGTATTTACCATTGCTGGTTACCCTAAACGCGGTAATCCAATCTTAGGTAAAGTGGTTGGCATTGGTAGCGAAGAACCATCAACTGCGGCAGATGGCATGCCATACACCACACTGGGTTACACCAATGGTCGCGGCTATAAAAACCTCGGCACTGAAACCGATGCCGATGCTGGATACGGTGAAGATATTACTGCAGGTCGTTTTGACCTAACCGATATCGACACTGCTTCAACAGGTTTTCACCAGGAGTCTTTAGTGCCGACTAGCTCTGAAACCCATGCGGGTGAAGATGTCGGTATTTATGCTTACGGCCCAGGGGCAATGTTAGTTAACGGCACCAATGAACAGAGTGTGATTTATCACATCATGGACTTTGCCGCCGACTTAACCAACAAAGCGAACGCAGCAATAGCGAACTAAACCGTTCGCTTGTAAGCGAACGAGTCTAAAAGCCAAGGCTGCAACCTAATTGCAGCCTTGGTTTAATTGATTATTTTAGCCTTAACCTTTTTATATCGACATGCATCACTATCAGCAATGTCATAGGAGTTCCCGTGAAGTTACCTCTGCCTTTATCAATCATGTTTTCAAGTCTGCTTATCACTTTATCCGCTGCAAGTTACGCCCAATGCGACTTATCCTCGTCAAGCTTACAGGCAAGTTATCAACTCACCTCCACTGATAGTCCAGTCAGCCAACACCAGAATAAAAGCAGCCTTAATTTATGGCGCCAAGGCAATACCGTGGCGCATCAATACCCGCAAACTGATATCACTGAATCATGGTTTTTGCTCAATAATAAGCAAATCAAACCCACCCGTTTTTTTGATGGCTATCAACGCGGTATTGAATACCAACCAGGCGAAGTGGTTCACGGCAAGTCTGAACACGACTGGTCATATCGTTATCAATTTATCTCTGACAAGCTTATTTCACAGTTAACACTTAGCACCGAAACAGGCAAAGGCTGTGAGCGTCAGCAAGTGCTCACTCAAACCTCTGCAAACAGTAAAATTGAGCTAGTTTGGTTACCTGAACTACAACTTATCAGCCGCTTTAGTTGGACAAAAGGCCAAGGACAACATCAAACACATGAGCAATGGCAACTCACTGAACTCAGCCATGATGCAGATAAAGTCGCTGCTTTTTTCAAACAGCTTAATCATTACAAAATGACCGATTACGCCGATATTGGCGACGATCATAGCGATGAGTTTTTAACGAACATGGTAACTTTGGGGTTTGTTGAGCACGGCGCATCTGGGTTTTATGACACCGAAGGCAAAGCGCTTGCAGGTAATGGGCATGCTCATTAAGCATTGAGCATTGAGGGCAGTAGAAGTAATCCAATAAAAATGCCGACTTTCTGATTAAGCTACACAGTATTGGTTACTGTGTGCCTAGGGTCTGTTGATCTTTCACGGTTGTTTTTGCAGCGAATTGTTGGCCATTTATACAAGGCAGAGGCTTTGCAGTGTAGTTATTCTACATAATAAGCCGATAACGAAGTAAAAATGGCCAACAAACGCTGTCCGAAGAATTCGGCTAAAAACGAATTACGCTTTGTTGAGTGAATTTTTTGCAAACAAAGAGCGCTTAGATTGCTAGGCTGCACTCCACTCGCCGCGCTTAATTCGTTTTTATCTCGAACAAAATGCCACCAGCAAAGATCAACAGACCCTAGAGAATACTCGGCAACTTTCAGTTTATTCGCATTTGAACGAATTAATAACTTAACGTTAGCTGTTAAAATAGCTGTTAAAAATAGCCGTTAAAATTAAAAGCTACGCTCTGTGGTTTCACCATTAATCACAATAACCTCTTGCTCATCGGCATGGAGGAAAAAAGCCGGATCATCTTCTGGGGTATTTGGCAATTCAGGGTCATCATTTTGCGCAACGCAGGTATAACCTAAGCTGTAGTTATTGGCGACCACAAAACCAAACTCGTAGTCATAACTTACAACATCATCGTTTGCATCCAAAACAGGATTAACTCTGGCTGCTGCAATAGGCGCCACCATGATGAACTGACTTTCGCTATCACGAAAATCATCCATATTTTCAAGGGCTGTGGCTTCAGGGTATAAATACACTGCCGAGCTAAACTCTGAGCCCCCAGCTGCCATTTCACATTGCTCAATCACCTCAGTAGAGACACTACCATTAATGGCGCCAACTTCTGCACTATTTACCAATTGCACTGATGTTGGCTTTAAGGTCCAGTAGTCTTTATTACCTTTTGGCCCTTGTAAGCCTTTTTGTAAATTAAACTCAGCCACAAAACTATTGTTACCCGCTGCTATGGTGAATGCTTTATTAAAGAACAAGCGACCAGTATTGTCATCTTCAGCGCCAACCCCGCCACAACTGCCATTGCTGTTAGTGGTTAACCCTGCAATGGTTTCGTCCATCGTTTGTACATAGGAGCTTTCTTCATTGGCCACTTCACTGTTTTCCATGTAAATACACATTTGGTACTCACCGACAGTAACCTCTTGGCCGCTGACTAAGGTTTCAACGTCTGAGCCTTGAAATTCGAGTAAATCGACTTGCTTTAATTCGCCGTCTTCTGACACGTCAAATGAAATACTGCCAGCATCAGTTTTTTTTAACACCACCTGCTTAAATGCGATGGTGACTTTTTCTGCATCAGCAGGGTTATCTGATACCCCTAAATTAAAGGTGCCAGTTTCAATGACAGGAGTAGAGTCATCATTATCGCTTCCGCCACAGGCCGTTAATAATCCAGCCGTTGCGATAAGAAATGCTATTTTTGAAAGTTTCATTGGTTATCGACCTTTATCATTACAACCTCAGGTTGAAGTGTAGCATAGCAAGTCACAGCACAGCTCGACGAAAGCACAGTCGTATCAATACCTACGCCCAAATAACACTTAGGTCATGACAATGTTAATGTCCTGCCGTGCTTGGACCATAACCACCAAACTTGGTAGCAAAATAGCCAATAATCCAACCCGCGATTAATCCATCGGCAACAAACCAAAATGGCGATTGCAATGCACCGCCCAGACCGAATATGGCGAAGTGGTTCATAGTAAATCCGCAAGCAAGAGTGATATCGACTTCAGTTTATTCCTTACAAGCTCATCTGGCATGATGATAATGTGTCTAACCGCCTAACTTTATTTTAAACCGTGGATATTACCTAAATATTCATTTTCAATATTTGTAGATAACTCCCATACACTTGCTTATGAAGATTGAAATAAAACCAGTGCATTATTGGTTTCAAATGACTACCTTTAATAAGTACAAACATAAACGATGCTTGCCATCGATTGGAGACCGAAATGGATAAAGCACTGCAAACCATGATTGCTAATATGCCAGAAAAAACAGGCAAGTCATTACCAGAGTGGCTCGATATACTTGCAAAGCAGAACATTGAAAAGCATGGAATGGCAGTAAAATATTTGAAAGCTGAACATGATGTTAGCCATGGGTTTGCCAATACCATCGTCACCTTATCAAAACAAAAAGACGAATCAGCTGATGAGTTAGTCACTCAACAATATCAAGGCAAAGAAGCCCTGACGCCAATCTATGATGTGCTTATTGCTATTGTGAGCGGCTTTGGCCAAGACGTAGTGATAACCCCTAAAAAAGCGACAGTGAGTATCATTAGGAAAAAACAATTTGCCCTGATTAAACCTGCGACCAAAACCCGTATCGACCTAGGGTTAAAAATCAAAGACACACAACCTCAAGGTTGCCTTGAAGATTCTGGGCCTTTTGGTGCAATGTGTAGCCATCGCATACAATTAAAAGATATTGCGGATGTGAATGATGAAGTAAAGCAATGGTTGCTTTTAGCATACGATCAATCTGTTTAATAGCAGTGATACAGGTTAGCTGCTTAAACTGAATTCATGAGTTAAGAATTTCAGTTAGGCAGCCAAACCAACCCATTAAGCTCGATAAAAGCCTTTCATTACCTTCCCGCCGTACTTGGACCATAACCACCAAACTTGGTAGCAAAATAGCCAATAATCCAACCCGCGATTAATCCATCAGCAACAAACCAAAACGGTGATTGTAATGCACCGCCAAGACCAAATATAGCCACCATTAAGGCTTGAATTTGATCATAGGCCACAAAGGTAAACACCAGATTCATCCAGCCGCCCATTATGGTTGCGGTTAGCCACCAAGGCATGGCTATTTTTAACACCGGATGATAATCAAATACCCCAGCAAGCCCAATAATGGCGCCAAAAGTGATATACCACAGCAGTAATCCCCACAAAAACAATAAACTGGTTTCTGGGGCAAGCCATGGCACTATCCAAAAGCACAATACCCCAAAGGCTAAACCGATAAGCTTGCCCACGGCGGTGCGGGTGACTAAAGAAGGGTTAGAAATCATAATGACCTCCATACTATTTGAATGAGTCAGGTAAATCACCTGACTGATTTAGCCACGGCGATTAAGGGCTGCTATTAGCGGTTCACAACAGCGTTTATTCACCGCCAAGGTTGTTGTAAAGACCTCCATATTAGCCCTATCTGTTAACCCTCAATGTGATCTTGGATAATCAATGCTTGGATTAATACTTAATTATTAGCCAAGGCGAAACAGCAATAAGGCTCGCTCATTGTCAGTGCTTTTATTAGTTTGACCATCATCAAGCTGAGCATCATGAATAAAGCCATTGCTGATAAGCACTTTAATAGAACCCAAATTATCTTGGGTCACTTCGGCAAATATTGGCCTTTGAGTTTGCTCCGCTAAAAAGACTCTTAAGGCATTAGTACCGATGCCCTGACCCCAATAGTCTCTCCCAAGCCAATATCCCAATAGCCATTGCTGCTCACTTTGCCATAAAACCACACTGCCAACGATATCGTTATCAACAATTATCGCTTTGGCTGTTATATCAGCATGACTCAAAATATTGCTCTGCCAATGTTCAAAAAAGGCATTACGGTCTCTCGCCGGAAAATCGGCCATCTCATTAGCCTGTGGATCGGCTTGAAACTGATATAAATGTTCTAAATCGGTGGCTAATACATTCCTAAGCTGTAAGTGCATGCTTCCCTCTCATCTTTCATTCCATTAATTGCATTTCGACGCGCTCTTTTATCAGTATGCTTATGCAAAATTGCCAAAAATTGATAAACTGTCTGGCTTAAACCTAACCTTTCTTCAGATTAATCTCTACTCACAGGAAAACCATAGTGACCGATTCATCAATGCGCCTTAATAAATACATCAGTGAAAGTGGCATATGTTCAAGACGTGATGCCGACCGTTTTATTGAGCAAGGCAACGTGTTTATTAACGGTAAGCGTGCACAGGTCGGCGACCAAGTTAGCTTTGGTGATAAAGTAAAAGTAAACGGTCAAGATATTGAGCCAAGAGATGCTGAAGATTTAGTCTTTATCGCCCTTAATAAACCCGTGGGCATTGTCAGTACCACCGAAGGCACCGAACGCGATAACATCGTCGATTTCGTCAATCACTCAACCCGCATATTCCCTATTGGTCGTTTAGATAAAGACTCCCAAGGTTTAATCTTTTTAACCAATAATGGTGACTTAGTTAATAAAATCCTCCGCGCGGGTAATAACCACGATAAAGAATACGTGGTCACGGTGAATAAACCCATTACCGATAGCTTTATCAAAGGCATGGGCGCTGGGGTACCGATATTAGGGGTAGTCACGAAAAAGTGTAAGGTTGAACAAGTATCACCGTACGCTTTTAAAATCGTATTAGTTCAAGGTCTTAACCGCCAAATTCGTAGAATGTGTGAACATTTTGGCTTTGAAGTCACCAAGCTTGAACGCCAACAAATCATGAACGTCAGCCTCAAAGGTCTGCCAATCGGTGAATGGCGTGATTTAGATAAGCAAGAGCTAGATGTATTGTTTGAGATGATTAAAGACTCATCATCAGAAGACAAAAAAGCCCCAAAGAAAAAGTCTCAGCCTAAAGTTAAAACCGTAGCTCGTGAAAAAATTGAAGGCCCAGAGCACTTTATGCAGCACAACCGCAGCACCAAGCATAAAGGCCAAGCAAAAGGTGGCGGTAAAGGCCAAACTAAAGGTCAAGCTAAGGGAGCAGGTAAAGGCGGCAAAGGTAAGCCAAGCGGCGGTCGTAAGCCAAAGCGCTAACAGCTAGACAAACAATAAAAAAACCAGCATTTCTGCTGGTTTTTTTATTGGATAGTCATAAACCTTTAAATCGTCATAAACCTTTAAATAGCCGTTAAGCAGTTTTCACTTTCCAGTTAACCGTTTCGCCGGCAAAGAATGGCACGATTGGATTCTGATTTGGCAAGATAATTTGCTCAGGAACAACCCACTGTTCTTTAACTAATGTCACTGTACCAGTATTGCGCGGCAAGCCATAAAAGTCGGCACCATGTAAGCTGGCAAAACCTTCTAACTTATCTAACGCACCTAAGTCATCAAATACTTGGGCATAAAGCTCTAGTGCAGACCATGCGCTGTAACAACCCGCACAACCACAGGCTGATTCTTTACGGTGCTTTTCATGAGGCGCAGAATCTGTACCTAAAAAGAACTTACTTGAACCCGTTGCAACAGCCGCTTGCAATGCTTGCTGATGAATATTGCGCTTAAGTACTGGTAAGCAGAAGTTATGTGGGCGTACGCCGCCAACTAATAAGTCATTACGGTTTAACAATAAATGCTGCGGGGTAATGGTTGCGGCAATATTGTTTGGGGCGCTCGCGACAAACTCAGCCGCATCTTTAGTGGTAATATGCTCAAACACCACTTTAAGATTTGGCATGGCTTCAACAATGCGCGCCATATAGCGATCGATAAAGATTTTTTCGCGGTCAAAAATATCAATGTGCGATTCAGTCACTTCACCATGAACTAGCAATAACATGCCTTGTTCGGCCATCACTTCAAAGATAGGAAATAATGCATCTAATGCTTTTACTGCAGCATCAGAATTAGTGGTTGCGCCAGCTGGATATAATTTTGCTGCCACAACGCCCGCCGCTTTGGCATCAATAATGTCTTGAGCGCTGGTGTTATTGGTTAAAAACAAAGTCATTAACGGCTCAAAACTGCTACCAGCAGGACGCGCCGCTAAAATGCGCTCACGGTAAGCTGACACCATAGCTGCATCGGTAACAGGCGGTACTAGGTTAGGCATCACAATCGCACGTTGGAATAAACGCGCAGTGGCAGGTACGGTTTCAGCTAGCATATCTCCATCACGGAAATGTAAGTGCCAATCGTCCGGCGTAGTAATTGTCAGTTGCGTCATTGTGAGCCCTTAATATCAATAGCAATAATTTGGCGCTATTGTGCCTGAAAAGGGCTTTTTTTGATAGGTGCTAAACTTAAACGCTGACTTTGCTACAGCAAAAAATATAGCGGCAATTACAATGATAAATTGCCGCGCAAAACGGGGAAATAGCCCCAACAAGCAGCACATCCAACTGAGGTTAAGCTGTCGTTTCAACTCAAGTGCATTAGCAAGTATGATAACCACTCAGCATTAGTCGCCACGGCATAATCAATAAAAAACTAACAAGGACATGTTTGTGATCAAATCCATTCCCCTATTCTTAGGGCAGCAGCTAAAACACACTACGGCCATATCATCAGCGATGCTGGTATCCCTTAGCGTAAATGCGCTGCCGATAGAAAAGATTAAGCTACCACCCAATTTTACTATCGAGGTGTATGCCGATAATGTCGAAAACGCCCGTCAAATGGCGTTAGGCGATAACGGCACCTTGTTTGTCGGTAGCCGCCGCGCGGGCAACCTCTATGCGCTAATTGATAGCAATAATGACATGAAAGCTGACAAACAAATTGTATTAGCCAAGGACTTATTTATGCCATCAGGCATCGCTTTTCATGATGGCAGTTTGTATGTGGCTGAAGTGGATAAAATCTGGCGCTATAGTGATATCGAAAAACACTTACCTAATGTGCCAAAACCTGAGCTGGTTTACGATAAGTTGCCCAATAAAGCGCATCACGGCTGGAAGTTCATCAAATTTGGCCCAGATGGCAAATTATATATCCCAGTGGGTGCGCCCTGTAATGTCTGCGAAAGCGAACTGCCTTTTGCATCGATTTTAAAGCTCGATGTAGAGACTAAACAAACCACTATCGTCGCCAAAGGTGTGCGTAACAGTGTCGGTTTTGACTTTCACCCTGAAACCGGTGAGTTATGGTTTACCGATAATGGCCGCGACATGATGGGCGATGATTTACCTGATGACGAGCTTAATCATGTCACCCAAGTTGGCCAACACTTTGGTTTCCCTTATGTGCATAACGCTGACATCGCCGATCCTGAATTTTCTAATAACGAATTAGCCAAGTTAAATACCCCACCCGTGTTAAACCTCGGCGCCCATGTGGCAGGATTAGGCATGGAGTTTTACCAAGGCGAGCAGTTTCCTGCTGAATATAAAGGCCGTATTTTTATCGCCCAACATGGTTCATGGAATCGCAGCAGCAAGGTCGGCTATCGCATCATGCAAGTGACCTTGGACGGCAATAAAGTAAGTGATTACCAACCCTTTGCCACAGGCTGGCTGCAAGGTGAAGTCAGCTGGGGCAGACCAGTAGCGGTGCTTACCATGGCAGATGGTTCAATGCTGGTTTCTGATGATGCAGGGAATGCGGTTTATCGAATTAGTTATTCTGAAAACTAATCTGGTTCATTTTTTTTCCAAACTTCGTTTGGATTAATGTCATGGATGGCTCTATTGATTTCGATTAATCTGAGTCACGGTATTTCCAAACTTCGTTTGGATTAACGTCATGGATGGCTCTATTAATTTCGATTAATTTGAGTCACTGTATTTCCAAACTTCGTTTGGATTAACGTCGTGGGTTTTCCACCCACACCCGAGCAAAAGGGAGTAGACGGCAACTCCCTCTTGCATCACCCTCGCCGCTCCGGCGAAATTTAAACAGCAAAATTTCCAACGGAGAATCATCCAGCTTTTAACTTCGTTTGTAGGCTGCTTCGGTAATCTTCAAAAATCACTAACGCATTCGATGGGGCGTCCCTTCCCCTCGAAAGCTAGCCAGACATCCATGTCTGGACTCACGTAATTTTCTTGCTTACCTCAATTCAAATTGAACATTCAGATAAGAGCAAAAACACCAAAAGCACCAAAAGCTATATTGTTTCTAATTTTAACCTAGTTAAGCCAAACGAACCTGCAGGCACAATAATCTCCGTTGGAAGTGTCCGAATGCGTTGAGCTAATTTGCGTGATGGAGGCAGGACGCCGACATAGCCTCAGTTGAGCCAGGGATGGCGAATCTGAGGCGATAGCAAATTCGCTCTATAGCATGAGGGTCAACACTTCGTCGGAGCGGCAAGGGATGTCGAGAAGGGAAATGCTGTTGTTTCCCTTTCGTCGGGTGTGGGCGAAGCGCCACGACTTTGATCTACTTATTAACTAACCTAATAAAATGACTTTTATTGATAAAACCTAGCAAAGTCACCCACAAAAAAACCAGCCACTTTTCCAAGTAGACTGGTTTTTTAATAGTGATTATTAAGCCAACGGCTTAACCAACAATTACCCTTGTGGGCGCATCGCTGGGAACAAGATCACGTCACGAATAGTGTGTGTGTTAGTGAATAACATCACTAAACGATCGATACCAATACCTTGACCTGCAGTTGGTGGTAAACCGTGCTCTAGTGCGCGAATATAATCGGCATCGTAGAACATCGCTTCATCGTCACCGGCATCTTTAGCATCAACTTGTGCTTTAAAGCGATTGTCTTGATCTTGTGCATCGTTAAGCTCAGAGAAACCGTTAGCCACTTCACGGCCGCCAATGAAGAACTCGAAACGGTCGGTGATGAAATGGTTGTCGTCGTTACGACGTGCAAGTGGTGAAATGTCAGCTGGGTAACCAGTAATGAACGTAGGTTGCATTAACTGAGGCTCAGCGGTTTCACCAAAGATTTCTTCAAGTAGTTGACCACAAGTCCAGAACTTCTCGATTGTCATGCCAAGGCTCTTAGCCAAGTCACGCATGAACTCAACGTCTTTAACTTCTTCGTAAGTCATAGACTGAATGGTTGCGTTGTCAGGGTTGTATTTTTTGATAGCGTCTAACATGCTTAAACGTGCATATGGGCCACCAAAATCAACAGTATGCTCACCGTATGGTAGCTTGGTAGAACCACAAAGCTCAGTAGCGATCGAACTTAGCATTTCTTCAGTAAGATCCATTAGATCTTTGTAATCAGCGTACGCCATATAGAATTCCATCATAGTGAATTCTGGGTTATGACGAGGCGATAAGCCTTCGTTACGGAAGTTACGGTTAACTTCAAATACTCGCTCAAAACCACCAACCACTAGACGCTTAAGGTATAGCTCTGGTGCGATACGCAAGTACATCGCCATATCAAGTGCATTGTGGTGCGTTTCAAAAGGACGCGCGCTAGCGCCACCAGGAATGCTGTGCATCATTGGGGTTTCAACTTCCATGAACTCTTTTTTGATCATGAAGTTACGGATAGCTGAAACCACTTTAGAACGCATAATAAATGCATTACGTGACTCTTCGTTAACTATTAAGTCAACGTAACGTTGACGGTAACGCGTTTCTTGGTCTGATAAACCGTGGAACTTTTCAGGCAGTGGACGCAATGCTTTAGTGAGCAATTGGTACTGCTCCATGTTCACATATAAATCGCCTTTACCAGAAAGGTGTAACTTACCGGTCACACCGATGATGTCACCAATGTCTAAACCTTGGAATGTGGCTTTAAGATCTTTTTGAACATCTTTACCCGCGTAGGCTTGAATGCGACCAGATACATCTTGGATTACCAAGAATGGGCCACGTTTAGCCATAATACGCCCAGCAATTGAACGGTTAACGTCCATGCCTTCAAGCTCTTCTTTAGTGAAGTGACCATATTCAGCTTGAATATCGGCAGCTTTGTGTTTGCGATCGAAGTTATTTGGGTGACCATTTGCAGGGCAGTTTTCGCGGATGTGATCTAGTTTCGCGCGACGTTCTGCAATTAACTTGTTTTCGTCTTGGGTTTGTTCAGTCATCTTCTTCTCTCGTTAAAGGCCAGATTTAAGGCTAGCTTCAATAAACTTGTCCAAGTCGCCATCTAAGACGCTTTGGGTATTTCGGTTTTCAACACCGGTACGTAAATCTTTAATACGGGCATCATCAAGCACGTATGAACGGATTTGGCTGCCCCAACCAATATCTGATTTGGCATCTTCCGCGGCTTGCTTATCAGCGTTCTGTTTGAGCATTTCTAACTCGTACAGTTTCGCTTTTAATTGTTTCATTGCAGCGTCACGGTTCTTATGTTGCGAACGGTCATTTTGACACTGCACCACAGTATTAGTGGGTAAATGGGTAATACGTATTGCTGATTCGGTTTTGTTGACGTGCTGACCACCTGCACCTGAGGCGCGGTAGGTATCAATACGTAAATCAGATGGATTGATATCAATCTCAATTGAATCGTCAATTTCTGGGTAAACGAATACCGAACAGAAAGAAGTATGACGCTTACCTGACGAATCAAACGGTGACTTACGCACTAAACGGTGAACACCGGTTTCTGTACGCAGCGAACCAAAGGCATATTCACCATTAAACTTGATGGTTGCGCCTTTAATACCAGCGACATCGCCGTCGGTGACTTCCATTAGTTCAGGTTTGTAATCGTGGGCTTCACCCCAACGTAAATACATACGCAGTACCATATTGGCCCAATCTTGTGCCTCGGTACCACCAGAACCTGATTGAATGTCTAAGTAGCAGTCTGCAGCATCATGTGGGCCCGAGAACATACGGCGGAATTCAAGTTCTTCCAAACGTTTCTCAAGATCATCTAATTCTGTGCTGGCATCGTTAAAGGTTTCTTCATCATCTTCTTCGATGGCAAGTTCAACCAGTCCTTCAATATCTTCAAGGCCGCTATCCATATCGTCGATCGTTTTCACGACGGCTTCTAGGGCGCTGCGCTCTTTACCTAGGGCTTGGGCATTATCTGGATCATTCCAAACTTCCGCACTTTCGAGCTCTCTACTGACTTCTTCTAAACGCTCACTTTTGGCAGCGTAGTCAAAGATACCCCCGAAGAAGTTCGGTGCGGTCAGCGAGTTCCTTGATTTTGAATTTAACTGGATTTACTTCAAACATGAATTTTCTACTTAATTTAGCGGTAAACAATACAATTAACCGCGCATTTTACCCCATGACTGCGACTAAACCTAGCGCTCAGAGGCGATTATTAACAAACATTAGTGGAATTGTTGATAACCAGGAAAAAACCGCCCATCAGCAAGCTGAACCACAAGCTGTGTTATTGGCTAAAAATGTCAGCAAATAGCCCAAAACCATGGCATTACTATAGCTAAAAATGGTTCATCAAGCCGCTGACTGGTAATGTAACCGGCTTAGAATTAATTGCTAAAAAAACGTTAACCTGCGACATAATCGGGCCTTTTATTCAGCACATCTACAACAATCTCTTTCAAATCTGCACGTTACTCCCCTTAGCTTTAAACTTTTATCAGCACTCGAATATGGCAGCGATCAACTACCAATAGCACCAAGATCAATTTAACCCCAAATTTGCGACCTAATCCCACTTAAAGCTAAAGCAAAACAGATTAAGTCACAAAACCACACCCAAGCGTGATGGCGATTACAAAAGCTTATTCCACTTACTCAGCTTGATTCTGTTCATCTAAAAATAGGTATATTTTGTAGAGCTAATAAAGGGCGAAAATTTAGCCTGTAATAACCCCTACAAGGCCTAGTGATGATTACTCTCAAAATAGATGGCATTGCGTTAACTGTCAGTGCTGATAAAAATATTCTTCAAGCCGCTCGCGATGGCG
This sequence comes from Shewanella sp. 4_MG-2023, assembly GCF_030548015.1. NCBI lineage: Bacteria > Pseudomonadati > Pseudomonadota > Gammaproteobacteria > Alteromonadales > Shewanellaceae > Shewanella > Shewanella sp. 4_MG-2023. Next base: position 26,162 of record NZ_JAUORL010000018.1, read on the forward strand.
GGATAAACATTCCTAGCTTATGCGATCCTGCAAACGGCAATACCCAGCGCAGTCATGGCAAACACAGCGATGGCAAACAAGCCTGTAATCTTTGTGTGGTTGATATCAAAAATCACGATGGCAGCTGCCGCAAAGTAAAAGCCTGTGAAACCCCTGTTGCCAGTGACATGCACATTACCACTCAAACCGCTGAGTTAAGCAAGTTACGCCAAGCAGCGTTAACCACTATTTTGTCTGATCACTTTGCTGACTGTGAAGCGCCCTGTCAGCAAGCCTGCCCTGCAGGGGTGGATATTCAAAGTTACCTGTTTCATATCGCCCAAGGTAATCACACCGAAGCGGTAAAAGTCATTAAGCAAACCTTACCTTTGCCGCTGTCTATTGGCCGTGTTTGCCCGGCCTTTTGTGAAGCCGAATGTCGCCGAGGCTTGGTTGATGAGCCAGTGGCTATTAGACAATTAAAGCGCCACGCCGCCGATTTAGACCTTGCCGATGAGCACAGCTATCAAATTGAAAAGCTGCCAGCTACTGGTAAAAAAGTCGCCATTATTGGTAGTGGCCCTGCTGGTTTAAGCGCCGGTTACTTTTTATCAAACCAAGGCCATCAGGTGCGCATTTTTGAGTCTATGCCCAAAGCGGGTGGCTGGCTGCGCTATGGCATTCCTGAGTATCGCTTACCTAAAGATATTCTTGATAAAGAAATTGATTTACTTAGCCAAAATGGCCTAGACATTGTCACTAATACCCGCCTTGGTGAAGATGTTCATCTAAAACAACTTACCGATGATTACGATGCTGTGTGTTTAGCCATTGGCGCCCAAAAAGCAGTGGCGATGAACTACCCGGGCAGTGATCTAACAGGCTGTTACTTAGGGGTCGATTACTTACGAGATTACTGCACCGAGCAAAGCTATCAAATCGGTCATAAAGTCGCGGTGATTGGCGGCGGTAATACTGCCATTGATTGCGCCCGCACCGCCGTGCGCGCAGGCCATGATGTCACCTTAATTTATCGCCGTACCCGTGCTGATATGCCCGCTGAGCCTTATGAAATTCATGAAGCTGAAGTTGAAGGGGTTAAGTTTCACTTTTTAACTAATCCGCTTAACAATATCGCTAATGAAGACGGCCAAGTCAGCGCCATTGAACTGGCGAAAATGGCCTTGGGCGAACCTGATGCATCAGGGCGGCGCTCACCAAAAGCCACTGGCGAAAGCTTTATTGAAGCCTTTGATACTGTCATTGCTGCGGTGTCGCAAACCCCAGATATGAGCTTTATGGAAGATCCAGCCAGTCACCTCACCACAGGTGAACTGGCGCTAACTCGCTGGAATACTTTTATCGGCTGTGAGCACACTATGTCTGCAGGGGTTGATAAACTGTTTGTAATTGGTGACTCTCGCCGCGGCCCAGCGACAGCAGTAGCGGCCATTGGTGATGGCCGTAAAGCCGCTGTAGCCATTAATAAATTGCTACACGAGGGGCTCAATTGCGACTTAACCCCAAAACCATTTAATGCAACGAAAGCGCCTAAAACCGCTGAATTATCAGCCGAGTTATACCCCAGCATTGCAGCAAAACCTCGCTACAAAATGGCTGAGCTTAGCGCCATTGAGCGTCAGCTAAATTTCAATGAAGTGGAGTTAGGCTATGCGCCCGATGAAGCAATGCAAGAAGCCGCCCGCTGTTTAGAGTGTGCTTGTCAGGCCAATACCGATTGTAAATTACGTGATTATGCCACTGAGTATCATGTGCAAGCGGAGCAATTAGACAGCACCAATGCGCGCCAATTTGCGGTGGATAAAACCAGCCCGTTTATTCAGTTTGATGCCAACCGCTGTATTAGCTGCGGCAAATGCGTCGATATTTGTGGTCAGCAAAGTGGTCACAATGCCATTAAGTTCACTAAAGACAGCTTCCAAGCATTACCGAATCAATTAACCGATGAGCGCCAAGCTCCTCGGGTTGGCTTTAGTGCCAGCATGGCCGACAGTGATTGTGTGCAATGTGGTAACTGCGTGCAAGTGTGCCCAACTGGCGCGCTGGTTGATGCCCGTGATAAACGCCAAGGCGATGAAGAGCAGTTAACGACCACCTCGACCATTTGTACATACTGTGGTGTGGGTTGTCGTATCGAAGTCAGCGTGTCACCGACCACAGGCAAAATTTGCCATGTTGAAGGCAGTAAACACTCTGATGTTAACGATGGCATGTTGTGCGTTAAGGGCCGTTTTGGGTTTGACTTTATTCAAAGCGAGCAACGCTTAACCACGCCGCTTATTCGTAAAATGGGCGAGCTGATCCCCTGCAGTTGGGATGAAGCGCTAGATACCATCGCCGATAATTTTGCCAAGGTTAAAGCTGAAGCAGGCGCTGATGCCATTGCCACTTTAGCCTCAGCCAAAGCCACCAATGAAGATAACTACCTCATTCAAAAGTTTGTTCGCAGCGTATTAGGCACCAATAATATCGACCATTGTGCCCGTTTGTGTCATGCCAGTACTGTGTCAGCCCTGCAACTAAGTTTGGGTAGCGGCGCAATGACCAATGATATTCCGGGGATCAAAGAGTCTGACTTAATCTTTATCTTAGGCTCAGATACCTGCAATGCGCACCCGATAATTGCCTCAAGAATTAAACAAGCGATTCGCTCCCATGGCGCCCGCTTGATCGTTGCCGACCCAAAACGTGTCTCCATTGCTGATGATGCCTGTTTATACGTAGCGCAAAAGCCCGGCTCTGATGTGGTGCTGCTCAATGCGATTATGGCTGAGATCATTCGTCATGATTGGCATGACAAAGACTATATCAACGCCCATACCCAAGGCTTTGATGCAGTGATGCAAGAAGTGCTTAAGCCTGAATATCAGTTGCAAAATGCCACCAAGATTTGTGGGGTTAGCGCTGAGGATATTGCCCAAATGGCGCGTTATATTGGCACAGCGGAGAAAACCGCAGTCTACTACGCTATGGGCATAACCCAGCACACCTCAGGCCATGACAATGTCACTGCTATCGCTAACCTGCAAATGCTCTGTGGCAATTTAGGTAAAGTGGGTGCAGGCATTAATCCACTGCGTGGCCAAAGTAATGTTCAAGGTGCGTGTGATATGGGCGCGCTGCCAAATTACTACACTGGCTATCAGCGGGTTGATAACCCTGTGGTGCGTGAGAAATTTGAGCAGCAGTGGCAAACGCCGCTGTCAGCCACCGAGGGCTTAACGGCCACTGAAGTGATGCATGCCATTACCGAAGACAAAGTTAAAGCCTTATACGTTATGGGCGAAAACCCTGTGCTGAGCGACCCAGATCAAGCCCATGTGCTTGAAGCTTTGGAGAAGCTGCCGTTTTTAGTGGTGCAAGATATCTTCTTAACTGAAACCGCCAAGTATGCAGATGTGGTGCTACCTGCGGCATCATTTGCTGAAAAACAGGGCCACTTTACCAATACAGAGCGCCGAGTGCAGCGCCTAGAAGCAGTATTAACCCCGCCGGGACAAGCCCGCGCTGACTGGCAAATCATTCAAGATATTGCCAATAAACTGGGCGCTAACTGGCACTACGCTAACGAGCAAGCGATCACTAACGAGATCAATCAAGTGACCCCGCAATATCAAGGGATCACTTGGGATCGTTTAAGTGCTGATAAACATGGCACGCCAAGTAAAGGGCTGCAGTGGCCTTGCCGTGATGAGCAACATAGGGGAACGCCCGTGCTGCATCAGGAGCAGCCCATTAAAGGCAAAGGTATATTCACCGCCGTGAGCTATCGCGCCCCAGCCGAATCTACCTGTGATGAGTATCCATTGGTATTGTCTACAGGTCGCTTATTAGAGCAGTTTCACACCGGTACCTTAAGCCGAAAAACCAGCGGTTTAGATACTTTAGGTACCCCAAGAGTGATGATGTCGGTGTTTGATGCTGAGCGTCTTGGGGTGAGTAATGGCGATAATTTAAAACTGAGTTCACGCCGCGGCGAAATTGAAATTGCCGCCTTTGTCACTAAGAGAGCGCAAGCGGGCGTTTTATTCTTACCGTTCCACTTTGCTGAAGCGGCGGCGAATAAGTTAACCAATAACGCAGTCGATCCGGTGGCCAAAATACCTGAGTTTAAAGTCTGCGCCGTTAAAGCGGAGTTAGCCACAGCGGTGTAATTTCACGCTTAACTGAAGTAAAACTGACGTAAAAACTGATAAAAAAGGCAAGCTTAGGTATATCACCAAGCTTGCCTTTTTTTATCGCGATATCGTATTTAGTTAAAGCACGGCTAACAAAGCCCCTGTAGCGGCAAACCCTGCTACTAACAAAACAATGTTGGGCTTAAAGATTTTCAGCACGCCAAAGCCTAATAACACCAATGCCATATCAATAGGTAATAGCACCGCTGAGGTAAACACTGGCGAATAAAGTGCGGCAAACAATAACCCCACCACTGCGGCATTCACTCCAGCAATAGCACCTGATATAACCGGTCGCTCACTGATAGCATGCCAGCTTTTTAACCCCACCAGCATCAGTAAAAATCCCGGTACAAAAATGGCAATGGTCGCCACAATAGCGCCTAAAATGGGTTGCTCCAACCATAAATCGGCCCCTAAAAAGGTCGCCAAGGTGAACATAGGCCCAGGAATCGCCTGCGCTAGTGCATAACCGGTTAGAAATCGATCTGGGCTTACCAGCTCACCGACATTGGCTTCCAGCAGTGGCAGCACCACATGACCGCCGCCAAACACTAAGCTGCCCACCTGATAAAATTGTGCAAATACTTGGCCTAGGGTGCCAGTTTGATTAATAAAGTAAAACGTCGACACTATGCCAATGATAAATAATGCTAACCAGCCATAGTTAAGCTTAATGGGGCTATTTTCTGGGGTAATATTTTCGCCTTTGGTGAGCAATACCACGCCCATTATCGCCGCCAGCAATAATACGATAATTTGGGTCAGCATTGAGGGGAGTAACATCAAGCAAGCTGCGGTAAGCAACATAATAACCCGGGCGGTTTTGCGCTGACAAAATTGGCTAAACATTCCCAATGTCGCATCAGCAACGACCACTACTGCCAGCAGTTTTAAGCCGTGGATTATGCCGACAACCGCATCGGCTTCAAGCCACTTGGCACTGGTTATGGCGAGTAAGAACAGCAACATAAAAGACGGTAAGGTAAAACCCAAAAATGCGGCTATTGCGCCTGCTAAGCCGCCGCGATGATAACCAATAGCAAAGCCAACCTGACTCGAACCCGGCCCTGGCATAAACTGACTTAACGCCACAAAGCTGCCATAGCGTTTTTCATCGAGCCAATTAAGCTCGCTAACAAAGGTCTGCCTAAAATAACCAATATGCGCTGCGGGGCCGCCAAAACTGACTAAACCTAAGGCTAAAAAGCGGGTAAATATTTGCCACATAAGCTGTCCAATTCCGTTTAGAGATAAGCTGGCGATAGCATCACTGGCTTAAGTTTAAATAATGAGGTTTAAATAATTAGTTTTAAATAATAAGAGTTTGATACGAGATCATTAATACCAGCTTGCTATCAACCCCGTCACTAGATTAATTATATGACGCTTTGGTGTCGTTTTTATGACAGCGTACTTTTTCTGACCGCACAGTTTGATGACAATAGACTCGATAGCTCATTGAGTCTAGTTAGGCTTGTAATTGCGCTAACACTTTCTCGCTGAGTAACTTTAATTGCTGTAATTCATCTGCGCTGCCACCGACTTTACAGCGCATCAATTGTGGAATTTGGCTCGCTTGCCGTTTTAAAGCCAGTCCTTGGGGCGTTAACTGTAATACCCTAACCCGCTCGTCTTCTTTACTGCGATCTCGGATAACCAGTTGCTTTGTTTCCAGTCTTTTTAGTAACGGTGTTAAGGTGCCTGAGTCCAAATGTAATTTTTCACCTAAGGTTTTAACGCTAATCCCGGGCTCTTTCCACAGCACCATCATCACTAAATATTGCGGATAGGTTAGTGATAGTTCATCAAGTAGTGGCCGATAAGCGCGCACGACCGCATTGGTGGCACTATAAAGCGCAAAACATACTTGGTTTTCTAATGCCAATGCATCAAACTTTTCACTCATAATCATTCCTTAAATCCTAGTCACAGGCTTACTTTCTCGCAAAATTCTAATATCTATGGCGCTCAGTATTTGATGTGCAGCTTAATCACAACTACTGCATAGCCAAAGCGATTATCAGTTTATCACACTTAAATTGCGCACAATACAATATACTGATAGACCATTAGCCATTACTGCGCTGATACAGATTAATACAAAAATATTATCTACCTTTCCTTATTTTGGCCGATAAATCATTAACCCATTTAGGTTTCGCTAATTAGAGTAATAATATTATGGCACTTTCCATCAATGCTCCATCATCAATGCCGACCAATATCGATTCAGGTAGTAGCCTCAAAGTTGCTGTAATTGCAAAAGATCAGCAAAAAATTGAAGGTGAAATGGCCCTTCAATTAATTGAAGCCGCGCTGCCACCACCGGTTGGTAACTCAGGCCATAACATTAATATCAAAGCCTAAAGCTGTTACTGCTGAGTTGAGCTGTTGGATTAAGCTCATGATCGATTAAGCTAAATTAGCCAGATAGGTTATGATTTATTTTTAAGCACCTTTAAAAATAGGATTGTCTATCATGGCTATAAGAGCATTACTGTTATTGCTGAGTTACTGCGCGAGCACTCAGGCCATTGCACTGAGTGATCATGAGGTATTAGCTAATACTCAAGCCACTGAAGCTGATAAGTTAGCGCCTGCTTTTGATTGCCAGCAAGCAAGTGGCGAAGTGGAGCAGCTTATTTGCCAAGATAGTCAATTGGCACAGCTTGATATACAGCTCAATCAAGTGTTCAAAAAGTCAATTTCCCAGCTAGGCGCAGATGCTGATTTAGATGTAGATGCATTAGCGCAACTTAAAGCTTTTCAGCGAGGCTGGATAAAAGGCCGTAATGAGTGTTGGAAGGCTGACGATATTAAACAGTGCGTGATTTACGCCTATACTTCACGGCTAACCGAATTACAGATCGCCGCTGCGGTATTTGACGTACCTAAGGCGGTACAATATCAATGTGATCCCCCATCGAACAACAATCTGATGAGTATTAGGGTTTATTTTTATAACCAAACTGCGATACCTGCAGCAATATTGAACCTAAGCTTAGCTCCAACTGCTGATCCAATTGCAGATTCAAGAGCTGTCACGGTAGCGCAGCAAAATCCGCTATTAACATTACTGACGCTAAGTGCATCTGGGGCGAAATACCAAGGGCAGAATGTTAGTTTCTGGACTCTCCAGCAACAAGCCGTGCTAAGCCAATTTGGGCAAGCGGATATAGATTGCCGAGTAAAATAGGGTAAAAGTCCAATAAAAAAACCATGCTAAAAAGCATGGTTTATTGTTTACTAACGCTAAGCGATAAGTACTAAGCGCTAGCGGTTTAGATTAGTTTAAAATGCTGTAGCCGCGATTTGCCATGCAGTTACGCACTACTGTTTCTTTCTCTGCTTCGTAATTGGCTTCATTGGCTCTTCTATCTTTCGCGCCACCTAGCAAGCCTACAGCAACACCAATACCGGCGCCGGTTTTAGCACCATGTGAACCACTACCACCAGCAATGGCACTGCCCGCTGCGCCGACTGCCGCACCTTTAAGGCCACTACTAATGGCACCACGAGATTCAGTATTTTTATGAACTTGCTGTGACATTTCTTGGCATTGATATTGATCGAAAACAAAATCTTTTTCATTCACGCCCGTTTTATCATAAATAATATTCGCGCTAGCTGAAAATGCTAAAAAAGAAAGCGAAACCAGTAATAATTTTTTCATATAAACCTCAAGCGATAATCAACTTATGGACGTATCCTACCTAAAGCATAATGTAAAAACGGAATATCGCATTTTTAAAATGGAATAATGCTAATTTACTACTGGCTAACTAAAACTTAACTTTCAGAAGTTAAGCTAATTTACTGCTTTCATAGCTATGACACATTTGCTGCGCTTGCAGCTCATCGTATTCGCGTAAACCGCTTAACACTAGGGTTTTGATACCTGAGCCTATGACTTTACCTGCGCTTTTTAAGGCAAACTGCAAGGTCACATCACCGCGTTTGCCATTGATTTGCATATCCTGCTCAACCAATTCAAGGCTCATATCAGTGAAATCGAAAGTATCTAATTGAAAAGACATACTTTCATAAATAACCAAAGGTCTGGCTGGGTTAATCATCATGCCGTACTGTTTCATCATCGGCACGAGTACATGAATAAAATTAAGCCCAGAAAACGCCACATAACTTTTGATGAATGCCGCTTTTTGTACATCACATTGACAAAGCGCCCCTTCACGTTCGATATGCAGGTATTCTTTGCCTTTGTTGTCACAAATACTAAATTGTTCACCGGCTTGCTGATCCAGAATTAACTCAACGCCATCACCGACCATGCCAGCAAACTTAAACTTCATTTTTTTGCTCAAGCCGAACTCTGTGAGCACTAAAGCAAACAGTAAGTCACCAGGAACACAGAAGCGTTTAGCGCCAACATTATGAATAGGATTAAAGTCTTCAGCGACGTGCTTGGCGAAATTGCTCGCTTGCAAAGCAGAAATAAACACACTTTGGTCTTGCTTAGCGTAATAAGGTGACAAAAACATATACATCCATTCTTATTCGTTAAAGATATCCATCTCTTATTGAGTTGGGTTTATTGTGAATCGAGTTTACAGCAAAAATTCACATAAACTCAGCCGATGACTTAATCGCTGTCACGACTGCAGCACTATGCTCTTACCTCACTATTTGTGAAGCGAACCACATCATACTAATCCAACTCCAACATTTGAGTTAACATTATTAACTCAAATGTTGATTTTAGTAATTAATTAAGTAAACTCCATCACAATACGGATACAAATGATAACAATTACCATTTTCATTATATTTGCAATTCGCCTTTGGAGATTTACATGACTCAACACAGCCTTCGAATTAGTCTTTTAGCCACTGCCCTATTCAGCGCTTTTTCAGCATCTGCTGCCGATACAGATCCTGCAACCAATGCCACCATGGAGCAAATCTCAATTTTTGGCAGTGCCAATCCGGTTAATAATGTTCCCGGTAGTGCTCATGTTATCGGTGACGCTGAAATTGAAAACTTCAAATACACCGACATTATGCGCACCCTAGCGTCTGTGCCTGGGGTGTATCTGCAAGAAGAAGATGGTTATGGCTTACGTCCAAATATTGGTATGCGTGGCACGGGTCAAAATCGTTCTGAAAAAATCACCATTATGGAAGACGGAGTATTAGCGGCGCCTGCGCCTTATGCTTCTCCTGCGGCTTACTACTTTCCAACCTCTGGTAGAATGCAAACCGTTGAGATCATGAAAGGCGGCTCGACCCTTAAATACGGCCCTCGCACCACTGGTGGTATTATCAATATGCTTTCTCGTCAAATCCCAGTGGAAGAACTGGCTGGCGGTATTGATGTGGCCGCAGGACAAGACGGCTTTGCTAAAGTACATGCCCATGCAGGCGGTCAAGGCGAACGCGTTGGCGCGGTAGCAGAAATTTACCGTTATCAAGCTGATGGCTTTCGCGACATTAATGGTGTTGGTGGTGATACTGGTTTTGTGAAAAACGATGCCTTAGCGAAAATCAGTATTGATAGTAGCGACGATGCCAAGTATCAGCAACGCCTTGAATTAAAATTAAAGTACTCAGATGAAGTGTCTAACGAAACTTACATGGGTTTAACTGAAGATGATTATAACGCTTCACCTTATATGCGTTACTCTGCCTCTCAAAAAGATGAAATGAGCACTGATCACAAGCAAATTCAGTTAAACCATATCATCGACTTTAGCTCGACTGTATCACTTGCGACCACGGCTTATTACAACAACTTCCACCGCAACTGGTATAAAACCAATAAAGTGGCGGGTCAAAGTTTAAGTAGCGGTGGTATTGAAGCTGCGGCTGATTTTGATCGCGATCCTGCTTCAGCAGCTGCGATTGATGTTGAAGTGAAAGCCAATAACCGTGACTACCTATCCCAAGGTATTCAAACTGAGCTAAATTGGCTAGTGGGCGACCATGACTTAGCCATTGGCGCTCGTTACCATGAAGATGAAATGGATCGCTTCCAGTGGGTTGATACCTATGAGTTAGGCGCTAACCAAGTGATGTCGCTGACTAATAGCGGCACTCCTGGTTCTGATTCAAACCGTATTGATAGTGCTGAAGCGTTTGCTTTTTATGTTCAAGATAAGATGACCTTCGGTGATTTAGCCATTACTGCCGGTCTACGTTATGAAGATGTCACCACCCAGCGTCGTGATTGGGGTAAAACTAACGTCGGCCGTGAAGGCGCACCAGATAAAGATATCAGCAACAGCTTTGATGTGGTTTTACCTTCAGTTGCAGCAACTTACCAAATAACCGATAACTTAATTGTGCTCGCAGGCATTCAGCAAGGTTTTGCCCCTAGCGCCCCCGGTAATGATGACGGTAAAGAAGAAAAAAGCTGGAACTATGAAGCAGGTGTTCGTTACAACACTGGTGCATTAAACTCTGAAGCTATCGCCTTTTACAGTGATTACAGCAATATGCATGGTAACTGCACCGCGGCTCAAGGTTGTGATGATGACAATATCGGTAATCAATACAATGCTGGTGAAGTTGAAGTCAGTGGCATTGAACTAAGTTTAGGTTATGAATTTAATCAAACAGGCGAGATTAGTTTCCCGGTAAAAATGGCTTACACCTTCAGCAATGCTGAATTCCAAAACGCATTCATCTCTGACTTTGAGTCATGGGGCGACGTTGAAAAAGGTGATGAACTGCCTTATTTACCTGATAACCAACTGTTCTTATCTGCAGGCGTTCAAGCACAAGCATGGCAAGTCACTATTGCAGGTCGTTATACCTCTGATATGCGCACCGTCGCCGATCAAGGTGGTATCCCTGCAGAAGAATTAATTGCCAATAAAACCGTTGTGGATTTATCGGCTCGTTACTTCATTAATGATGCATCTGAAGTCTACTTAACCGTTGATAACTTATTGGATGAAACCTATATGACCACCCGCATTCATGGTTCTATCTTTGCTGGTAAGCCGCAAACGGCAACACTCGGTTATCACTATAAGTTTTAATCGCTTAGGTTAAGATTTAGCTAAGCTTTAGTTAAGCGATATAAACTTAAGCCAAAGGTAAGCTCGCTAAATACCGACACAATAAAAATGGCTACTCAAACGAGTAGCCATTTTTTATTCTGCCTAATTAATCATTAAGATTATAAAGCTGACTCAGCTGAGTGTTAATTGATGATTTTTTGCCACCAAGACAAGGGCTCACCACAGTTTGCAGCAGGCTTGTAGCTGTCACGTGTGGCAGGCAGCGCCATCACATTGTCACAATCGGCTTGTTTTGCCACGCCAGTGTCTTTATCAAAATAACCTTGGGTTATGCCATCTGCCGGCGTCATTCTTAAACCTAACGGCGGACGCTGCTTTAAAAATGCTTGGTACACTGCCATTGCGCCGCTTGAGCCATATAAACCCGTTTTACTGTTATCGTCTTGACCAACCCAAATAGCTGCCACGTTACGCTCATCAAAGCCTGCAAACCAAGAGTCACGACTATCATTACTGGTGCCGGTTTTACCCGCTAGAGCTACATTAGGGAATGCTTGACCCAAGCGTTTAGCAGTGCCGGTTTTGACCACTTGATTCATCGCATATTGCACCAAGAAATCGGTTGCAGGATCCATTCCTTGAACGGCACTTTCACGCGTTACCTTCAATGGTTGATTATTAGTATCAAGCACCGCAGTTATTGATGTTAATGGTCGATAACGGCCATTATTGGCAATGGTTTGATAAGCCTGCGCCACCATATAAGGTGAGCCATTAATGGCCCCTAACAACATTGATGGATAGCGAGGTATAGCATCGGACCAACCCGCATTAGCCATGGTTTTAGCGACATTATCAACGCCTAATTCAATACCAATATTCACCGTTGGTACATTCATTGAGTTTTTAAATGCATCTAATAATGGCACCTGTTGACGGAATTTTCGATCCACATTTTGTGGCGACCAGGTTTTACCTTGACCATTTTGTAAGGTGATCGGTTTGTCAGCTATTGGGGTCGCCAAATTATATTTACTGCCTTGTTGCAATGCAGTGGCATACACAAATGGTTTCACTAACGAGCCAATCGGGCGGCGAATTTCCACTGCGCGGTTAAAGCCGTCAAAGCTTGGCACTCTATCCCCTACCATGGCGGCAATGCCATCGGTGTATTTGTCAGTTACCACCATCCCTACTTGCACGTTTTTAGTGCGTTCATCCAGTGATTTCATGGTGCTTAATACGGCTTTCTCAGCAGCATCCTGAGCCATTGGATCTAAGGTGGTGTAAACCTTGACCCCTGATTGCTGCAGTAAGCTATCACCATAACGCGTTCGTAACTCTTGTTTTACCACCGCAAAGAAAGCTGGCAGTTTTTGATGTACTGATTTATTAAAATCACGCAGCCCGAGTGGTGATTCTACCGCCGCTTTGTATTGCTCAACGGTTAAGCGATCATCTTCCATCAGTAATCGCAGCACCAAGTCGCGGCGATTTTGCGCCCGCTCAGGTGAGCGCCAAGGGTTGTAGTATGATGGCCCTTTAATGGCGGCAATTAAAAAGGCTTGTTGGGATACTGTTAGCTCCGCGATAGGACGGCCGAAGTAAAACTGCGACGCCAAGCCCATACCATGAACGCCACGCGCCTTGTCTTGCCCCATATACACTTCATTTAAATAAGCCTCGAGTATCTCTTCTTTGCTGTATCGAAAATCAATGATGATTGCCATTAAGGCTTCACGGATTTTACGCACAATTGAGCGCTCACTGGTTAAAAAGAAGTTTTTGGCTAATTGCTGAGTTAAGGTTGAACCACCTTGAACTGTGCGCCCGGCGGTCACATTGACGATAGCGGCGCGGAGAATGGCAAATGGATTAACCCCATGATGCTGATAAAAACTGCGATCTTCGACCAAAATCAGGGCATCGACAATAGCTTGGGGCATTTCTGTGGTAGGCACAAATAATCGGTCTTCAGCGCCAGAAGCCAAAATGCGATCCAGCAATACTGGCTCTAAATGAAATACTGCTAATTGACGCTTATCACTCATGCGCTGCACTGAGTTGACCCCTTGAGAGTCAAATGAAATCATCACCCGCTGAGCTGCTTGATCGCCTTCTGGGTGTAAAAATGGTCGACGCCAAAGCTCAATTTTACTACTGGATGCTGAAAACTCGCCCACTTGACGAGGGTTGGCCACTTTACGATAGCCAAGCAGTTTTAGCTCCGCCATTAGCTGCGGATGGTTTATGGCTGCGCCGGGATAAATGGCCATTGAACGGCTAAACACTTGTGCGGGTAAGTGCCATTTTTGCCCTTCAAATTTACGGGCAATAATTTGATCTAAATAGATGCCGTAAGAGCTCACCACCACGATGCCAATCAAGCCGAGTTTCCAGCCGATTGACCACAGTTTTTTCCACATTGACGGCTTAGCTTTAGCAACGACCCTTTTTACTCTAGGCTTTTTAGTCGCCGCTTTTTTGCTGGCGTTTTTTTTCGTCGCAGCAGTTTTGGTCGCTGGCGTTTTAGGCGCTGCTGTTTTAGGAACCGATTGCTTTTCTGCAGGCTTTTTCGCTACATTTTTTTTAGGCGCTTGAGGAGCCATCATCTTTGTCGTTTCTGTCATCTTTTTTTAATTCTTTATCGCCATTAGCAATTTAAGCCTGGCGTCTTCTTTTTAGTAAATTTAGTGGCGGTTGTATTAACCGGATCGTCAGGCCATAAATGGCGGGGATAACGGCCACGCATTTCTTTTTTTACTTCAATATATGGGCCTTGCCAAAAACTGGCTAAATCTGCGGTTACAGCAATAGGTCGCTGGGCTGGCGACAATAATTCCATGGTGACAGTGAGCTTACCATGAAGTAATAGCGGACTTTGTGATAAACCTAAAGCCTCTTGCAGGCGTACTTTTAATAGCGCTCTACCGCTGACGGCCTTATTGCTGTCGGCGGCATCATTTTCCATGCTTTGCTTATCACTATCGCTGCCATCGGCTTCACTTTCTACGGCCTGAGCAGCGACCACTTGATACTCAATCGGTGCTCGGGTGCCGGTAGCCATTTGCCAATGAGTGGGAAGCAATTCATTCAATGTTTGCTGTTGCTGCCATGTCAGCAGATTTTTCACATGGCCAAAGGTATCAAGTTTTTGTAATTTGGCAATGGAATTCACCTCAGCTAAATATGGCGCTAACCACCGCTCTAAGCTTGCTAGCAAGCTGGCATCATCAAGGTTTGGCCAATCATGTTGCGGCGCAAATTGCTGGGCTAACTTCAGTCGATATTGTAATTGCAAAAAACTTTCGCCCAAATCCAGCACAGTTAAGCCTTTAGCGCGGATGTGACTCAATAACGCTTGCTGGATTAATTTATTATCTACCTGAGTTTCTTGAGCGCGCTGTATAATAACCTCACCCACTCGGGTTTGCTTTTCAGCAAAAAAGCGCCCTTTGGTTTCATCCCACTGACAAATTTTAACCTCATGAGTTAAAAATTTAAGCTCTTGCTGGAAGTGCTCAGGGTTGATTGCCGCAGCAAGATAGACTCGTCCTGCATTGCGGCCTTGGGTTTCTTGAAAATCGGCCACCACTAACCAAGCTTGATTAGCCATAGCATCTTCAGCATCAATAGTAACCCCTGTGCCGTTACTGAGGGCAAAACCTAGTTTACCGCGGGCTTTGGCAATTCTGTCGGGGTATGCCAGCGCCAATAATAAACTAATATCACGACTGGCGGCGTCGCGAGCCACTTGCTTGATATCGCCTTTAGCAGATAGCGCCCGCTGCCATTTATTCACTTGGGTTGCCATTTGTCCTTGGGTCGCTAAACCCAGGTACTGACTGATATCAGCGCCTTTTTTAGGTAAGCCTCGTGCTTCGAGTATCGCAGCAAGTAAACATGCCAGTAACACTAAGTCGGCCTGTTGCTGGGATTTAGCAAGGGCTTGCGAAGTCAGCAACATGTGCGCTAAACGCGGGTGACAACCTAGCTCATAGGCCGCTTGGCCTTGAGCGGTGATTTTATGTTGCTCATCCACCAGCTCAAGCTTGGCGAGTAATTGCCACGCCACCTGTTGATGAATCGCTGGCGGCTTGGTTAATAGCGGTAAGGACTCAATATCACTCACGCCCCAATAGGCACAATCAAACGCCATTGACGTCAGCTCGCTTTGGGTGATTTCAGGCGCATCAGCCACCATCATTCGACTTTGTTCTTCTTGGCCCCACAATCTCACGCAGCAGCCTTTTTGTAAGCGCCCTGCACGGCCTGCACGCTGAATACTCGAGGCTTGGCTTATACGCCTTAACGATAATCGACTAACACCTGTGCGTGGGTTAAAGCTTGCCTCACGCTTATACCCACTGTCTATCACAATAGTGATGCCATCGATGGTTAAGCTCGACTCAGCAACATTAGTGGCAATGACGATTTTACGTTTGCCACTAGGGGCGGGAGAAATGGCTTTATCTTGCTCAGCAGGAGATAAATCACCGTATAAGGGACACAGTAAAAATTCATTTGGGTCTAGTCGCTGACTTAATAATCGCTGCAGTTGATTAATTTCCCCTTTGCCGGGTAAAAACACCAACACCGAGCCATGTTGGTAGTCGCTTGGGACTGTGTTGCTACTGCTGACACTGTCGATAACCACTTGGCTTAAATGACTTAGCCACTGCACTTGCCCCATTACCGGTCGGTAAAGCGTTTCAACATCAAAGCTTCGACCTTGGCTTACTAATGTGGCAGCGTCAGGCATTAATTGGCTTAAGGGTAAGCCCGATAGGGTTGCCGACATGGCAATAATTTTAAGATCTTCGCGCAGCGAGTCTTGCACTTCTAGCGCCAGCGCTAAACCCAGATCTGTGGGCAAATGACGCTCATGGATTTCATCGAAAATAATGACCTCTATGCCTTCAAGCTCTGGGTCTTGCTGGATCATCCGCGTTAAAATACCCTCTGTGACAATTTCTAAGCGGGTATTAGCCCCGACTCGGCTCTCACCTCTGACCCGATAGCCCACTCGCTCACCGACTTTTTCCCCTAGGGATTTAGCAATAAATTGCGCCACACTGCGAGCAGCAACCCGCCTTGGTTCCAGCATGAGGATTTTGCCGCTAATTTGCGGCCACTGCAGCATTGCCAGAGGTAGTGCGGTGGATTTACCGGCACCCGTGGGCGCTTCGAGGATAATTTGCGAATGATCGCCCAGCGCCTGTTGTAATGGCGCAAATAAGGCTTGAATAGGTAATGAGCTCAAAGGAGATACTTTAACGGCGAAAATCTGGCTTCAGTTTACTCATAAACGATTATTGATGCTACGGCTCTATGCAGATCGAAGCGGGGGCAGATTAAAGCATATGCAAATCGAAGCATGCACACATTGACAATTAACGACTGAAACGAAAAAGCTAATCGCCTATAAATCGATTAACCACGGCGTTCTGATCCCTGAGGATAAATCCTGCAAGCGGGTAGGTTTTCCAATCGCGTAGCCTTGGCCATAGCTAACACCAAGCTGTTTTAATTGCCGCCCAATGTCAGCGCTTTCAACAAATTCGCCTATCACTTCAAAGTCCATATCTTTACCCAGCTGGCAAATAGCCGAGACAATGGCTTTATCACTGCGGTCGTCACAGACATTAACCACAAACTGACCGTCAATTTTGACATAGTCCACATCTAAGCATTTCAAATAAGCAAAACTTGAAAAGCCCGATCCGAAATCGTCCAAAGCCAGCTTACAACCTAAAGGTTTTAATAGCTCAATCAAGGCGGTGGCCTGTTCGAGTTGACTAATAGCGGCGGTTTCGGTGATTTCAAAACACAACTTAGACACCAGTTCGGGCTCAACCATCAAGCGTATTTCTAACCAGTCCATAAACTTGCTATCGGATAATGACAGCGCTGACAAATTTAGCGACACCATTGATAATTGTGACCAAATTTCGCTATTGCGTGCGCCCCACTTTAAAAGGTTGTCGATAACCCAGCTATCAATTTTTGATGCTAGGTTATAGCGCTCTGCTGCAGGTAAAAACACCCCTGGTGATACAAAACGGCCATCCTCTTGCACCATGCGCAATAAGATTTCCATGTGAATGCCACGCTCGTCAGAATTTAGCGGTTCTATGAGTTGATAAAATAATTCAAACTGATTAAGCGCCAGTGCCGAGACGATATCAACGGAGGCCAGCATTTGATTATATAAATGATGTACTTGGGGATCGTTTTTACTGTAAAAATGCCAGCGATTACGGCCATCTTCTTTGGCGATACGACACGCCGCATCTGCCTGACTCATAATGCGGTAAATGTCTTCTGACTTCGCATCCAGTTGAGTCATACCCATACTAACGCCAATATTATGGCTGACTTCGCCCCAAATAAATTCATGTTCGGATAATTGCTGGCAAATGCGGTTGCCCACTTGCTCGGCTGACTCTTTATCCGCTTGGAACATTAAAATGCCAAATTCATCGCCGCCTAAACGGGCAACGACATCGCCATGACGCAGTAAGTAGCTCAGACGCTTAGACACCTGACGTAACAATTCATCCCCAGCTTGATGACCACTGATATCATTAACCACTTGAAATTGATCAAGATCCATAAAGGCAACACACACAGGCAAGCGATCTTTATGCTCAATTAATTCTTCAAGCATTGCCTCAAACTGTAACCGATTCGGCAGACCTGTGAGCGGATCATAGTTGGATTGAAATGACAGCTCATCGGCTAAACGATAGCGTTCTGACACATCTTCAATCATCATCAATAATTGCTGCTCTATGTCTAATGCGCGGCAAAAGCTAAGTTTATACCAGTGAGTCACACCCGCTTTAACCAGTGGAACTTCACACCATGACTGATGCAGTGCTCCATCTCTGACAATGTGTAGGCAATCATCCAACAATATGTGGTCATCTGCATTGATTAATGAATATAAACTTTGATTACTGATTGACGGAAAAATTTGGCTAGCCACTTGATTTTGACTGCTAATACAGTTGTCCTTATCAATGAGCGAACAGGCTACCGGCAGTTGCTGAAAAAGCTCAAGGTATTGGGCTTCTTTGTTTGTTAATAATTGCGATACGCGAGCCAGCTCAGCTTCAGATGCCAGCTTTAGGCTAGCCTCGTTAAGCTTTGTCATAGGACAATTGACACCATCCGAGGCCTCAAGTTGCCAATTTAATTGATATTTTAGTGGTAAAAAAATCAACCTGGTATTGCCTATTTGCACCGCTTCACTCAAAGAGAGTGAAAACACCTCGGACCGTGACTGAACAAAATCAGTTATTTGACGCTGCAAAAGACTTGTTGTAGCATTGATATCAGCATTATCTTGTGCGAGTAATTGTTCACATAAATCAGGCAAGGCAGCGAGTGATTGGCCTATTCGTGCGTTATTAGGTTGGCGCTGAAGATGCTGTTGAAATTGATCTTGATGCTGATAAGCTTGCAACGCCTTGACATGGTAAACTTTACCACTGGTTAGACTTTCAGTTGTTTGGGATAGTAAAACCACGATTTCATCGACGCCTAATTGCAGTTGCAATGCATCAATCTCAGCCATAACCTTATCACAGCACAGGTAGTGATTTAATTCAGCAGACTGCGGGCTAGCCCATACTGATTTCAGTTCACTATTGCTCATTCAATGACTCATTCATTCGCAGCATTTTTGCTGTCATTATACAGTATCCCTCTAAACGGAGCTTCACTGGTCTTGCTGTTAATTTACCTAACCGTAAACTGTTGCCGTCGATTAAGCTAACATGTCTTTGACGATAAACGTCATAATAATAAAAAATAATGCTAACAACAGATAAGGATCAATGGCGTTAAGGAGACCCATGACTAAAAATCACCATAAACGTTGTTTTATTGCCATTGCATTATCAGAGTCAAACCGCACTCAATTGAGCCAATATCAGCAGCAATTAATGCCGCATCTGAGTATACAGGTTAGCGCTGTTAAGCGGGAGAACTTACATCTAACCGCTGCATTTTTAGGCAAAATTAGTTCTGATCAGATGCTGCAGATTGATCGGTATATCACCGAGCAGCATTTCAGCGCTTTTGAACAACCACTGCAACAACTTGCTTACTGGCCTAAAGCGAAAGTCTTGTGCATTCAGGGTGATGCCGAAAAAGCGTTGGCGCATATTGCCCACAGCTTAAAATTAATGACATCACACTTAAACCTTTATCAAACTCAGCATGAATTTAGACCCCATATCAGCTTATTTAGAGCTGTGTCAGAGCCTGCAGCCCTTATAGATAAGTTACCTGCACTCACTGAAGCTATAAACACAAAAGCCCGCCATTTAACCCTCTATGAATCCATTAGCAGTACTCAAGGGCTTATATATAAACCACTGCAACAGTGGCCTTTACAGCCATAACGAAAAAAAGCTGCCTAGGCAGCTTTCGTTTCTCGAATCTATAGCTAAAACCTGAAGAGTTATAGGCTTTATCGCTCTAACATTGCCGCGATGGTCAATACTCCATGAGCTGTTGCGCCAGCGCTCCATAATGGCGTAGCCGATGATGCATATGCACCAGCTAAATCCATGTGCAACCAGTTAACTTCTGGGCTCACAAAGCGCCATAAGAAGCCTGCTGCATTTGACGCACCGCCTGCACCGCCGCCTTTCATTGCGCGACTATTGGCGGTATCTGCATAAGGTGAAGGGCACATATCTTTATGCCAAGTATCCAATGGCAATGGCCAGACATTTTCAGCAACAGTGGCCGCTTTTTGTTGTGCTAATTGCAAGGTTTCCATTTGCGGTGAAAATATCGCATTGTAATTATTGCCCACAGCCATAATCGCCGCACCTGTCAGTGTTGCCGCATCAATAATTAATTCTGCTCCAGTATCTGATGCTGCTTGCAGCCCGTCAGCTAACACTAAACGCCCTTCAGCATCGGTGTTAACCACTTCAACGGTAACGCCATTTTTATAAGTTAAGATGTCACCTAACTTGTAAGCATGGCCACTGATGAGGTTTTCGGCGCAACACAGAAACAATTTAACCCGCTTATTCAGACCGGCTTTCATGGCTAGACCCAGCGCTGCTGTCACTGTTGCCGCGCCGCCCATATCGCATTTCATATCCAGCATGCCTTCTGAAGGCTTAATGCTGTAACCGCCAGAGTCAAAGGTAATGCCCTTGCCCACAAGAGCGGTGGATACTTTGGCATCGGCTGCGAGTGGATTAAAATCAAGCACTAGCATCGCTGGCGGACGCTCACTGCCACGGCCAACCGCATGTAAACCAATCCATTGTTTTTCGAGTAATTCTTGGCCTTCAAAAATATCAAAACTGACCTTGTCGCCACCAATGTCTTTGAGCCAGTTTGCTGCGTGCTCGGCAAGAATAACCGGAGACAATTCTTCAGGGGTTTCGTTAACTAATTTGCGCGCGAAACTTGCCGCTTCAAAGCGATGAGATAAAGTGGCTTGAGTGCTCACGTCACCACACCAGAGTACTTCAAATGGGCCTTTGGCCGTGGTAAAACCTTGAGAAAAAGCCCATTGCGAATCAAGGCTCCATAACTCACCGTCAAGCTGCACCTTGCTAATACCCTGACTACGAATTTTTCTAGCCGCCATTTGTACTTGACGTAATTCATCTGCTGCAGATAAATGGATCAGCGCTTGATGGCCTTGAAAGCTCACATCTGCTTTACCCCAAAGGCTCTGTGGCGCTTCTCGTGTTAGGGTAATCGTCATAATTTCCATTGTAATGTCCTTGTTATGCTTGCGTTGTAACTTAGATAACCAATAAGCTAAGTGTACTGTAAATCACTAAATGAACGTGACTAATTCAGCATCATTTAGTAAAAATAATTGTTAATAAATAATTTTAGGAGCATTCTTTTTAATGGACTTTAGCCCTCCCTTACAACAAGGTACTTTATTGAGGCGTTACAAACGTTTTCTGGCCGATGTGCAACTTGATGATGGTAGCGAAATCACCATTCACTGCCCCAATACTGGTTCGATGAAAAACTGTTTGTTTCCCGGTGAAACAGTTTGGTTTTCCAGCTCAGATAACCCCAAAAGAAAATACCCAAATACTTGGGAGCTCAGTGCCACCCCCGACAATCATTTAATTGGCATTAATACCGGCCGCGCCAATGCATTAGCCGAAGAGGCGATTAGTAATGGTGTCATTACTGAACTTAGCGGTTATGCATCACTAAAAAGAGAAGTGAAATATGGTGATGAAAATAGTCGTATCGACATTTTACTCAGTGATGAAACTAAACCTTTATGTTACGTTGAGATAAAGAGCTGTACATTATTAGAGCAAGCAGTAGGCTACTTTCCTGACTCAGTTACCACTCGTGGACAAAAGCATTTGCGTGAGTTAATGCATATGGCTAGTCTAGGTCACAGAGCGGTATTACTTTTTGTCGTCCAACATAGCGGCATTAATCTCGTTCAAGCTGCTGCGCATATCGATCCACAATATGCACAATTATTAAAGCAAGCAGTTAACAGTGGGGTTGAAGTGTTAGCATATCAAACCGAACTGTCGGCGCTATCCAGCAAAATTACTCGTAAGTGCAAAGTCATTGTTTAGTTCAAAAAAGTATAACTTACTAATCAAATAATTTGCCACGCTCTAGTGTTTCTGCTATAGATAGCGGCCATAAATTTTAGACGCACATAAAATCACTAATTATTACAGGAGATGCGTTATGCCTGAAGGCACCAAAAAACTTGGCGTACTCGCTATCGCAGGTGTAGAACCTTACCAGGAGAAAGCTGGCGAGGAGTATATGGGTGAAGAGCAACGCTCTCATTTTAAGATCATCTTAGACGCTTGGCGTAATCAGTTACGCGAAGAAGTTGATCGCACCTTGAACCATATGCAAGATGAAGCTGCTAATTTTCCAGATCCTGTTGACCGTGCAGCTCAAGAAGAAGAATTTAGCTTAGAGCTTCGAGCACGCGACAGAGAACGTAAGCTGATCAAGAAAATTGAAAAAACACTACAAAAAATTGAAGAAGACGATTTCGGTTTCTGTGATTCATGTGGTGTTGAAATCGGTATTCGCCGTTTAGAAGCACGTCCAACAGCTGATCAATGTATCGATTGTAAGACGCTTGCAGAAATAAAAGAAAGACAAATGGCTGGCTAATATAGCCCATACATTTGTCACACAGCAAAACTGCTAGCTTGCTATTTATGAGGCGGGGCAGTATTGATACCAAAAGGCGAGATTATTCTCGCCTTTTGTATTTTTTGATTTTTACTTTTAGGATTAACAGAACTTGTTTATCGGCTATGGCATAAAAGCAGTAACCTTTTATGTCGACACCAATAAATCGAGGCAAAAGCTATGTCGCTGAACTCATCCGCTTATATTGGTCGCTTTGCTCCGTCCCCATCTGGCCCGTTACATTTTGGCTCCCTTATTGCAGCCCTTGGCAGTTACCTGCGGGCAAAACAGCAACAGGGTAAATGGCTCGTCAGGATTGAAGATATAGATCCACCAAGAGAAGTGGCTGGTGCAAGCAGTGATATATTGACCACCTTAGAGGCTTATGGCCTGCATTGGGATGATACTGAGCTATTTCAAAGCCATCGGCTTGATATCTATCAGCAGCATATTGAGCAGCTCTTAAAAGAAGATCTTAGCTATTTTTGCCATTGCACTCGAAAAAAAATTCAACAAATGGGCGGCGTTTATGACAGCCGCTGTGGTCAGCTACGCCCTCGATTAACCCAAGGCGCCGTTCGTATCAGAAATAGCGCCCAGGTTGAACATTTTACTGATTTAGTGATGGGAAGTGTCACGGTAAAGCACAGCTTTGCGGCTGAAGACTTTATCATCAAACGCAGTGATGGCCTTTACGCCTATCAATTAGCTGTGGTGTTAGATGATGCCTTTCAACAGATCACTGAAATAGTCAGAGGCTGCGATCTACTGGAAACCAGCTGCCGCCAAATAAGCATGAATAATATTTTGGGCTTTAACTCCCCCAATTGGCTGCATCTACCTTTAGCCTGCACCAAGCCAGGGTTTAAATTATCAAAGCAAAATTATGCTAATGCCATTGATCGAAAACGTCCCCAAGCCAGCATCAATGCCGCATTGCGCTTTCTTGGGCAACAACAAGTTGATATTGATGATGTCGATGTCATGCTAAAACAGGCCGCAGAGCAATTTGCGATTAGCCAAATTCCACAACTATCTGAGATTCTGATTGAGCAGTGATATACTCATTCAGTAACATTTGGTATATCATAGCCGCCAGATTTTTAACCATTTAATAATGTCGTTCGAGGTGTATTATTTTTCGCCGTATAAGTCAATTCTGCAAACAGCTGTTTGAAGACAATAAAACCACTCCTGTCATTGAGCCACAAAGCCAAGATGACGGCCTGCGTTTGGACATTGTCACCAGAGATGCCCATACTATTTCTCGACGCCAAATAAGTGAAAATGCGTTAAAAGTACTCTATAGACTCAGTAAATCTGGCTATAAAGCTTACCTAGTTGGCGGTGGTGTTCGTGACATTCTATTAGGTATGGAGCCGAAAGATTTTGATGTCGTCACCAATGCGACCCCTGAAGAAATTAAAAAGCTCTTTAGAAACTCACGCTTAGTGGGCCGCAGATTTAGATTGGCACACATTGTTTTTGGCCGTGATGTTATCGAAGTCGCCACCTTCCGTGGTCATCACAATGAAAATGATGACAAAATTTCCAAATCCAATGCTGAAGGTCGTCTACTTCGTGACAATGTCTACGGTGAAATAGATGAAGACGCTGAACGTCGCGACTTTACTATTAACGCCCTGTATTACGACATTAGCGACTACTCTATCCACAGCTACGGCGGTGGTATTCATGATATCGATGCTAGAGTCATCAAGCTGATTGGCGATCCTGAAACTCGTTACCGTGAAGATCCGGTGCGGATGTTACGTGCGGTGCGCTTTGCTACCAAACTGGATATGACCATTGAGCCGGTAACGGCTGCGCCAATAAAAGAATTAGCGCCATTATTAAAAGATATCCCTGCAGCGCGTATGTACGAAGAAGTGCTAAAGTTATTTTTTGCTGGCAAAGCAGAAGCTAACTACAACATGATGCAAGATTTTGGTTTATTTGCGCCGCTATTTCCGCAAATTGCTGCGTTAATCAAAGAGCAACCCAGTGGCAATACCGCTAAAATGCTAACGGCAGTTATGGCCAGTACCGACTTACGCGTCAGCCAAGATAAACCGGTAACGCCCGCCTTCTTTTATGCGGCATTATTGTGGTATCCACTCAAGCAACGTGCTGATGATATTGCCTTAGAAAGTGGCTTAAGTCATTACGATGCTCATGTTGCCGCTATGGGTGATGTGATGGAGCAGCAATGTCGCACCATTAGCATTCCACGCCGCTTCAGTACTCCAGCAAAAGATATTTGGCAGCTACAATTGCGTCTAGAACGTAGCCAAGGCACCCGTGCCTTCAAATTATTAGAGCACCCTAAATTCCGCGCTGCTTATGATTTATTATTACTGCGCGGCGAAGCCGAAGCGGGCAATATTGGTAAAATTGCCAATTGGTGGCAGTCATTTGTTGAAGCCGATGAGCAACAACGTACTGATATCGCCAAAAGCGGTAACAAGAATGGCCCAAGCAGAAATCGTAACGCCCAGCAGCGTAAACGTAGACGCCCTAATAAGCCTAAGCCAGCTCCAAAGCCTGCTAATACTCAAGAATAACAATGAGTCATAAACCACTTAAGGTTCACACTAGGGCGACCAAAGCCGCTGAAAAGGCAACAAGGGTATTTGTTGCCCTTGGCGCTAACCTTGAAAACCCAGAGCAGCAATTAGATAATGCAGTTACTGCAATAAAAAGCTTAGGGCAAGATCATCATATAAAGGTCTCTCATTATTATCGCTCACGACCAATGGGCGATGTAAAGCAACCTGACTATGTCAATGCCGTAGTTAGCTTTAGCACCACTCTTAGCCCTATCGATTTACTTGATGCCCTTCAGGCCATTGAGAATGAGCAAGGTAGAGTGAGAGATTTGCGCTGGGGACCAAGAACATTAGATCTCGATATTTTATTATATGGCGAGCTAATGGTTGATTTACCGAGATTAACAGTCCCCCATTACGGCATGAAACAACGCAGTTTTGTGCTAATACCACTGGCAGATATTGCTGCCGATTTAGTGCTACCATGTAACACTAAATTACAACACCTTATTACCACTGAAATGCGAGCTGAGTTAATTCAAATTTAACCCATTGTAATGGTAGCTCAGAGTGTATTTCCATTATTTGAATATGATTTCTTTGCAGAGTTTATTATGTCAAAAGTCACTAGCTCAACCCTGATAAAATTCAAACAAGAAGGTAAAAAATTTACCGCCCTTACCGCTTATGATGCCAGCTTTGCCGGCGCATTTGATAGCGAAGGTGTCGATGTGCTTCTTGTTGGCGACTCCTTAGGCATGGTGCTCCAAGGCCACAATGACACCTTACCTGTGACCGTTGATGACATTGCTTATCACACCGCCAGCGTCAGCCGCGGTTGTAAACGCGCCCTACTTATCGCAGATATGCCTTTTATGAGTTACGCCACACCGGAACAAACCATGCGCAATGCCAGCACCCTAATGCAAGCAGGTGCAACCATGGTAAAAATGGAAGGTGGTGAATGGCTACTTGAAAGCGTTAAAATGCTCACTGAACGCGGTATTCCTGTCTGTGCTCACCTTGGGTTAACTCCGCAATCAGTACACGTATTTGGTGGCTTTAAAATTCAGGGCCGAGAAGAAGATAAAGCCCAACGTATGATTGATGATGCCAAAGCTTTAGAAGCCGCTGGCGCGCAATTATTAGTAGTTGAATGCATTCCAACTGCACTCGCGAAAAAAATCTCTGAAGCGCTTACCATACCGGTAATTGGTATTGGTGCAGGTCCTGATACTGATGGCCAAATTTTGGTCATGCATGATGTACTGGGGATCTCCAGTGGTTACATTCCAAAGTTTTCTAAAAACTACCTCAAGCAAACTGGCGAAATACGCGCGGCAATAAGAGCCTATATCGAAGAAGTTGCCAATGGCAGTTTCCCTGCTGATGAACACTCATTTAATTAATAGTGAACCAATTAATTAATAGTGAACCAATTAATTAATAATGAACCAATTAATTAAATCGATAGATATTTTGGATAAATAGTTTAGGTAAAAATGATGATCACCACCGCGAATATTGCTGAGATTAGAAAGCAAGTAAAGCAATGGCATATGCAAGGTGAAACCGTTGCGTTTGTGCCAACCATGGGCAATTTACACCAAGGTCACATTAGATTAGTTACTGAAGCGCTTAAAAGAGCCGATCATGTGGTGGTGTCTATTTTTGTTAATCCAATGCAGTTTGGACAACATGAAGATTTAGCAGCTTACCCGCGCACCCTAGCAGATGATCAGAATGCACTGATTAATGCGGGTGCAGAGCTACTATTCACACCGACACCAGAGATTATTTACCCTAAAGGCTTAGAGAATCAGACCTTTGTTGAAGTACCTAAAATAGGCGAAGAGTTTTGCGGCGCCAGTCGTCCCGGACACTTCCGCGGTGTGGCAACCATAGTTTGTAAACTATTTAATATTGTTCAAGCGGATATCGCCCTATTTGGTCGTAAAGATTATCAACAGTTGATGGTCATCACCGCCATGGTTGAAGACTTATCTCTGCCTATCGACATCATCGGCATCGACACTGTTCGAGAAGCATCAGGGCTCGCTATGAGCTCTAGAAATGGCTATTTATCTGCCCAGCAAAAAATCCAAGCCACAAGCATAAAGAAGGTAATGGATTATGTTGCCGCTCAAGTGACCGCTGGAGAAACCATTGAGCTAGCCATTGAAGTAGCTAAACAACAGCTCATTGATGCAGGTTTTAAAATGGACTTTTTAGCGGTAAGAAACGCAGCGACTTTAGCCCCAGTGACAGCTGAAGATAACCATTTTGTTATACTTGTCGCGGCCTATCTGGGCAATACTCGCCTAATCGACAATCTAACTTTTAGTCGTTAAACCATTGGCTTGTTCGTTAGTAAGACTTAGAAGAGAATTCACTAAGTCTTACTAGTCTAATTGCTGACTCTGATTATGATTATGATTTTTAATCCAAATAGATAGTTATTTTGAAATTCGCTTTACTGCCCTTTTTAGCCAATATTCGCCTAATCGACAACCTGAGTTTTAGCCGTTAAGTCATTCGCTAGTTGGCTTGTTCGATAGTAATACTTAGAAGAGGATTCACTAAGCCTTACGATCGTAATTGCTAAATCAGAAACATATCATCACTTTGTAATACTTATTACTGAATTTTGGCGAAAACCTCACCGAATCAATAACCTTACTTTTAGTCGTTAAGCCATTCGCCATTGACAGTGTAAGACTTAACCCAATGTCCACTAAGTATTACAAATTTATAGTGATTTTTTACTATTACATTATAAAACCAGCGTCAAAAAACTGGCATTCTCACCAAAATTAAGCCATAGTTAAAAAGTATGCTAAAGCATTACAGCAATAACCGACTATAATAATTAACAACCAGCGGAACTCAATGGATATTGAGCCTCCAAGCGGTAACCTTCTGATATAAACCCAACACCTAAGTTGATACGATATCGGTTAGACAAAAGGATCTGTGGCCGCATGCCAAGTAGACTATTACAAACATTCATTTTGCTAGCGTTGATTGCAAGCCCTATCGCATCAGCCAATGGCATTTATAAGTGCATGAAAGATGAACGCGTCGTCTTTAGTCAAACTGTCTGCCCGAAAGAGTATCGTCAGCACAAAATCGAATTTCAATTAGGGATCACTACCGAAATCGACTCTGATAAAGTTGTCCTTAAAGAAGACCCGCTCAAAGCCCTACTGAAGAAAAAAACCATTTCAAAAGAGAAGTTAATTCAGCTGCTTGATAGTGAAGTGTATCGATTGAAGCAAGAAAACAGCTACTTCGAAATTCTGCGCGCCAGTGAAATCCAAAAACTTGATCGTAATCGCTATTGGCATAAAAAAGAAAAAGATGACCCTGATTACATTAAAGATTTGAAAGAAATCAATTCACGCTTTGACGAGCTTATGAGCAATAATCGTCAAGTTATCATCGTATTAACTGATCATAAAAAGAAAATCATCGAAGAAAGTGATGCGCCAACATCACTGGCACAAAAAGAAGGCTAGCCGCGACTAAAAGTGATTTTTAGTCGCTTTCATTTTAGCTAAGTACTGATTATCGACCTCACCAGCTAGCCTCAACTTAAACAGCCAGTATCAACTTAAACACTAGGCCAAACTCAATATTCTTGAGAAGCAAAGCCAGTTACTCCAGCCGCTAATCTGGCTTAAATACTCCGATCATATTGCCATTGGCTTTTTCAGCCACTTTAGCTTCCGTTTGTTGCTCTCGGTAATCACAATCAGTACATTCCACAGTTTCAATACCATTTTCTTTGAATAATACGATACTGTCTTGGGCGTGACATTTAGGACATTTTGCTCCTGCAACGAAGCGCTTTTTAATTTTTGGCATAATGTTGTTATTTTTCTAATGTAATTGTGCAATTCCTGTGACGCTATTTTGCCATGATTTCAGCCAAAGCGTCTCACTATTTCACAGAAATAAAATGTCATTCAGCATTGGGATACGTTATTATCACTGCACTTTACGTATTCACTCCAATCAAGTTGCTATTCATGATCAACATCAGCCAAGCTCAGCTCATTCGCGGAACTAAAACCTTACTCGATGATGCCAACCTTACCGTTTACCCGGGCCATAAAGTGGGACTGGTCGGGGCCAATGGAACCGGAAAATCAACCCTGTTAGCGTTGATTTTGGGGCAGTTACAACTTGACAAGGGTGAGTTTAGCCTTCCTGCTGGTTGGAAAATAGCCACTGTAGCCCAAGAAACGCCTGCGCTAGAGGTGTCTGCACTGGAATATGTGCTTGATGGTGATAGTGAATTTCGAGAGCTTGAAGTTCAATTAAACAAAGCTCAAGATGAAGATGACGGCCATAAAATTGCCCTCATCCACGGTAAAATTGATGCGATTGGCGGCTATGCGATTAAATCTCGCGCCGGCTCATTGTTGGCAGGCCTAGGCTTTAGCGAAGCGGAGCAAAGCAATCCTGTAAAGAGCTTTTCAGGTGGTTGGCGAATGCGACTCAACCTTGCTCAAGCACTGTTGTGCCGCTCAGACTTACTGCTGCTGGATGAGCCCACCAACCATTTAGATTTAGACACCATGTACTGGCTAGAAGGCTGGATTAAGGCCTATCAAGGTACCCTGATCTTAATCAGCCATGACCGCGATTTTATTGATGGTATCGTGGATGAAATTGTTCACGTTGAACATACTAAGCTTAATTACTACAAAGGCAACTACAGCTCCTTTGAGCGGATCCGCGCCGAACGTATGGCGCAGCAGCAAGTGGCCTATGAGCGTCAACAAAAAGAACGGGCACATATGCAGAGCTTTGTTGACCGCTTCCGCTACAAAGCCAGTAAAGCTAAACAAGCCCAAAGCCGCTTAAAAGCGCTGGAGAAAATGGCTAACTTACTGCCATCCCATGCAGACAGCCCATTTCACATGGCATTTCGTGAGCCTGAAGCCTTGCCTAACCCATTAGTGACTATGGAGAAAGTCTCTATTGGCTATGATGATAAAACCATCCTTAGCGAAGTGGAGCTTAACTTAGTACCAGGTGCACGTATTGGCTTGCTGGGCCGAAATGGCGCGGGTAAATCAACCTTAATTAAGTTGCTATCGGGTCAATTACAACCCAAAACGGGTAGATACCAACCTAATCCAGGAATGAATATTGGTTATTTTGCTCAGCATCAAATTGAATTTTTAAGTCTTGATGATACCCCGTTACAGCACATGGTGCGATTAGCGCCTAACGCAAAAGAGCTAGAACTTAGAAACTTTCTCGGCGGTTTTGGTTTTAATGGCGATATGGCACTTGCCCCCGTTAGACCGTTCTCTGGTGGCGAAAAAGCGCGCTTAGTGTTGGCGCTATTAGTTTGGCAGCGTCCTAACGTACTGTTACTCGATGAGCCCACCAACCACTTGGATTTAGAAATGCGTCACGCATTGACCATGGCGCTGCAAACATTTGAAGGTGCGATGGTGATTGTGTCACATGATCGACATCTTTTACGTTTAAGCTGTAGCGATTACTACTTAGTAGACCAAGGCGCTGTTAAACCATTCCAAGGTGATTTAGATGACTATCATCAATGGTTATTAGATGCGGCTAAAGCGGCTCAGTCCAATAGCAGTAAAGATAGCTCGGCAACTCCAAGTATTGATAAAAAGCAGCAAAAACGCATTGAAGCAGAGCTAAGACAAAAAGTATCGCCACTGCGTAAAAAACAAATAAAGTTAGAAACTGAGCAACAAAAAATCACTGCCAGATTAGCAGAATTAGAAATAGAGTTAGCTGATGGTTCACTTTATGAAGCTGAAAATAAAGCTAAAATGACCAAAGTACTCAATGAAAGAACCACGCTCACCCAATCAATGGACGAAAGTGAAATGAACTGGTTTGAGCTACAAGAAGAAATTGAAATCATCGAACAAGAGTTTGGTATCGGTTAATTCATAATGCAGATAACAAGGGATAGGATCAGTGCAGCAGTTTAATTCATTACTATGGCGAGAATGTGAAAGCCAATACGCTATTGAACCTAAGCGCTACATCAGCCTTCAGGATGCTTACCAAGTGAATGTTAACATGCTGCTACTGGCGCAATACCTTGATAAAAAAGGCTATCTACTGCCCTTAGTCCAATGGCAAGCGTTAGCGGCTACCATAAACGATTGGGACACCAAGGTCGTTAACCCTTATCGCACCTTGCGCCGTTTAGCGAAAGAGCATATTAAAGCTAATGAATATCAGCAGATGCTCGACATTGAGTTAATGCTGGAACGTAAATCCCAGCAAATGCTACTAACAAAACTCAACACTGTTACCCCAGAGATTAAAGCGAATCAGCATTGCGCAAATGAAAATACCGATAACTACTTATCATTATTCGGGATTAACCATGATGATTTTAAAAATTTACACGCAATTTAATACCGCTGCAGACTAACAAAATCACATAGCATTAAACCTTAACTGACGGCTTTAAACGCTCTGCCAATAAGGTCGCATTTCGGGCCACAATCGCGTAAATCGATAGCTGCGGATTAGCACCTAAACTAGTTGGAAACATGGAGCCATCCATAACTGACAAGTTTTCAAAATAATGGGAGCTCCCCTCACTATTGACCATCGATAGGGTTTTATCTTCTCCCATAGCGCAACCGCCCATTACATGGGCAGAGGCTACAATGGTTTTTAATAAACCAATATCCATAGTGGCAATGGTTTGCTTGGCTTGTTGCCAGTTAAGCTGCTTGCCAACACCATCATTAATGGGCAACACGGCATTAGCACCTGCAGCAAATTGCAGCTCTGCCATAGTGGCAAACGCCCTTCTCGCCGCATCCCAAAAAGGTTTTTGTAGCGGATAATCTAACGCAAAGCCGGTATCAGTTAAGCGTACTTGCCCACCTGGAGACTGAGCCGAATAGCCATCACGCACTAAGGCAATCATCACCTGTAAATTGTTAAACTGGGTCATTAACTCGGCATGACTACGACCATAACCAATGGTTTTTGATGCGATTAATACTGGATGGATCGGGGGCACTTCTAATTTATAACCCAGCTCTCCAGCAGCGCCATCACGCCATACAAATTCATCGGAATATATCGATTGCGGCGCGCCGCTATGACCATCAATTTGCTTATCAAAAATGCTGCCTGATAACAAAGTAGGATGAAGAAAAGTTTTACCTAAAAGCTGATAAGGATCTGGGGTATTAGCACGCATTAAAATCGTCGGCGTATGAAGAGCACCCGCACTAAGAATATAGTGCTTCGCCTTAAAAGTCAGAGTCGCGCCATGGCCTGAAGCAAGAGGCGCTCTGGCGGTTAAACCAGTCACTTTATCGGCTTTATGCTGTAGATCAGTAATTTTAGCGTTTGATATTAACTGAGCGCCTTGCTCTAAGGCACTCGGTATGGTGGTGACCAGCATAGACTGCTTAGCGTTGACCGGGCACCCCATACCGCAATAACCTGTATTCCAGCAACCTTTAACATTACGTTTGATCACCGTATATTCCCAACCGAGTTTTTCACAGCCTTCTTTTAAGGCCGCATTATTACGGTTAGGTTGAAATTGCCACTCGCTGATATTTAGCCGCGTTTCCATTTTTTCAAACCATGGCAATAAGCTTTCTGACGATAGGCCTTTAACTGACTTTTCTTGGGCCCAAAATGCTAAGGCTTGCTCAGGTGTACGAATTGAGGTGGTCCAATTAACCGTCGTTGAGCCGCCCACACTGCGACCTTGAAAAATACCAATACCTTTGTCAGCGGTTTTCATCGCTGCTGCTTGCTGATATAGATCAGGGTAAGCACGGCGCTCTTCCATATTAAAATCACTGGACGATTTAAGTGGTCCAGCTTCAACCATGATGACCTTAAGACCCGCTTGAGTGAGGATTTCAGCTGCCGTTCCGCCCCCCGCGCCCGTGCCGACAATCACTACGTCTGCTTCAAAATGCTGATCGTTTTCAAGTTTACTCGCATCAATATGTTGCCAGCCGGCTTTTAAACCTTCTGTAATGGGGTCAATAATATTAGCGGCCACGTCTCACTCCTAAACACGGTTTACATCAAAGAAAATTAGACTGTCAAAAAAGTGGGTTTAGCGTAATGTAACCGTCCCCAATGCTCTGGGCAGGCATAATAACTGGATAGCACTAATTCCCGTAAGCCAAGATAGGCAGTTTGCAGCATTTGCAGAAAATGATGGCGCCACTCTTCTAGCATCAACACTAACTCATCAGCAGAGCGAAGCATCAATGGCGTCAGGCTACTCGTTAGCAGCAATAAACCCATCCGGCTCTCAAGTAGATTTAATAGCTGATTAATCTCGCTTTTTTGATCATCAGGCAGCACACTGATGGTTTGATTAATCGCGACTATGGTACGATTAATAAAGGCTTCGCGATAATTAGCAACTTCTGGCAAAGTGCCATCCATAAAAATAGGGATTAGCACATTAAAAAGTAAACGATGATTTTCATCAGGATGATCGGTAATGTCTGGGGTGTATAAACTCACACCCAAGGCCAGCGCAGCGGTACCGGTAAAGGCGCCAGCCAAAAAGGTTCTTCGTTTCATAGTTATCCCTTGCTGCAAACATCTGTGATAAAGTGGTCGCTAACAACATTTAAACATACGTTTGAACATTCACAAACTATTGCACTATACATACCCTTATGAAAAAGATTTTCACTCCACCATGGTGGGCAGTAAGTCCTCATATTCAAACGATTTTACCTGTTTTATTTAAGGTGGCCAAACCAGACACCCACAGACAGCGCCAAGAGCTGACTGACGGTGATTTTATTGATTTGGATTGGTTAGGCAAGCCGCAAAATGGCCAGCCAATTTTAGTGATCCTCCATGGACTTGAAGGCAGTAGTGAATCACACTACGTCAGGCGTATGCTACAAACCGCCCAAAACCATGGCTTATGCGCTGTTGTCCATCATCACCGTAGTTGCTCAGGCGAGCCAAATCGGTTAGCCAGAAGTTACCATAGTGGCGACACCGAAGATATTCACTTTACCCTAACTCAGTTACATCAGCAGTACCCAGAATCACCACTGTATGCCGTCGGCTACAGCCTAGGCGGCAATGTACTGGCAAAATATCAAGGTGAACAAGGCGAGCAAAGCTTGCTAGAAAAAACCATAATTGTTTCAGCGCCTTTGTGGCTCGCAGCCTGTGCTAAAAAATTAGAAAAGGGCTTTTCAAAAGTTTATCAGCAGCATTTAATAAAGCAACTGCAAGCCAAAATGCACAGCAAAGTACTGCAAACCAATTTGGTTGAGAAAATGCCCGTCACTGAAGCGCAAATTCAGCAATTAAGCACCTTTTATTTATTCGATGATAAAGTGACGGCTCCTTTACACGGTTTTGCTGACGTTAATGATTACTACCAAAGAGCCAGTGGTAAGCCTTTTTTAAAAAATGTCAGCAAGTCGACCTTAGTTATCCATGCTCAAGACGATCCTTTCATGACCGATGATGTCATTCCTGCGGCAGTAGAATTATCAGAACATGTGGAATACGAGTTACACCCTAAGGGCGGCCATGTTGGCTTTATCAGCGGCGGCGTTCCTTGGAAGCCACGTTTTTACCTTGAATCAAGAATTATCCATTTTTTAAAGAGCTAATTATGCTTATTCCTTATGATGCCTTGCTACAACTGCCACCAGCAACATTAGACAATTTAATTAAAGAGTACTTGTTTACCCAAATTGAAGATGGCTCTTTTGGCCAAACCGATGACGCTCAGTTACAAAATGCCATAAATCAATGTAAACAAGCTTTAAAACAAGGCGAACTCATCGTTGAATTTAGCGAAGAAGATGAATCCATTGCCATTAGACAAAAACAGCAGATCATTCATCCAAACAGTGATGACAAAGAGCCATTCTTTTAATGCAAGATTGACCTAACCCGTTTCAAGCCGTATAAATAAAGTCTGTTTTTCTTCAGGTTGAAACATGTGAATGTGAATGACTAACGGATTATAAAATACTGAATTGTCATCATAATTAACTTCTTCACGTTTGATCTAGGTAGGATAAATGTCTATTAAACACCCCATTATTGCTGTTACTGGCTCATCTGGCGCAGGCACAACAACAACGACCACAGCATTTACTCATATCTTCCGCCAGCTGGGCATTAATGCAGCGTTTATTGAAGGGGATAGTTTCCATAACTTCACCCGTGCAGAGATGGAAGTATTAATTCGAAAATCACAGGCTGAAAATAACAACCTCAGTTACTTTGGCCCTGAAGCCAATAATTTCGTCAAACTTGAAGAGTGCTTTAAAAGCTATGCCGAAACAGGCCAAGGCCAAACCCGTAGCTACTTACATACTTTTGATGAAGCGGTGCCATTTAACCAAATGCCCGGCACATTTACCCAGTGGCACCCATTACCTGAAAAAACCGATATGCTGTATTACGAGGGTTTGCATGGCGGCGTCGTCACTGAAGATGCTGATGTTGCCAAGCACGTAGATTTATTGATTGGTATGGTGCCCATTGTCAATTTAGAGTGGATTCAAAAAATTATTCGCGATACCTCAGACAGAGGCCATAGCCGTGAAAAAGTCATGGGCTCGATTGTGCGCAGTATGGATGATTATATTAAGCATATGACGCCACAATTTTCTCGCACCCATATCAACTTTCAACGAGTTCCTACAGTTGATACCTCCAATCCATTTAGCGCTAAAGACATCCCCAGCTTAGACGAAAGTTTTGTGGTGATCCGCTTTAGAGATATTGACAATGTTGATTTTCCTTATTACTTAAGAATGATTGACGGCTCGTTTATGTCACGCATCAATACTTTAGTCGTGCCTGGTGGCAAGATGTCATTAGCAATGGAGTTAATATTAACCCCACTGATTAAAGATATTATGCAGAAAAAAGCAGCTGCCGATGAAGTACAACAGCTCGATGATGCTAGCCCAGCAGAATAAGCAACGACTAATACAAGTAATACAAGTAATACAAGTAAACTTGGCAGGTTAAGCTTAATTTAAGCCTAAACCATTATCATTCTCGCTGTCGGGACTTCAGGCGAAAGAACGATAGTTGATGTGCTCTTGGGTGTTAATTCCCCCTTATTTATCTGTTAGCGCACTTGGGCATATCAGCAAACCTGCTTCTATTATTCGCTGTTCCTGTCACTTGCTCTTTGAAGCGCCCTTATAAGCCGCGTTCAATTAAGACTAAAACCATTTCAACTCGCCCTGTTAAACCGTTAATTTAACGAGACCAGTAAGCGTTTTATCTCAGCCCGAACCAAATCAATTTTAGCGGTAATCTCCATACTTGCAGCTTCGCTCTCTAGCATCTGTTGCCATTGTTCTGACCAAACCAAGGTTAAATTTTGTGCTTTAAGCCTGACTTGATCATTGGTTAATGAACTTAAATCTTCAATTAAGCCCACTTTGACCCATCCCACCCTAGGGTTACCTAATTCAGTATCATTATCGTAATGCGCCGCATAGACCAATTGCTCTAATTGCGCTAGCTCTAGCAGCATTTCAAAACTTGCTGTTCTAACATTGCTATTATGCTCTGTTATCTCCATACGCCAGACGTTATATGAGAATCCCATTAGCGAAAACAGTAAGCTAAATATCACCGTAAGCTGATAGAGCTTTAATTTATTATCTACAATTCCATTCATTGTGATCGCCTAGTCGTGATGAATAAACTGACTCTAATCATCAGCTAATAATAGCTATGATTTGTCCACGCGCACTAAAATTTAGCCACAAAAAAACGGCCTTGTTGGCCGTTTCAATTCAAACAAAACATTGCTTAATTCATTAATGGAATGATTTCACGATAAGCCCTGCCTTGCTGATATTGTTCAAGTCGCATGATAAATTCATCGCTCTGGGCAACTTCTGGGTTTTGCTTTAATGCTTCAATGGCTTTTTGTTGGGTATCAACAGCCAGTTCAAACTCACCCATTTCGGCATAAGCAGCAGCAAGGTTATCTAAGTTGGTCGGATCGTTAGCGTTACTTTCAAGCAATTGCAGTGCAAGCTGCACCGCTTTTGACCCATTACGATACTCTTCTTCAGGGCAGGTCGCTAAAATCCACGCCACATTCCCCAGCGCAATTTCGTCACCTGCTTGGGTGAATTGCTCTAAAGCTTTGCCGCAACTGCGGGTTACACCATCGCCACCAGCAGAGTAAATAAAGCCTAATCGAAAGTGAGCTCGTGGATCGCCATGCTTAGCTAAAGACTGGTACCATTTTTCTGCTACCGCTAAATCCCGCGGTAATAACTTTCCTTCAAAGGTTAAATCTGCCAAAGTTTGCTGCGCTTTAATATGATCTTGTAGCGCCGCTTGCTCGACCCAATAAATGCCTTGATCAATATCTTGGTCGACAAATCGCCCCGCTAAACTCATTAGCCCTAATAAAAATTGTGCGTCGGCATTGCCTTCCGCCGCCCGCAATTGGATATGAACTAATTTACTAGCCGCTTGAGATGCTTTCGATTGAGGAATTGAAAAGGCACTGACTGGCGCACTGACACTCGTCAATAAACCTAATGAGCAGGCTAAGCCAACACTTAATAATTTCTGCGAATATTTCAAACTAACCTCGTACTGCAGCGATTCAACTTTGATAATCAAATTAACAATAACCACCAATGGGGATTTTTACAATAAACCAATCCCTATTAATCATAATAAATCGTTCATCTTCAATCTAAAGCTTGATAAAAATCTGATAAAACAATGCTTTTAAAGAAACATCAACTTGCCATTTAAAACAGACAAGGCTAAATTAGATAATAATGTGGCGTGCAGCTGCAAAAATAAATTTCTAATTTAATAACTTAATACCGTACTTGACTGTTTTTTCATAATGTTAAACTCGATCTTCATCAAAGTTTTACACGATTAACTCAAGTACAATTACTTTATTAGATAGTCCTTACTTTCATTTTATCAATCGAGGAAATACACATGGCTCTGATTGGCAAGCCTAAACCTGATCCAACTTTGGAATGGTTTCTTTCACACTGTCACATCCATAAATACCCAGCGAAAAGCACCTTGATACACGCAGGTGAAGAGTCTGATACCTTGTATTACATCGTTAAAGGTTCAGTCGCTGTATTGATTAAAGATGAAGAAGGGAAAGAAATGATCCTTTCATACCTTAATCAAGGTGACTTTATTGGTGAACTTGGTTTATTCGAAGAACAAGCTGAACGTACAGCTTGGGTTCGTGCCAAACAACCTTGTGAAATCGCAGAAATTTCTTACAAGAAATTCAAGCAACTGATTCAGGTTAATCCTGAAATTCTAATGAAGTTAACTGCGCAAATGGCTTACCGTTTGCACAGCACTAGCCAAAAAGTCGGCGATTTAGCTTTCTTAGACGTTGCTGGACGCATCGCACAAACATTATTACACCTTGCTAAGCAACCAGATGCAATGACTCACCCTGATGGCATGCAAATTAAGATCACTCGTCAAGAGATTGGTCAAATTGTAGGTTGTTCACGTGAGACTGTTGGCCGTATATTAAAAATGCTTGAAGAACAAAATCTTATTCAAGCTCACGGTAAAACTATTGTGGTATATGGCACTCGTTAAGTTAAGCTTCAGCTTGATTTAAGGGTGATTAATTAAAGTGATAATTAGCAATTCTAATTATCACTTTTTTTATGGGAGTCTGTCTGATGAGGCTGCTGACTGCATTACTACTCAGTCTACTTATATCGACTCTAACACCAGCATCACAAGCAATGACTGCAGAGCTACCACATGATGAAGTTCAACGCTTAGTTACATCCGGTAGCATTCGTTCGCTTGATTATTCCCTCACTTTACTTGCACAATACTGTCAGGGTGAATTAATTGATGCCAGCCTCTATCAAGAGGATGACAAATGGCGTTATGATTTACAGTTAAAGATAAAAAAAGGGCATATCATCCATTTATTTCTCGATGCTACAAATGGGATGCCAGAGTCAATTGACCAACTACCAAGTGAATGCCAAATAAATGAAACTGCTACTCGTTGAAGATAACACCCTCTTAGTTGCTGAGCTTGAAAAACAACTAAAACAAGCCGGCTACGTTACTGATGTAACCGATAAAGCTGTTGAAGCAGATTACCTCATCAAAGAAACTCAATACGATTGTGTGATTTTGGATATTGGCTTGCCTGACGGTAATGGCTTAACACTCGTCGAGTCTTGGCGTGAAAAAGGCATTGATACGCCGGTGATTATGCTTACTGCGCGCAGTCAGTGGCACGAGAAGGTCGAAGGCTTTAATGCGGGGGCTGATGACTACCTTGGTAAGCCTTTTCATGCTCAAGAGCTGTTAGCGCGAGTTCAGGCACTTATTCATCGTGCCCATGGCCGTCTTAATACCTCATCAAAGCAGTTGAGTTATGGTGGCATTACCCTTGATGAGTCAGAGCAACGAGTGCATATAGGTGACAAGCATTACGAATTAACCGCCATGGAATTTAGACTATTAAAAATATTTTTAATGTCGCCAAAGAAATTACTCTCAAAAGCACAACTTACCGATAAGCTTTATCAATTTGACGATGAAAAAGAATCAAATGTGGTTGAAGTATACGTTACCCATTTACGTAAAAAACTTGGTAAAACCGCCATTGAAACCCGCCGTGGCCAAGGGTATATTTTTCACGGCATTGTTGAATGATATCAATCCGCAGTAAGCTAAGTTTATGGCTTAGCGGTTTAATCATTATTGCCACCGTCATCGGACTCATATTATTTGAGTCCATGTTAAGACAAGCGTTTCATGACTCTATCATCAATCGTCTCGAAGAAGATTTAGAACACATCATTATCGCCAGCCATATCAATGCTGGTGAAATTATCATCGACCAAAACCAACTCTCCAGCTTTTACAAACCCGCCTATTCAGGTCGATACTTTCAATTTAACTCCGATGATCAAGTGATCCGCTCCCGTTCTCTATGGGATGTGCAATTAGATATCGAATTATTGCAGCATGATCAAACCCGGGTATGGCAAGCCAAAGGGCCAAAAAATAATGACATGCAGTTATTATCGATTGGTATAGGCTCAATCAATGGCGATAAAGTTGCCACCCTTACGGTTGCTCAAGACTTAAGTATTGGCCGGCGGGTCTTTAGTGAAGTGTTTGGCACTAAGTTGGCGATTAATATCGCCATGCTACTGGCAATGATTGGCGGTATTTTTATCATTCTACGCCAATCATTTAAGCCAGTTAAACACATTCAAGATTCACTGGCCAAATTACGCCAAGGTGAAATCGATGCCCTAGAAGTCACCAAGATTCCAGTTGAAATAAAACCTTTAGCTGAAACCTATAACGAATTATTAGATTACACCGCTAATCAAATTGAGCGCAGTAGAAATAATTTAGGTAATTTAAGCCACGGCCTAAAAACCCCATTAGCCGTGATGCAGCAACAAGTTGAAGTATTGGGTTTATCAAACCCGCAAGCGGCTGAAGCCATGCAGCAGCAATTAGACCTGATCCGCAACATGATCGAACGTAAGCTCACTGCAGCTAGAATTACTGGTGATATGCTGCCAGCAGCGCAAATGGTGGTGCCACGTGATTTTGAGGCGCTCATTAGCACTCTAGATAAAGTACATCACCATAAAAACATTCATTGCAGCATTGATGTCAGCGATGACATAAGTCGCCTGCCGATACACCGTGAAGATGGTATGGAGCTGTTTGGTAATTTATTAGATAACGCTTACAAGTGGGCAAATTCAGCGGTCAATTTGACGGTATCTCAGCAGCAACAAACATTAACCCTGTGTATCGAAGATGATGGCCCCGGCGTCAATGACGATCAAATCAGCCAACTGACCAATCGCGGTAAACGTTTAGATGAAGCCGTGTTAGGCCATGGGCTGGGGTTATCCATTGTAAAAGAAATTGTTGAGCAATATGGTTATCAACTCAAGTTCGAGCGTGGTGATGTGTTAAAAGGCTTACATGTTTGCATTATATTTGCCAATACCACCCCAGATGGTAGCGCCGTAACATAATCCCTTAATGGCGTACTAAAACCTTGCAACTTAACAATGAAAAATGCCAGATAAACTGACTTACTTGGCATTTTCATTAGCGGTAAAATTAACGCAATTCTACCGACTTAGCTAGCAGCATTATTTGACAGCATTAGTACTTTCAAAGATTTTGTCAGCAGACGCGGCGACAAAACCAGTATACAGGTCACCGTCAGCCATCGGATAACGACGGGCAAACTCATAGAAACAAGTTGGAATTTCAAGTTCGCCATCTGCAAAGCTGACCGCCATGCGATCTGCCATCGTTGATGACTGCTCTAATAGCACTTCAGCTGAACCTTTAATCTCACCACCAGCGGTGTTTAAGGTAAAGCCAGCAGCTTTTAGGGTTTCATTGACTGATTCAATGGTTTCAAAATCAGGCAGCTCATTAATGGAAACCGTAAAATGGTTAGCGCGATAACCAATGGCCGCAACCCAAGCTGCGTACTCGCTTTCTGCCAATAAGGTTTTGTAAGTGGCGATATCGACACGCCAATGACAGCCTGAATATAAAAAATTATCCGCAGTTGTCGCCGCAGCATCCACTTGATCAACTAAACCATGGATAATGCTTTGCACTTCAGGGCTAAATTCTTCCACTAACAGCTCAGAGATAAACACCTTAGGCTGATGCGGATCGGGATGCTCGAAATGCTTGGCAACCAACTTTTTCTGCTCAAAATGATAATCACCACTGGCAACATAACCAAGCGACTCAAAATGAGCCGCCAATACAGCAAGGTTAACTTTTTCAATATTAAAGGTACGCAGGGCAATATGATCGTTAATGATCGGTTTTCCCTGCCCTAACAGTTGCTGAATGTTTGCCGCCGAGGGCGTCATATTGATGTAGTCTTGCCATAAAGCGGCGAATAAAGTGTTAACGTCGGTATGCATAATAAAATCCTTCTTTAAAAAAAGGCAATGACCCAAAAGTCATTGCCTTCATTGCAATCTAGATCACTAGATAGATAAACCAGGGCTTAATGTCGCAGGCAAGCTAACACTATCCGCTTCCACAGAAGCCACAGGGTAAGCACAGTAATCTGCAGCATAAAATGCACTTGCACGATGATTACCTGATGCACCAACACCACCAAATGGTGCTGCGCCAGATGCACCAGTGATTTGCTTATTCCAGTTAACGATACCTGCACGAATACGGGCTAAGAAGTAATCGTAATCTTCGCGGCTATCCGCCAACAAACCAGCAGAAAGTCCATAACGCGTGTTGTTTGCCATCTCAATGGCATCATCAAAGGCTTGGTATCTAACTAATTGCAGCAATGGACCAAAGTATTCTTCATCAGGCAGCTCTGCAATTGCTGTCACATCAATTAACCCAGGAGACACTAGACCAGTCCCCGCTTCAACGTGAGTAAGCTCAATAAGCGATGTCGCACCTAATGCCAACAAGTTAGCCTGCGCGGCAACCATGCCTTTAGCTGCGGCTGCAGAAATCATCGAACCCATAAATGGCTGCGGCTGTGCATTCCAGCTAGCCACTTTAATTTGCTTAATCGCGGTAATAAGCTCAGCAATTAACGCATCACCTGCAGCGCCTTGCTGGATGTACAAACGACGTGCACAAGTACAACGTTGACCAGATGAGATATAAGCTGATTGAATAATATCGTGAACGGCCGCTTTAGTGTCAGTGACGTCTTTGATAATTAATGGATTATTACCCCCCATTTCAAGGGCTAAAATTTTGCCAGGATGCCCTGCATATTGCTGATGCAACAAGTGACCAGTACGAGAACTACCGGTAAAGAATAGTCCATCAATTTGCGGGTGCGAGGCCAATGCTT
This sequence comes from Shewanella sp. 4_MG-2023, assembly GCF_030548015.1. Classification (NCBI taxonomy): domain Bacteria; kingdom Pseudomonadati; phylum Pseudomonadota; class Gammaproteobacteria; order Alteromonadales; family Shewanellaceae; genus Shewanella; species Shewanella sp. 4_MG-2023. Next base: position 68,967 of record NZ_JAUORL010000018.1, read on the forward strand.
TACCGGTTTCAAGCTCGCCTTGAACCAAGTTAATCACACCTTGTGGCAAACCTGCTTTGTCCCAAAGTTTTAGCATTTCTTCAGCGACTTTCGGAGTTAGCTCTGATGGCTTAAACACCACGGTGTTACCCGCAAGTAAGGCTGGAACAATATGACCATTGGGTAAATGACCAGGGAAATTATAAGGGCCAAATACCGCAACAACGCCGTGCGGCTTATGACGTAAAACGGCGCGACCTGCAGGAATGTCATTAGTTTCTGTACCAGTACGCTTATCATGCGCTGCAGCTGATAAGCCAATTTTGCCTATCATAGCGCCCACTTCTGTGGCGGTTTCCCACTGAGGTTTACCGGTTTCTTGGGCTATCACTTCAGCAAGCTCAGCTTTGTGCGCTTCAAGTTCGCTGCGGTACGCTTCAACAATGGCTAAACGCGCCTCATAGCCAAGCATAAACCAGTCAAACTGCGCACTTCTTGCGGCATCAATGGCGCTATTAACTTGGGCTTCTGTCGCCGTTTTACCGCTCCAGATCACCTCACCATTTGCTGGGTTGAGTGATGTAATTTCATGACCTTCGCCATTAGACCATTGGCCTTTGATAAATTGTGTCATTTGCTGTTTCCTACAGTTCTAATACGCGAATTTGCTGGCCTTGCTCAACCATTAGCGCTTCAGCTAATTGTGGGCTTAAGGTGACGTTATCATGCTCTTGTGAAACTAAAATTCTTGCCGCTGTTGCGCGGTAATCCGCTAACAAGGTATTGGCGACAAGATATTGATGATCGGCATGAGGCATCTTTCCAATAGTGACCGTGAGTAGACGGCTTTGACTCACGGCGCGGATGTCGCTTAGCGCACACTCCACTGTTGGACCACCATCGAAAATATCGACGTAATTTCTAAATTTAAAGCCTTCAGCCTGCAATAACTTCAGCGCAGGTTTAGTATTTCTATGCACCTCGCCAATCACTTTTTGTGCTTTTTTTGGCAATAGGCATACATGTATCGGGCTTCTTGGCATCATTTCAGCCATAAAGGCCTTTTTACCTAACCCCGATAAATAATCGGCTTCGACAAAATCAATGCCTAAGAAATGATCTTGTAACCACTCATAAAAAGGTGAATCACCCTTTTCATCGCTTACGCCGCGCATTTCAGCAATTACAGTGCTGCCAAAACGTTGCTCATGTTGAGCGAGGAATAAAAAACGCGAGCGAGAAAGCATGCGGCCGTTATAGCCTCTGCGATATTCTTTATTTAAAAACAGCGTACATAACTCTGCAGCGCCAGTGTAGTCATGGCAAAGCGTCAGTGTTTCCACTTCGTTACGAACTGAGATTTGTTTAGAATGATAGACTTCAGTGCCTAAACGGTAATGATAAAAGGCATCTTCCATCCCGACAGCGGCTTCAATACCGCAGGTACCGACAACTTGATTGGTTTTTAAATCTTCAAGCACCATCAAATAACCTTCATCGAAAGGTTTCTCAACTTGCTTGGAAAAAGAAGCTTCAGCTCTAGCGATTTTAGAGCGTAATAGCTCTTCGTTGACTGGCAGGGAAGTGAACCCATGACCCGATTCAACGGCGACCTTGTAAAGTGCTTCGTAATCACTGCCACGAATCGGTCGTATGATTAGCATCTGACTCTCCTTGATAATCCAGTAATAAAAAGTCACCAACAAACAGACTTTTCATTACCGATAACCCAATAAAAAAGCGCAAGGTTTTACCCTTACGCTTTACTTATCTATTAACCTGCAACCACTTTAGCTACAGCACGTTCGAAACGTGCTAAACCTTCAGCGATATCAGCTTCTGGGATAACAAGAGATGGAGCAAAACGCACGACGTTAGCGCCAGCAATCAAGCTCATTAAGCCTTCTGCAACCGATGCAACTAAGAAGTCACGGCTACGGCCTGCATATTGCTCGTTAAGTACTGCGCCTAATAACATGCCTTTACCACGCACTTCTGAGAACACATTATATTTGGCATTGATTGCCGCTAAACCATCACGGAATAACTGTTCGCGATGCTTAACACCATTCAGTACTTCAGGCGTATTCACCACATCCATAACAGCATTACCAATAGCGCACGCTAATGGGTTGCCGCCATAAGTCGAACCATGAGTACCAATTTTAAGATGTGCGGCAATTTTAGCAGTGGTTAGCATTGCAGCAATTGGGAAACCGCCGCCTAGGGCTTTGGCGCTGGTTAAAATATCAGGCACAATATCGGTGCCCATGTAGGCAAATAACTCACCGGTACGGCCAACACCTGTTTGCACTTCATCAAAAATAACTAATGCGTCATGCTTATCAGCAAGTGCGCGCACAGCTTTTAAGAATTCTGGGTCACCATTGATAATACCGCCTTCACCTTGAAGTGGTTCAAGCATGATGGCACAAGTGTTATCAGAAATTACCGCTTCTAGAGCGGCAATATCATTAAATGGTACATGAGTAACGCTTTGTGGTTTAGGCCCGAAACCATCAGAGTAAGCCGCTTGACCACCCACAGTAACAGTAAAGAAGGTACGACCATGGAATGCTTTATCAAAGGCGATGATTTGATCTTTTTGTGGGCCGTGATTATCTAATGCGTAACGACGGGCAAGTTTTAGTGCAGCTTCATTGGCTTCAGCACCTGAGTTAGCAAAGTAAACACGCTCAGCAAACGTGGCGTTAACCAGTTTCGTCGCCAGCTCTAATGCTGGCTCATTGGTCATTACGTTTGATAAATGCCACAGCTTTTCACCTTGTTCTTTTAGGGCGCCAACAAGTGCTGGGTGACAATGACCTAAACAATTCACTGCAATACCACCAGCAAAGTCAATAAACTCATTACCTTGTTGATCCCAAACTCGACTGCCTTCTCCGCGAACTGGGATTACGGCTGCTGGCGCATAGTTAGGCACCATGACTTCATCAAATTGGGCACGTGTTAAGTTCATTTCAACGCTCATTGCTTTTCGTTCCTTAAAGTTATTAGCGACACTTAAGTCACTCTATTCCGCTTGCTGTATTGATTTTGGTTTAAGTTGACTGCGGATGTTTGTATAGCTTGCAGGTCATTATTAGCTAAAACGTGATCAAAATACCAGTTTTTAGCGGTTAACTATTCATAACTTAAATGAATAATGCATAAAGAGTTAACAAACTTCACATACAAAGTGCTATTACAGCTTATTTTTAGCATAAATAGTCATAAAAAAAGTTATTTGGCCTCAAATAAGCTAGCTATTCATCATAAATGCATAACTAAACAAGATTTAGTCATACTTAAGGGGGATAAAGCCTGACTTTAAACTAAATTAAGCTTGCGGTAATTTTGCGATTTTAAACGGATCAGCTCTTGCTCGGTAAATTCATAATAATCAAATAACACTCGCTTCTCTTGCGGCTCAATTAAACGCGATTGCTCTAATATTAATACCTTGGCATAACAACTGGCTTTGGCAACGATAGCGCTTTCTGTGGAAAACTCGCTAAAGTGATAATTTAAATCGAGCTCTTTTAGCACTTGGGTTAGCTGGCTCTGGTTAAAATCCATTAAGTCCAATAATTGCCAATTAAGCTGCTCACCATAGGACATCACTTGCTCAAACACTTCCTCAGCTGGAAATGCTGAGGCCATTACCGCATCGTATAAGGTTTTATCCCCTTTGGCGCTGGTCTCACGTAGCCAGGTTCCCCATGTGTTTTCAAATTGTCTGGCGCTGGCATTTAATATAGTCGCTGCGCCTAATTGCTTCATCAAAGCTGCGCTATAAACCAATGCCACATCCTTTTGATGCAGCGCTGCCAATGCTTTGGCCGCTATGGCGGTGATCATGCTGTAACGCCATAACTTACGACTAGCCCAAATCAGGTTAGTATTGCCCGATGGCAGCCAATGCCGTAAACAAAAGTAAGGGATCACAGCTTGCAAATTTTCAATGCCAATATAATTAAGCACTAACTTAATGTCGGTTACTTTGACTTCTGATCGCTGCGGTCTGCGGTGACTCGAGGCTGGGCTATTGATTAAATTGATAAGATCGGTCGATAGCCAGCTGATATTTTCAACAAGCGATCGCACTCGGCGCAGATCAGGTTCTTTGTTAAGCAGTAAATCCAATAATAAAATATGGGACTCTTTTAAACCCGATTGCGCTAACATCTGCTGAGGTGAATTGAGCTGATGCTCAAGGGAGCTTATGACAGTGTTAGTCAATTGCTCTGATATGCGCTGTAACACCAACTGAGCCCGCGCTTGCTCTTCTAAACGTGCTTTAATGGCTAAACGTTCAACTTCAAGTTTATTGGCGTCATCTTCTAACTGCTTATCTAAGTCATCAAGCTGCGAGGGTAACTTTTCCTTACCCATAATCAGTTGCTTATACAGCCTGCGCTCAACTTCAATGACTTTTCCTGGCCTTACGCCACCTGCTACCGACACTGCCACAAATAAACTGCCTTTAATTCTGTGTTAGTTATATGAAAATTATATTTCAACTGCTGCTTATCGTTACAAATAAGGCCTCCAAATGGAAGCCTTATGGTTTAAATCAGCTTAAGTAAAACGCATCATTACTTTAGCTCTTGCTCAAACAATTTGTAGATACGACGATATTCATCTAACCAGCTTGATGCCTGTCTAAAGCCATGTGGCTCAACAGGGTAAATCGCGGTTTCAAACATCGGCTTTTCTAACTCAATCAAGCGTTGTACTAAGCGCACACTATCTTGGAAGAACACATTGTCATCGAGCACACCGCTCATGATCAGCAATGGTTTTTGTAAACCCTGTGCGTGTTCAATTGGTGAACTCTTTTCATAGGCAATGGGGTCAACATCTGGGGTATTTAAGATGTTAGAGGTATATGGCGCATTATAATGCGCCCAATCGGTGACCGGACGAAGTGCTGCGCCCGCTTGGAATAACTCAGGCTCATTAAATAACGCCATGAACGTTAAGAAGCCGCCATAAGAGCCGCCATAGGTACCTACTTTAGCGCCGTCAACATGACTGTTAGCCGCCATCCAGCTAACGCCGTCTTTTAAATCTTCAACTTCAGGATGACCCATATTGCGATACACAGCGGTGCGCCAATCGCGGCCATAACCTTTAGAACCACGGTAATCCATATCCATGACGACATAACCCTGTTGTGTTAATAAGTTATGGAACATGAACTCTCTGAAATAGCCAGAAAAACCATTATGGGCATTTTGCAGGTAACCCGCACCATGGTTAAAAATTACTGCAGGATATTTTTCAGCATTATTCGCATCATAACCCTGAGGTAAATAGACTCTGGCATATATATCTTTAGCGCCATGAGTTGATGGTACTTTAACTACTTGAGGGGCTTGCCATGCATAATCTGCAAACGCTTTACTGGTGTAATGAGTTAACTGCTTAAGCTCGCCGCCAATTGGCTGCACATACAGCTCATTAGGTTGGGTGGCTGTTGATGCCGTTAATAGCAACGATTGACCATTAGGGCTTAACTCATAATCAAGGGTACCTGTCCACTGGGTCAGCTGCTCAGTTTTACCGCTAGCAATCTCAACCCGATAAACATTATAAGTTCCAGGGTGGTCTTTGTTAGCACGATAATAAAGATGCGTCGCATCGGGTGATAAGGTCACTTGATCAACCACATATTCGCCATTGGTAAGTGCGCTGGTCTTGCCATTTTCACCTTTAACATAAAGCTGTGAATAACCAGACTCTTCAGATAAGTAATAGAATGACTCAGATGTTCCCACCCAACCAAATTGATTAAAGGTGTAGTTAACCCAAGCATCATCATGTAAACGGTGCTCTGTTTTTAGCTTGCCGGTTTCAAGGTTGACACTGGCGATCCAGCGATCTTTATTATCAACCGCTTCAATCATAACCAGCAATTTATTTTCAGATTCATGCCACTGCATCGGACTTTGACTCCAAGTCCAATCTTGCATCAGTTGCAATACCCGTGGCGATTTTTCGCTGCTATAACGCTCGCCTTTGGCTTTGGCATTTTCAGCTTTTACACTGGCTAACACGTCGGCATCGTAACCATCAAGACCTTCAATAGTGATATCTTTCTTAACGTGATCGACCAAGTCTAGGACCACCAATCGTTCACCTGGGTAACTGTCTTCAGCCACACGCGCCCTTGCAGGTACTGCATCAACATAGCCATCTTTACCTAGATAATTTGGCATGATGTCGTGCTCGCTGCGCCAGCTATAGTCTTTATCAACTAAGTTAACCACTAAGTAACGGCCATCAGCGGAAAGACTCATATCAGAGACTTTTTCATCATCGCCTAAATACCAAGTTTTAGCCGCAAAAGTCGGGTCTTGCGCCGCTAACTCCTCGGCATATTCAGCGCGGGTTTTACTCTTGTTATGCTGCAAAGCAACATAGGCAATCAAACGATGCTGTTGTTTGGCAATGTAAGATTCTGGATCGCTAACCCCTTTAGGGGCATTGGCCATTTGCACATCTGCTAGCTGCTCAGTTAACCCAGTCTGCAGATGTATCTTGAAGACACTATTACCTTGAAAATAAGCCAAATCGCCGCTACTAAGGAACTTAACCTCATCAATGGCAGTATTCACGCGGGTAAGCTGTTTTACGTCCCCTGACGCTAATTGCTTAACGAATATATTACCCTGATAGATATAGGCTTTTTGCGATTTATCTGCACTCAACACACCGTGCTTTTGATCAGTTAAATGCAACTGATTCAAGCTAATAAGACTTGCCTGAGTTTGACTCACGCCTTGCTGATAAACCTCAGCAATTGGCGCCTGATGTGCTTGTCGATTAAAATAAATTGACTGACTATCATCGCCCCAATAAGCATTTTTAGCTAACACACCCATCCAATCAGGGTTGGCCATGATCTGATTTAAGGTTAAAGGCTGTTCAACTTGAGGAGGTGTCGCAAGCGGCACTGTGTAACTTGAAGCTGCGTTAGAAATGCTTGGGGTGTTATTGCTAGTTGCGGTCGCGCTGCAACCAGAAATGATCGCTAAAGAAAGCGCACTAAGCGCAGTATTGCGCAGTAGCCTTGTCATATTGAATCCTTTGTCATCAAAGATGTTTGGTATATTCTCGCCTAAACGTTAACCACTGTTTGGCAAGTGCTTTTATTATTGCTCTTTTATATCATAAAAAAGGAGTAAACTTGTGAGCTTTTTTGGTCAAAGTTGTAACGGAAATTATTGATTATTGGAGAGGAAAGTAAGGTTAGCCGTTTAGAAGATGATAAAGGGATCCAAATGCGACTCATTGGCCCCAAATGAGCAAGTTAATAATTTAAAAAATTCTGTAGTAACTCAAGACCTTGTTCGGTCAAAATAGCTTCTGGATGAAATTGCACCCCAAATATAGGCAAACTATTATGGCGCATCGCCATGATCTCACGGCCATGAATTGGATCATCAAACCATGCATCAAGTTGAAAACCATCAGGTAAACTTTCAACTAGTAAAGAATGATAACGGGTAACTGTAAGTGGCTGATTAAGCTGTTTAAACAAGCCAGCTTCATGGTGATTTATCTTGCTGGTTTTACCATGCATCACTCTTTTAGCACGAACAACATTAGCGCCGAACACCTGTGCAATGGCTTGATGACCTAGACATACCCCTAAAATTGGCAGTTTACCGGCAAAGTATTCGATTGCTTGTAATGAGATCCCCGCTTCATTAGGCGAGCAAGGGCCTGGAGAAATAACCAAATGAGTTGGATTTAAGGCTTGGATTTCTGCAATGCTGATCTCGTCATTACGCTTTACCATAATCTCAAAACCTAGCTGCTGAAAATATTGCACTAAGTTAAAAGTAAACGAATCGTAGTTATCAATCATTAACAGCATTAAGGACCCTAAGTACAAGATTGCTTTATAAGAATAATTAATCAGGAAAGCTAAAATACCTGAATGGTGGCGGATAATAGCATAGCTTTGCTCAGTGCTTAAGCGTTTAGACCTATCGCTGGTTTTGTTGACTGTAACGTTTAATTGCTAGGTTATACTATAGCTCTATATCAGTGGCTCCTACCGCCATCTTAGGAAGGTAAACTATGGGAATGCAATTTTTAAATACACAAGTTTCAGGAACACGAGTCACACAGGTGGGAAATGTCAGTCTTTATTTTATTGGTGATATTTATGGTCGCTTAGACAAGTTAACCGATTTATTAGCCGAAATTGATTTTGATATCGATGATCCACAATCGAGTATTCAATTTGTTAAGTTAGTTTTTTGTGGCAACTTAATTGCGTCACACCAGCCTGCTCAAACCGATGCAGCCGCTATTGAGCACATCGCCTTACTCAACTTTATAAAACGGCTGGTTGATGAAGGTTATGCTTATTGTTTGCTTGGCATAAATGAGTTTAACGCCATAGGTTGGAGTAAACACCACCCGATCACAGACGAGCCTTTAGTTAGCGCGAGCAAGCTAGCACTCAATTCAGATAGCCTAAGCCAACAAGGCCCCTTTTTCCTATCGTTATTTGATCCCGCTGACGAATCAATTTATCAATGGATAGATTGGTTTATGTCATTGCCACTGTTTTTGGATTTTGGTCATATTCGCGCAGTGCATGCTTGTTGGGATCAACAAACAATCACAGCGTTAGCGCCGTATATAGAGCCAAGTCATGCTTTATCACAGCAATATTGGCCCTGCGCGTTTGATAAAGATCACTCGCTCAATCATGCACTAAATATTATTTTGAATTACCCAACATTTGAGTTAACCGAGCAACACCCTCACTATCTGTTAACAGTTCCGGTAATAGTGGCTCATTATCCCTTAGACAGTTTCCCAGATATTCAAAATGAATACCTGGCTTGTGTTAATTACAACGCAGCGGTTGCCAACTACCCACTCGTGAGTTTTGCTTGGCATCAAGGTCGCAAAAAACAGCTTGAGGACGCCTGCGTATCTGATAATGCACAACTCAGCCTTGGCGAGTTTTGTTTTATTGACCAACCCACCCCAGAAGAACAGATTGCCAGTGGTGTTGAAGCATTGTTAGCGATGATGATAAAGCAACTGCCTAAGGTGGATATAAGCCCTGAAGCCTTATGCCAATTTCAACAGCAAGTGGATCTTTGCCTATGGCAAGACTGGGACCCTAGTGAGCAATTTCCTAATGCTCGCTATCGAAATCAGTACCAAACCTTTATCGAACCAATCGCCCAATTAGCATTAGCCATGGATAGCGAGCAGCTCTGTGCTTATCTGGCTATTTTGGCGCGATACCAGCTAGAAATTGAAAATGATAATTTGGAAAACCGTTGTTTAAAAGTCGCTTTCAAACTAACAAGATTAGCAGCCCATGCGCTTAAGCACTAGGACAGTTCAGTGGAGTGGAAGTAAAACTAGCAAGATAAGTTTAAGATGTTACTGAGACTTCAATAGCTGCACACTATGCCACTCAGTAAATAACAGACAATAAAAAACCAGTTACTAATCTAGGACTAATAACTGGTTTTTTTATGATTTGAGCCGACTATTTAACAACCGTTAAATGAGCACGTCCTTTAGTTTTTTCAGAATCACCAGTTGGCTTTTCTTCAGTTGATACAGCAGTGTCAACAGTAGCATCTACGGTCGATTCTACTGTAGAAAATGCTCTTGTAGCAGGTGATAAATCTTCAGATTCATCTTCTGCCATATAAGCATCTTCCATATCAAACACGGTACCAGCACCATTTTCACGGGCATAAATTGCCACGATAGCAGCCATCGGTAAAACGACTTGCTGCGGTACACCACCAAAACGAGCATTAAACTCGACAAATTCATTGGTCATTTGCAAATTTCCCACAGCACCGCCAGCTATGTTAAGTACGATTTGACCGTCTTTAACAAACTCTTGAGGTACTTGAGTCCCTTTCACAAATGCATCCACGACAACATGTGGGGTAAAGTGATTATCCATCAACCACTCATAGTAAGCCCGCAACAAATATGGACGATTAGGGGTAATTGCTTTCATTACATGCCCATGCGCATTTCGCGCTCAACCTCAGTTAACGATGCTTTAAATGATTCACGTTCAAAAATACGTGTCATGTAAGCATGGATATCTTTAGAAGTACGGGCATCAAGGTTAATACCTAGTTCAGGTAAACGCCATAATAGCGGCCCTAAGTAACAATCAGAAAGACCAAATTCTTCGCTCATAAAGTATGGCATTTCAGCAAATACTGGCGCTAAAGCAACCAAGCTATCAGTTAACTCTTTACGAGCAGCATCAGCTTTGTCGCCACGGCGAATACGGGCAACCAATTCATACCAGTCAGTATCAATACGGTGCATCATTAGACGACTTTGTCCGCGAGCAACTGGATATACTGGCATCAATGGTGGATGTGGAAAGCGTTCATCCAGGTATTCCATGATAATGCGAGACTCATACAATACTAATTCACGATCAACTAAAGTCGGAACTGAGTTGTAAGGATTTACGTCAAGTAACTCCTGAGGCTTCTCGCTAGGGTCTACCTGTAATACATCAACAGTTACCCCTTTCTCAGCCAGTACGATACGTACTTGGTGGCTATATAAATCATCGGCACCTGAAAACAGTGTCATGATAGAGCGTTTGTTGGCAGCTACAGCCATTGATATCCTCCAGAAACGGAAAAACAAAACAAACGAGGGGCTAAGCCCCTCGTTTAGAGTATGCGAATAATGTATTTTACCCGTTATTCGTGTCTAGTGCACATCTTTCCAGTATTCTTTCTTCAACAAATAGGCAATGATGAAGAAAAAGAATAGAAATCCGAGTACCCACCAGCCTAAAGCTTCACGTTCAAGCTTCACTGGATCGGCTGAATATACAAGGAAACCGGTGATATCTCGCACCGCTTGATCGTACTCTTCTGCGTTCATAGAGCCACCAGTCGCAACTAGCGTTCCATCTTCTTGTTTTACAGAAATACCTTGTAAATCTTCAAGAACATGGGGCATACCCACCAATGGGAAAACAGTATTGTTTACCCCAAATGGACGACTTTCATCTTTATAAAAGCCTTTAAGGTATGAATAAACCCAATCGGCACCACGCACGCGAGCCACTAAAGTTAAGTCTGGTGGCGCTGCACCAAACCACTTAGCTGCGTCAGCTTCAGGGATAGAGTTTTCCATTAGCTCACCCACTTTAGCATCGGTGAACATATACTTGTTACGCATGTCATCAACTGAAATACCTAAATCTTCAGCAACACGGCCATAGCGTTGGTACTGGGTACTATGACAACCTGAACAGTATTGTTGAAATAAGTCTAAACCACGCTCTAATGACTCATTGTCATGTAGGTTGATTTCCGGATCAGGACTCTTAACAAATTCATTGTTGCCACCAGCCGCTATTGCTAGCGTTGGTAACAATGTAACTAATGCGATTAATAGCTTTTTCATTAGTGCGTCACCCTCGTAGGAACTGGTTTTGTCTTTTCGTTTTTACTGTAAACCCACAGCGCCACGAAGAAGGCAAAATAAGTAAGTGTAAAGATACGCGCTGCAATAGTTAATGTAGGCGTAGCTGGAACCGCACCTAAATAACCTAGGATCAAGAATGAAACGGTAAACTGCGCAATGTTAATCTTATGAACAAGTCCACGATAACGAATCGACTTCACTTTACAGCGATCTAACCAAGGTAATACGAACAGTACCGCAATCGCGAGCCCCATACCGACAACACCTAAAAGCTTGTCAGGAATAGCACGCAAAATTGCATAGAATGGCGTGAAATACCATACTGGAGCGATATGCTCAGGGGTTTTCATTGGGTTAGCCGCTTCAAAGTTTGGCTTTTCAAGGAAGTAACCGCCACCTTCAGGCATAAAGAACAACACGTAACAGAAGACGATTAAGAAACCGGCGACGCCCATGATATCTTTTACTGTGTAATAAGGGTGGAAAGGGATAGCATCAACTGGCCAGCCATTTTCATCTTTATTCTTTTTAACTTCGACACCGTCAGGGTTGTTTGAGCCTACTTCGTGTAAAGCAATCAAGTGAAGGAAAACTAATACAACTAAAACTAGAGGCAGTGCAATAACATGTAATGCAAAGAAACGGTTTAGTGTCGCACCAGAAACAACATAGTCACCACGGATCCACAATGTGAGGTCATCACCAATAAATGGAATCGCACCAAATAATGAGATAATAACCTGTGCACCCCAGTAAGACATTTGTCCCCAAGGTAGCAAGTAACCCATGAAGGCTTCAGCCATTAGCACGAGGAAAATCAACATACCAAATAACCAAAGTAGCTCTCTAGGTTTTTGATAAGAACCGTAGATTAAGCCACGGAACATATGCAGATAAACCACCACGAAGAATGCCGATGCGCCCGTGGAGTGCATATAACGAAGTAACCAGCCGTACTCTACATCACGCATGATGTATTCAACTGAAGCAAAAGCGCCTTCAGCTGTTGGTACGTAGTTCATGGTTAACCAAATGCCCGTTAATAGCTGGTTAACTAAAACAAGTAATGCTAATGAACCAAAGAAATACCAAAAGTTAAAGTTCTTTGGTGTTGGATATTGACCAACATGGCGATTATAGGTCGCCGTCATTGGGATGCGAGCATCAATCCAATCAACGATATTCTTAACCATTATGCAGCTCCTGTGTCGACACCAATGAGTACAGTTCCATCATCGACATATTGATGCGGAGGTACAACTAGGTTCAATGGTGCTGGTACGCCCTGGAATACACGTCCAGCCATATCAAACTTAGAGCCATGACATGGACAGAAGAAACCAGCAGATACACCTTCTACTTGCTCACCAAAGCTATCTGGTAAATAAGTTGGTGAACAACCTAAATGTGTACAAATCCCGACAGCAATAAAGAACTCAGGCTTAATTGAACGTGCAGGATTAGCTGCATACGCGGGCTGTTGTAATTCTTCTGAAGCAGGATCGCGTAATTGACCATCTAATGAACTTAACTCATTTAAAATGGTTTCGGTACGACGAACAACCCATACAGGTTTACCACGCCATTCAACTCGAATTAATTGACCTGGTTCTACTTTACTAATGTTAACTTCTACCGGTGCACCTGCAGCTTTCGCTTTAGCGCTCGGATTCCATGACTTAATAAAAGGCACCGCTACAGCGACGGCACCAGCTCCACCAACTACGGCGGTTGCGGCTGTCAGGAATCTGCGGCGTCCGGTATCGACTGGCGCTTTGCTCATCCACTTATCTCCCAGAGGGTGTTGGAATTCTTATATTTTAATAACTTAGCAACATTAGAATCACTAACGGCTAAATCTATACTTTGAGGCGGGGCTCATTATAGCGAAAAATTAGAACCAGATCATAGTAATTCACACAACTAAGTTACGGGATTTGCGTGTTTTTTTTGCGATGAGCAAAAAATAAGCTACCGATTTGTTCAGTTGTTATGAAGATAAGAACAAACAAAATAGTTAAATTGCTGTAAATAAACAATATTTAATGAAACATACGCTATCTAAATTAGTCACAGCTGATTAATGGTATCAACTGGCAGAAATTCAATTTATTTCGCTGCACAATCTCAAAACGCAAAAAACCCGGTATAAACCGGGTTTTTAATTAACGCTAAATTTCAATTAATGAAATGTTGGCTTATTTACCATCGATAGATTTCATGTATTTGAAGAAATCACTGTCAGGTTCTAAAACCATAACATCACTATTGCCAGCGAAACTCGCCTTGTAAGCTTCAAGACTTCTTAAGAAACCATAAAACTCAGCATCTTTGTTATAAGCATCAGCATAAATCTTCGCAGATAATGCATCACCTTCACCACGAACCGTTAATGCTTTACGTTCTGCTTCAGCCACTTTAACTGTCACGTTAGCATCAATAGTTGCACGGATGATTTCAGATTGCTCTTTACCCTGTGCACGATGCTCTTTTGCTACAGCTTGACGTTCAGCACGCATACGCTGGAAGATACTGCTACTTACGTTGGCAGGTAAGTTGATTTGCTTAACGCGCACATCAACCACATCGATACCAAGATCTTGTGAGCTTTCAGATGCGTTTTCAAGTGCATTAATCTGCAACTCATCACGTTCACCTGAAACAATTTCTTTAATAGTACGACGACCAAACTCTGTGCGTAAGTCATTGTTGATTTTACGCTGTAACAGGCTTTCAGCTGTTGCAACATTACCGCCACCAGTGGACAGGTAAAACTTTTCAAAATCGCTAATACGCCACTTAACATAAGAGTCAACCATAAGGTCTTTTTTCTCTGAAGTAACAAAACGATCTGCAGCGCCATCTAAGGTCTGAATTCGCGCATCTAGATATTTTACTTTATCTATTGCTGGAATTTTAAAGTGTAAACCTGGTGCAAATACACGCGTGACAGGTTGACCTTCAACGTTATCTTTTAAGATCTCACCAAAGCGAGAAACGATAGCACGTTCACCTTCGTTAACGACCATAACAGATGAAAAACCAACACCTAAAATGATTACCAGAACAATCAGTCCTATTCTACCCATGAGTTAGTCCCTCCCTTGGCGTGAACGAGACTCACGAGTCTGACGTCCATCAACTGGCATAGAAGACGTAAGCGAATTATTTGAAGGCGTGTTCACATGCGTTTCAACAACTGGCTCTGCAGGCATAGTTTTAGCTTGATTACCCATCATTTTGTCTAATGGTAAATACATTAAATTACCATTGTTTTTAGTATCAATTAGTACCTTGTTAGTATCTGCCATGACCTCTTGCATCGCATTAAGGTATAAACGTTTACGGGTCACTTCTGGTGCCATTTGATACTCAGGCAAAAGTTTTTCGAAACGAGCAACCTTACCTTGAGCTTCTAAGACTTCACGTTGCTTATACGCGCTAGCCTGTTGCGCCATACGCTCAACCTGACCACGTGCTTTAGGCTCAATTTCACGCGCATAAGCTTCTGCTTCGCGAATGAAACGCTGTTCATCTTCTTGTGCAGAAATAGCATCATCAAATGCATCTTTCACTTCTTCAGGCGGACGCGCTGGTAAGAAGTTGACATCTTGAATTGATAAACCAAGCTTATACGGCTCAAGAATACGCTCAAGTTCAGCCCAAGTATCACGACGAATAGCATCACGACCAGTAGTCAAAATGTCATCCATAGTGTTATGCCCAATCACATAACGAAGCGCACTGTCTGTTGCTTCACTCAAACTCTCATTTGCATCAACTGCACTAAACAAGTAAGAATAAGCATCATCCACTCGATACTGAACATCAAGTTCCACTTTCACTAAGTTTTCATCAGCCGTTAACATGCTGCCTGATGCAGGAATAGAGCGCACTGCTTTAATGTTTACCGGAAACACTTCATCAATAAAAGTTGCTTTCCAATGTAAACCAGGACCAACTTCACCAGAATGCTGACCAAAACGTAAGGTTACGCCTCGCTCTGCCTCTTTAATGGTATAAAAGCCTGAACCACCCCAAATAATTAAACCAATCACCAAAACTACAATAAGGCTCATTGGGTTAAAAGAAGGGCTAGAAGATCCACCTGAACCACCTTTACCACCGCCGAAGCGCTTTGAAAGGTTACGAAATACTTCGTCTAGATCTGGTGGGCCTTTGTCGTTACTGTTTTTGTTTCCCCAAGGGTCTTTTCCCTTGTTACCGGGCTCATTCCAAGCCATTTAGCACTCCATAAGTGGATGAAATAAATGATATTAGCAAATAACGTCTACGTCTGATTCTTCAGAAGAATCCTCAAATATAAACGTCTCTAATTCGCCTTGACTCTGTTTTGTTAATCGGCGCCAATTGGCATCCGATAAACGAACAGACAAAATACAGTTCCCCAGATCGTCGTACTCTTTCTGCTGTATCGCGTCCAGTCGATAAAACTGGCCAAGATAATGTCCAGCCGTAGCTGGAATTTTCAATGTCTGCTCTATAATGACTTCACCGATTAACTCGTTGATAGCCTGCAAGAGCAATTCAAATCCAATTTGTTTTTGTGCAGATACCCAGACTCGCTCTGGCTTACCTTCATCGTCGTAATCGATGCGAGGCACAAAATCTTCCAATAAGTCGATTTTATTACAAACGACCAATTGTGGAATAGTATCTGCTTCAATTTCTTCAAGCACATTTTGAACTTGATCAAAATTCTCCGTCATATTCTCATCAGCACAATCAACAATATGCAATAACAGATCAGCTTGACGTGTTTCTTGCAAGGTTGCTTTAAATGCTGCGACTAAGTCGTGAGGTAAATGACGAATAAACCCAACTGTATCAGCTAAAATAACTGCTCCGTCAGGTAAATTCAATTTACGCAGAGTAGGATCAAGTGTGGCGAACAATTGATCTGCGGCATAAACTTCTGAGGCGGTTAACGCATTAAACAAGGTCGATTTTCCCGCATTGGTGTAACCCACCAATGACACAGTGGATAAGTCACTGCGCTTTCGTGAACGTCGACTTTGTTCACGTTGTTTGTCTACTTTATCAAGTCGGCGATTAATACTTTTAATCCGTCCACGAAGTAAACGTCTATCGGTTTCGAGCTGGGTTTCACCCGGGCCACGCATACCAATACCACCTTTTTGTCTCTCCAAGTGAGTCCAACCACGAATAAGGCGCGTCGACATGTGGCGCAATTGCGCTAGCTCCACTTGCAACTTACCTTCGTGTGTTCTCGCTCTTTGAGCAAAAATATCTAAAATCAGCGTTGTTCTGTCTAACACTCGGCATTGACAGATCTGTTCTAAATTTCTTTCCTGAGCTGGACTCAGTGCGTGATTAAAAATCACCACTTTAGCTTCTGTAGCTGCAACCATAGCTGCAAGCTCTTCTACTTTCCCTGACCCAACAAAAAACTTTCGATCTGGTGAACGCCGACTTCCAGTAATAACACCAACAGAGCGTACTCCTGCTGATTCGACTAATAATTGTAACTCTGTAATGTCTTCTCTACGCTCGTCGTCAGAAAAGTCAATGTGAACAAGTACTGCGGTTTCACCCGCTTCATAGCGATCAAACAAGTAGTAAACTCCTTAAATATTATTCTGATGCAGGTGCTTCATCATTTGGGGTATAGCTCTGAGTACCTTGTGCAGCCACATTAAATGGGCGTGCTGGTACAACAGTTGAAATAGCGTGCTTGTAAACCATTTGGCTTACTGTATTTTTTAACAAGATAACGAATTGGTCGAATGACTCAACTTGACCTTGTAGTTTAATACCATTCACTAAATAGATAGAGACTGGTACACGTTCACGACGCAAAGCGTTTAAAAATGGGTCTTGTAAAGATTGCCCCTTAGCCATTTCAATTTCCTTTTTTTATTTTCAAAATAAATTTTTTGAATTTTTGAAGAATGTTTTATTGTTTAGTTTTAGTATTATACAGCAACAGCTAATTAGCTAGCTAGAATGTTGCATAAGTGTAACTAAATTTCCTTCGGCGCCACTTTCAAGCCAATGTAACTCGGGCCAACTTCTTAACCATGTTAATTGACGTTTGGCTAATTGCCTAGTGGCAGCGGTGCCTTTTTCTATTAAAGTCTCGTAGTCAAATTCACCATCGAGGTACTGCCAACACTGTCGGTAGCCGACACAACGCATAGATGGCATATCTAAATGTAAGTCTTTGCGATCTTTTAATCGTTGAACTTCGTCGATAAAACCATTTTGCATCATTAGTTTAAATCTTTTTGCGATCAATTCATGTAATACTTTTCTCTCATGTGGCGCTATCGCAAATTGCATCACATCATAGGGTAACGGCGCTGACTTTGTTGCCGTTAGCTCAGTCATCGATTTACCCGTAATTCTGTATACTTCTAGAGCGCGAGATAGCCGCTGGGGATCATTAGGATGAATTCTTGCCCCTGCTGTGGCATCAACTTGGCAAAGTTGTTGATGTAATGCATCCCAACCTTGCTCTTCTGCCTCTTGCATAATTTGCGCTCTGATCTGCTCATCTGCAGCAGGTAACGGTGACAAGCCTTCAAGCAATGCCTTAAAGTACATCATAGTCCCCCCTACCAATAAAGGGGTCTTACCACGACTAATTATATCTTCTATTTCAATTAATGCATCGCGACGAAAATCTGCCGCAGAGTAACTTTCACTGGGGTCGAGAATGTCAATTAAACGATGAGGCGCTAAGGCTAGCTCATCGGCATCAGGTTTGGCTGAGCCAATATCCATTTGACGATAGATTAATGCCGAATCAACAGAGATAATTTCACAATTATGCTGCTGGGCCATTTCAATTGCTAAAGCCGTTTTTCCTGAAGCGGTTGGCCCCATTAAAAACAATACTTTGGGCTGTTTGAGTTGGTTCACATTAATTCTCTTCTAACCAGGATTGCCATGGCAATGATTTCGCCTTTGATAACTGCATTTGCTGCTGCTCTGCGGTTAATTGGCTATATTGAAGCCACACTTCAGCTGCGGCTGAAAAATGATTTGCTTGCTGTTTTGCCATCCACAACGCCAACGCTTCATCCGATGGCTGCTCTAATTTAATCCAATCTAATAATTCTGGGATCAACACAGCTAATTGGGTATCTCTGAGATATGGGGGCACATTCTTAATTATCAACTGTTGGTAGCGGATTGAAAGGGTTAATCCTAACCTACGTAATAACTGCTCTCGCTCTTCAAGGATAATTTTCCAGTCAACATCGGCTTCAATTGAAACCGGCATTAATAATGGCTGACCCACAAGCCCTGTTGTTATTTTAGTCTGTATCTCTAATTTTGTAACAAAAATAGAAACTTGCGCGATATCAACTAATAAAATCTGCTGACCTGTAACCATCACCCAGAAGCGACCATCAACAATAGACGGCATAGTGATATGCGCAGACAGATTTGTCTCATTAATTTGCGTTAATGAAGAATTTCCAGCTTGGGTTTGCAGTAATTGTCCATAATTAGCGATAGCCGTTGGGGTTATTTCTACCGTGTCAGCTGTTCTACCACCGCTATAGGGATTATTGCCACTGCTTGTAGCTCCTGTGCTTCCGGTAGCTGCATTATGCTGTGGTTGATGGCTTTGGTGTTGATAGCCCTGCGCTGGCACCGACATGCTGCCAAAGCGGCTGCTCGATAACTCTCTAGGTTGATGTAATTGAGTGGCAGATCCCCGACTTTGCGGCATGTCTTGACTTACTTGCTGCCAATTGCTTATTTCTGCCTCTGATGAATGACCAATTTCCTCGCCAATACCAGTTTGCGCGCCTGTAGGTTTGTTAGCTATACCGAGATCTAATTCAGGTATTTGCGCTAAAACAGACTGCAATGCCTGTAAAATAAAGTCATGCACTAATCGGCTTTGATGAAAACGCACTTCATGCTTTGCTGGATGTACATTGACATCAACCTGATGCGGATCCAGCTCAAGCATCAACACATAACCCGGTTGATGCTGAACTTGAAACTGACCAAATGCCTGCTTTACCGCATGGTTAACTAATCGGTCTCGCACTAAACGGCCATTGACATAAAAATAGCAGCTATCAGTCGGTTGTAAGTCATTTGGTGACTGCAAATAACCCGATAATATCAAGCCATCATGCTGGCATTCTAGGTGCAGAGCATGCTCGGCAAAAGCCCGACCACAAATTTGCCCAAGACGCTGTTTGTATTGAATTTCAGTATTGGCCGCTCGATATTGACGCGCCAACTTACCATTATGGGTTAAGGTAAAATGCACATCGGTTCTGGCGATGGCAATGCGTTTTAACCATTCATCAATATGGGTGAATTCGGTTTTATCACTTTTCAAAAAGCGTCGTCTGGCAGGGGTATTAAAGAATAAATCCACCACTTCAATGGTAGTGCCCTTAGGGTGCGCAGCGGGCGTCACTTTAACGTCCATTTGCGAGCCTGCAGCGTAGGCTTGCCACGCTTCAGTTTGCTCAGCAGGTTTTGATGTTAGGCTTAAACGGGAGACAGAGCTAATACTGGCTAAGGCCTCGCCTCTAAAACCAAAACTTAAAATGGCTTCTAAGTCATCAAGGGAGTGTACTTTTGAGGTCGCGTGACGAGATAAGGCTAAGGCTAACTCTTCCTTTGAAATGCCTTTACCATTGTCCCTAATTTTAATGAGCTTACTGCCACCTTTGTCGATTTCGATATCCACCCGGGTTGCGCCAGCATCAAGGCTATTTTCAACCAACTCTTTAACTACAGATGCAGGACGCTCAACCACTTCGCCGGCAGCAATTTGGTTAGCAAGCTGTGGTGGTAAAATTTGAATAGCCATAATTTACGCTCTTGGAATAACCAGCTTTTGGCCTATCCGTAGGACATCTGATTTAAGGTTGTTGGTTTTTCGAATACTGGCTATGCTGACTTTATATCGCTGGGCAATAACCGATAAAGATTCGCCACTTCTTACTGTATGCTTAGTGTTACTCTGTTTCGCCAATAAGGTGCCTGAAGGTGGGTTAGCGGCAAAATATTTCAGCACACCTTTATGGATCGCATTAGCTAACTTTTGTTGATGGTTACCATTTAACAATAACCCTTCTTCTCTAGGGTTAGAGATAAAACCAGTTTCCACCAAAATAGAGGGTATATCAGTCGACTTTAAAACAGCAAAGCTCGCATGCTCTGGTTTACTCTTATGTAGTTTAGTCACTTTACCTAAACCTGATAATACATCACTGGCAATATGATGACTTTCAGCCAGAGAATGGTCCATCGACATATCGATTAGGGTCATCACAAGATACTGTTCACTATCGGAGTTTTGAATTATGTCTCCAACGCCACCTAATAGCTCGGAATGCTTTTCTTTATCCTCAAATACGCGACCAATTTCGGTATTGGCACGGCGCTTTGATAATACCCATACCGATGCCCCATTAGGTTGTGGTGACGTAAATGCATCTGCATGAATAGAAATCAGTAAATCAGCTCGACTATTTCTAGCCAGTTCCGAGCGTTGATTTAAATTGACAAAATAATCGCCAGTGCGGGTCATCACCGCTTTCATTCCTGGTGTTTTATTAATTTCTCGTGCAAGACGTTTGGAGATCTCAAGTACAATCTTTTTCTCATAGGTGCCTTTGGGGCCGATTGAACCAGGATCTTCGCCGCCATGGCCTGCATCGATAGCGACAATCACATCGGTAGAGCGCTTGCTAGTGTGCACCACCGACTGTACCGCTGCACTTTTACTGGCAGAGTTATCTAAATCGACCACTAAACGATTACCGTAAGGGGCTGTCGGTGTCAGGGCAAACAAATTCGGCTTTGCTGGTGAGTTTAAATCAAGCACCACACGTAAAGTGCCTTTTTGGGGAGGGGAACTAATACGCACTTTTTTGATCAACTTGCTGTCTTTAGCAATATCAGCAAGCTTCACATTGGTTGAAGCTTGTTTTAAGTCGATAACCAAACGCTGGGGGTTTGTTAGCACAAAATAGCTATAATCAGGTGCCGAAGACAAATCAAATACCACTCGGGTTGATTGCGGGGCATCCCAAATTCGCACACTTTCAAGTTTATTAGCTGCAACCTGTAAGGAGCAGAATAATAAACATATGAAGATTATAAATCGTGTCATTTTTTCTAGGGTCATTATTATTTTAGTTAATTGACTTATGCTTACTAGCGTTTGTTTTTAAAGCTTATTATGAACTAATTAGTTATAAAGCTTAGCGACAAGCTGATTACCAGCTCCTGTCATGCCAGTGAGCTCCACCTGTCGTTGCTCTCCGTCATAGCTTAAATGAATGGCAACATCGGCTTCAGGTAATAAGCCATGCCCTCTATCTGGCCACTCGATAATACTAATAGTGTTATCAGTAAAGTAATCGCGGATCCCCATAAATTCAAGCTCTTCAGGATCAAGCAAACGATATAAGTCAAAATGATAAATTTGCATTCCCTTGAGCTCATAGGGCTCAACTAGGGTATAGGTTGGACTCTTTACATTGCCATCATGACCTAAACTTTGGATCAAACCACGGCTTAAGGTGGTTTTACCTGCACCGAGATCACCAGTTAAATAAATCACTAATGGGGCTGAAACCCACAAAGATAATTCAACACCAAGATCAATCGTTGCTTGCTCATCTTTAAGATATTTTTTAATCGAAGTCATGTTAACTTACCAGCACTTGGGAGATTAATCATATAAAACTGCAATATAGCTGAGAATACTAACCTCTTAGCCTATTGCGCTATTTGATGGCCTAAAAAAATAAAGCCAGCTTGATAGCTGGCTCTATATATAAATATTAACATAAAATTGACGCTGGAAAACCGGATTTTAGATATCTTCCATCCGTAATGCGCTATGTACCATACGTTTCTGCTGGGTTTTCTCCACTCGAACTAAATCTAATAAAGCATCTTTGATTTCAGTGACCTCAGTGCTGTTAGCGGTTTTTTCTAAAAAACCAATCAAACGGTTTTCTAAATCAAGATGCATCTCGAGTACATCATCTTCACTCATATTGGCTGCTAGAGTCGAGTCTTGGCAGCGTTTTTCAAAGTCTTCGAAGGTGATGTCTTTATACCAAGTTTCAAGCATACGCTTTGGTGCTTCATCAATATAATTTTCAATACTGTCATGCACATGCTGTTGGTGTTGCTGTAGATATTCCAACATCATTTTTACTCTTGTAGAGTCTGCATTGCGGTGTAGTCGGCCATAAAGCTGACCCATGTCTAAGCGTGACTTGGCAATGAACTCAAGCACTTCACTTAATTGTTGGATACGCATAATAAACACTCCATCTGTCACCGCCCTTTGGCGGTCAGTAAAAATAAGATTGTAAAAGCTTGTATTTATTATGGTTGAAAAAAAGTTGAGAATATTTGAGCGAGTTCATATTTTGCATATAAAAAACAAGTAATTTAGCAACAATGAAACAACACCCAGCTACAGCACCCTAAACAATGCATAAATATTGTGCAAGCGGGGGGGGTAAACCGAGACATTTTGAACGCAGGGAGAAACTGCAGCGACCTGTCTGTTCATAAAAAGTGGTTCGAACTGATGACCTATACCTTGCCAATAAAAAAGGTATCACTATTTCTAAAAGCACAACTGAGCTAAGAGTGGGTTTATTTTTTTATTTGAAAGGAATGATTTTCTTAAGATGAGAAATTGGAGCGACCTGTCTGTTCATAAAAAGTGGTTCGAACTGATGACCTATACCTTGGCAATAAAAAAGGTATCACTATTTCTAAGAGCGCAACTGAGCTAAGAGCGCAACTGAGCTAAGAGCGGGTTTATTTGAAAGGAATGATTTTCTTAAGATGAGAAATTGGAGCGACCTGTCTGTTCATAAAAAGTGTTTCGAACTAATGACCTATACCTTGGCAATAAAAAAGGTATCACTATTTCTAAGAGCGCAACTGAGCTAAGAGCGGGTTTATTTTTTTATTTGAAAAGGAATGATTTTCTTAAGATGAGAAATTGGATCGACCTGTCTGTTCATAAAAAGTGGTTCGAACTAATGACCTATACCTTGGCAATAAAAAAGGTATCACTATTTCTAAAAGCACAACTGAGCTAAGAGTGGGTTTATTTTTTTATTTGAAAGGAATGATTTTCTTAAGATGAGAAATTGGAG
>NZ_JAUORL010000019.1:0-86499 GCF_030548015.1 Shewanella sp. 4_MG-2023
CATGAGTATCTGCCTATCCTTGACTCTCTATAGAGTACGTGTTAATAAGCAGTTACACAAAATTAGTTACAGTCTCAAAAATACCGCTGATACATTTGATGATAATCAATATTGTATCAGCGGTTAATTAATCGCTACTGTTCAAGCCAGTTCTTTTATAACTCTAGCTTGTGTAGACTTGTACCAGAGCCAGTGCCGAAAAGTAGCAACTAGAACATAGCCATTAGTTATCTTGATATGGCTTACCATAAAAGCTATCTAATAATATCTGCTTTAACTCACTAATAAGCGGGAAGCGCGGATTGGCGCCAGTACATTGATCATCAAAAGCGTGCTCGGCTAATTCATCCAATTTGGCTAAGAAATCGGCTTCATTAACACCAGCTTCCTTGATAGATGTCGGAATACCGACTGCGGTTTTTAACTGTTCTATTTTACTTATTAGCAATGCTACCTTGTCTTTATCAGTGGTGTTTGAGTCAATACCTTCAAGCTTTAGGGTTTCAGCTATCTTTGCATAACGACATAAGGCTTTTGGGCGGTCGTACTGACTAAAAGAAGCTTGCTTGGTCGGCATATCGGTGGCGTTAAAGCGAATAACATTACTGATTAACAATGCGTTTGCTAACCCATGGGCTAAATGAAACTCAGCACCGAGCTTATGGGCCATTGAGTGGCAAATGCCTAAAAAAGCATTAGCAAAGGCAATACCTGCGATAGTGGCGCCGTTATGGACTTTTTCTCTGGCTATGGGGGCTTTAGCGCCCAGTTCATAAGCTGCCGGTAAATGCTCACATAATAATTCCAGTGCTTGTAAGGCCTGACCGTCACTAAATTCATTTGCCATCACGCTAACATAAGCTTCTAATGCGTGAGTTACAGCGTCAATGCCACCAAAAGCGGTTAATGACTTTGGCATATCCATTACTAAATTGGGGTCGACAATTGCCATGTTAGGAGTGAGTTGATAATCAGCAATAGGGTATTTCATGCCGCTCACTTCATCGGTTACCACGGCAAACGGGGTCACTTCTGAGCCTGTGCCAGAGGTGGTCGGTATTGCCACCATTTGCGCTTTAACCCCTAATTTGGGGAACTTATAAATACGTTTGCGAATATCCATAAAACGCAAAGCTAAGTCAGCAAAATCAACGTCAGGATGTTCATACAATACCCAAATTATTTTAGCCGCATCCATAGGCGAACCACCACCTAATGCTATGATGACATCAGGTTGGAAACTTTGAGCAACTTTAGCGCCTTGTTTCACAATGGCTAAAGTAGGATCCGCTTCAACGTCATAGAATACTTCTGTTTCAAGCCCCTGAGCTTTTAAGATTTTAATGGTTTCATCGCAATAGCCGTTATTAAACAGAAACTTGTCAGTGACAATTAAGGCGCGTTTTTTAGTTGATAGCTCTTCTAATGCAATGGGTAAACTGCCTCGGCGGAAATAAATTGAAGAGGGTAGTTTGTGCCACAACATATTTTCAGCCCTTTTAGCGACAGTTTTCTTATTAATTAAATGGCTTGGGCCAACGTTTTCAGATATTGAGTTACCGCCCCATGAACCACAGCCCAAAGTCAGTGATGGCGCTAATTTAAAGTTATATAAATCGCCAATACCTCCTTGTGATGCTGGAGTGTTTATTAATATCCGCGCAGTTTTCATCCTAAAACCAAAGGCTTTAACTCTTTCTACTTGGCCATCTTGGTCAGTGTATAACCCTGAGGTATGACCAATGCCGCCTAATGTCACTAATGCTTCAGCTTTGTCCATGGCATCATTAAAATCAGTGGCGCGGTACATACCTAAAAGTGGTGATAACTTTTCATGGGCAAAGGCTTCAGCTTCATTGATATCCGTCACCTCACCAATTAATACCTTAGTCCAGCTTGGGACAGTAATTCCTGCCATGTTGGCAATGGTTGGGGCACTTTGACCAACGATGTCAGCATTTAACCCACCATTTTTAAGAATAACCTCTTGCATGGCAGCGGTCTCTGAATCGGATAACAGGTAACCGCCATGAGTTTCAAAGCGTTGTTTAACTTGCTCATAAATACTGTCTACCACGATGATGGCTTGCTCTGAGGCGCACACGACGCCGTAATCGAAGGTTTTTGACATAAGGATTGAGCTTACTGCGCGTTTTATATCAGCGGTTTCATCAATCACGATTGGGGTATTACCCGCACCAACCCCAATGGCAGGTTTACCCGATGAGTATGCAGCTTTAACCATACCGGGGCCGCCAGTTGCGAGGATAAGGTTGATGCTATCGTGTGTCATAAGTTGGTTAGACAGCGCCACTGAAGGTTCGTCAATCCAGCCGATAATGTCTTTGGGGGCACCAGCGGCAACGGCGGCATCTAAAACAATACGTGCTGCAGTCGTGGTGGATTGCTTGGCTCTTGGATGTGGCGAGAATATAATACCGTTACGGGTTTTAAGGCTAATCAGCGCTTTGAAAATGGCAGTTGAGGTAGGGTTAGTTGTGGGCACTATGCCGCAAATTATCCCTACAGGTTCGGCAATGGTGATGGTGCCAAAAGTGATGTCTTCAGCGATGATACCGCAGGTTTTATCATCTTTATATTTGTTGTATATATATTCAGATGCAAAGTGATTTTTAATGACTTTGTCTTCTAATAAACCCATGTTGGTTTCTGTTGCTGCCATTTTAGCAAGTTTAATACGAGAATCAGTGGCGGCAAGCGCTGCTGCTCTGAATATATTGTCGACTTGTTCTTGGCTGAAATTAGCATATTCTTTCTGCGCTTTAGCGACTCGCTCTACCAGTAGCTCAAGTTGTTCGGTGTTGTTGACAGTCATCATTACGTCCTCAAAAATTGTTAACTAAAGCGTTTTAGTTAACAACTCTTAGCAGCTGTTATAGCTGTGACCTTGGCAAATTATTAGCGTCTACGTGATAAAATTACTCCTTTAGCGGTATATATGTCGTGATCCACAGCACAAATCACTACGAATGGTAATTTAATTACACAAAAAGGCTGAGTTAAGTGATTATTATCATGCCAGCAAAGCTGGCGGTTAATTCACTAAGAGTGTTTTACCTTTGAATTAATAGCATAAAAATTTAAGCTAACTGAGTGTGCTTTGGCTGGAAGTAAATTGAAGTTTTATTACAGTGTTAGTGACTTTAGATGCTTAACGCTCATCAAAGCCACTAACACAGGGGTCTCATCTTGATAGGTAAGTAAGGTTATCTTTCTAAGCTAATCTCAAAAATGCCAGAAGACTTGGGGCCAAATAATTGCTGATGCAACTTACCGGCAAATTCATCGGTCATTCCAGAAATATAATCTGCAATAATTCGCATTGGATTAAGGTTATTCTCCTTGGCATGTAACCAACGTTCTTGAGTGTTTAATGGCAGCAAACGTTGTGGATCAGACTCAAAGGCTTCAAATAATTCCATGACAATTTGTTGGCCTTTGTATTCGAGCATTTGCATTTCAGGTTTACGGATAACGTACTTATAGACAAATTGTTTTAAAGTATGCAATGCGATGGCAAAGTCAGGCTCTAGGCTGGCATTGTATTTTAATAAAGGTTCATCAAATTTGTCGTCTTGCTCGATATTAATGGCAGTGACAAAACCATTCACTAAGGTACCTATGGCATCTTTACGTAAGTGATGTTGATGGGAAAATAATTTATCTGCGATATGGGTAAATTCGTGACTAAGCCATGGGTCATTACTTTGGCTTAATTTGTCAGCGACATCCTGCTGCCATTGCAAAGGCGTGACTATGCCCATGACAATAGCATCTTCTAAATCATGGACTGCATAAGCGATATCATCCGCCAGTTCCATGATGGAGCAATCAAAAGATTTATACTGGGTTCTGTGGTGAGGATAGTGTTGATTAGTGCTGTTTTTAATGCTGATAAAGCGGTTTCTATCATTTACACTCAAACCTGAAAGCACCCAATCGAAGATATCTTTGTCATCGTTAAAAAGGCCTTTTACCGATGGCCACTGTGAAGGTCTTAATTGTCTGTGGCTGGTTATTTCTGGGTGACCTAAATCGACATGTAACTGGCTATATAAAGCGGGATACTTTAACACTCCAAGTAAGGTTCGCCTGGTTAGATTCATGCCCCAGTATTCGGTGTAGGGTTCAAGTCTGGCTAAAATTCTAAAAGTTTGACCGTTGCCTTCAAATCCGCCGTGATGGCGCATCATATAGTTCAAGGCCACTTCACCGCCGTGACCAAATGGCGGATGACCGATATCATGGGCTAAGCATAGTGACTCTATTAAGCTCATTGAATCTAATAGTTGCTCAATGTCAGGGAATTTACGTTTAAGCTGGGCAGCGATGCCTGTGCCTATTTGTGATACTTCTAATGAATGGGTTAAACGAGTGCGAAAAAAATCGTTCATGCCAATGCCGTGTACCTGAGTTTTAGCTTGTAGGCGACGAAAGGCGGCTGAGTGCAGTATTCTTGCTCTGTCACGCTGAAATGGACTGCGGTGATCATTACGGCGTAATTTATCTTCACCTAGGCGGCGTTCATGCCATGGATTTATCTTAGTGCTGCCCTCAATATCAGCGTTCATTTGTTTGTCATTGATGGCAGCTAATTCATTTTCAGTGACATCACTACTGTGTATTTCATTGTCTGACATTGATCATCCTTTACTGTGTGAGCATCAGTTAGTTAATTCGTTTTCAGTCAATTTATCTAATGTGGAAGTGCAGCTATCGAGGAAAATTTCGATAAAACATTTTACTTCAGGTAAATCTTGTTCCATTTGCTTAAGCTTTTTATCCAAGTTAACTTTTACATGTTGAAACTCGTCATTGTTAAAGCGTAGCTCATTCATGGTTTTCACATAGGCTTGTAAAATATCTGCGGCTTTGACGATAGCTTTGTATTCTGGGTCGACTTGGGTTTGAACTAATAGTGGCTCCATTTCTTCACGCAGATCTTCTGGTAACGAGGCTAAGCATTCTTTTTCTGCCAGATCTTCAAGCTTTTTAAAGGCTTTGGTAAATTCAGGACTGTGATATTTGGTGTTGGAGTTGATATCTTGGAGCTTGGTTTCTGATACTTCATGGTAAAGGGCGATGGTAGCCGCTTTTTCTGGATTTAGCTTACCGCCAAAGCGTTTATTTTTAATGACCACCAATAAGTGCGCAATCACAGCGACTTGATGACAATGCTCTGATACGTTTTCTTTTTGAAAACAATGCATCAAAGCCCAACGTTCTAACAATGGCATACGGGTGATCCATGCCATAAAAGTGCTTGGTTTCATAATCTGCCTCGGTAATAGGATTAAGGCGAATAGCAGATCCGTGTCGCTAATGAATACGGATTATGGCTAAAAAGCTATCTGTCTACTGTAATCAACTACACTGCGCCATACAACTGTATTTTATATTAACAATTAACTAAAATTTACGTTAGCATAACAACGGATAAGCTTGATTATGAAAGAAAATGTTAAGTTAAATGAGATTAAATATGGATGATGCTCGCTGTTTGCAATTAGATAGATTAGTCACCAACGAAGAGCTTTATATACTCGACAATGTAAAATCACTTAATTTTGTGTGCGATGAATGCGCTGTGGCGCTTATACCTTGCTCTTACAAAAAAGCGGTTAACTTACGTAGACCTTATTTTAAAACCTCAAAAAACGTTGAACATGAGCAGCATTGTTACGCTAAAGCCAGCAGTAAAATTAAGCAGCAAGGCAAAACATCACGGCTGAGCAGTGATGAAGGCTTTCCGTTAGCCTATCCAAATCGGTTTACTTTAACCGCCGCAAAGTCAGTTAAAGCGGTGAGTACTACCGAGATTGCCGCTGATGATGTTAATCAATTAACAAGGTCGAAGGCCGCGAAAACTGTAAGCAGTAAGCGTAAAGCGAATTATCTGACCAGCTCTTTTCAAAGCATAGTCGATCAGTATTTTGACTTTCCTTACGATCGTGACAGGGCGCTTTCATTTGAAGGGGTTGAGGGAAACCAATATGGGCAGATTTTCACAAAAATCATTAACCCAGTAGGCAAGCAAAAGTTTCGTTTTCAAACTGACAATAATGATACCAAGGTGTTTTACAGCACCTTAGCATGGGATAAACCACAAGTTGAAGCTGACTATATTATGATTAAGTTATCCGCTGGCTGGTGGCAAAAAGTGGATAATAAGAATAAAAACCTCAGACCCTATGTTGTCAAAATTCAAACCAGTGCATGGCCTGAAGCTACAAAAACAAATTTTGTAAAACGCTTGAGTCAGATACTTGAGCTAGTAAAAGGTACCAATAAAAAAGCTTTAGTGGCGTTTGTTGGCAAGCAAGATCAGCAAGAGGATTTTTATCGCTTTTTTGCTGAAGAAGCCAAATTGATTAGTTTTAAAGTGGTTTAATTTTGCTCAGGGTGTTATTGCAGGATAAACTCTGTTTGGATCGGATTATGATCTGAGGCTGAGGTTTCGTTAGAGTCTGCATTTATTAAGGTTAAACCGCGATAAAATAAATGATCAAGTGGTAAGCCAAACACCCGTTTACGAAAATCTGCTTTGTATTTAGCTTCTGTTAGGCTCAGGCCATGAGTGAGTTGCCTTACGATACTCATTCTACCTTCTCGCCAGGTATTTAAGTCTCCTGCTAAAATAACCGGCCCCTGATGTATGGCGACTTTTTTTAGCACTTTTTTCAGTTGTGATTCGTAACTATTTAGTCGCCAGTCAAAATTAACGCCGTGTAAATTGACCACCAGTAATTGCTGGCCATTAGATAATGGGTAGGCGGCCACAAGAGTCGATTTGGCGAATCGGATTAACGGTTCTGCAGTTTGATAGGCACAGGCTTCACTAGCTGGTTGAGATGAAATATTCATAACCCCCATTGGTACGTTAAGCAGGTTAAACCCTTTGGCCATTACCACATGGTGCTGGGTATCGGCTAAGTACTTTGAGAAACGACGATTAAGTTTGGCTTCTTGCAGAAGTAACAAATCTGAGCCTTGAGTGATTTGCTGTAATTCAGTTTGCCAGTTTCTCTTTTGTTGTTTATAAATGTTCCAAACAGCAATACGTAAGCGTCCTTGTTGATCAAGGGGCTTGCTGACTGTTTGGGATAAACATTGAGACACAAACATGGGTTGTAGTTCACTCATCATAACCTCGGCTTCGCCATTGAATTTCGTCACTACAAATAAATACAAACCGCCACTTAACAATAGCCCGATCATGATCCAATATTTTAATTTTTTAAGGTTCAATGTTACCTCGAGATAGATGTATGACAGCTGAATGATTAGCTTTGCTATATGCTTGCTTGTTTAAAGAGTACAATCAACTTTACTATTAACTTTTCAATACACCTAGGAATACTGTAAAAACTATGGATCAATTGACCCAAATTATTGCCATTGTTGGTGTGGTGCTTTATTGGCTTATTTTAGGTGTGGTGGCAATTCGAATCGTTATCAAACGTCGAAGTATCGGCGTGTCATTTTCTTGGTTGTTGATTATTTACTTTTTGCCTTTTGTTGGGGTGTTTGCCTACTTATTATTTGGTGAATTGCATTTGGGTAAAACCCGCTCAAATCGTTCAAAAGCCATGTATAAACCCTATGCCGAGTGGTTTAAAGCGTTATATGAGCATAATGCCCATAAACCCGAAAGCCAAAGTCATTATGCTATTCCTATTAGTCATTTGTGTGACACCCAATTAAGGATCCCATCTCTTACTGCCAATGAAATGGTGTTAAAACATACTACCGATGACATTTTAAACTCAATAATTAGCGATATAAATAAGGCTAAAAATTGTATTCATATGGAGTTTTATATTTGGCATCCCGGTGGTCTTGCAGATGAAGTGGCTAATGCATTGATTGCCGCTAGCCAGCGTAATGTCGCCATTAAATTACTATTGGATGCAGCCGGCAGTCGCCAGTTTTTCAAATCATCATGGCCAAAGTTAATGACAGATGCAGGAATTAAAGTGGTGCCGGCATTGATTGTTAGTCCACTGCGTATGCTGTTTAGGCGCATGGATCTGCGTTTGCATCGTAAAATTGTTGTCATAGACAATACCGTGGGCTATACCGGCTCAATGAACTTAGTTGATCCTAAATATTTTAAGCAGTCCAGCGAGGTGGGAGAGTGGATTGATATGATGGTGCGGATCACCGGACCTGTTGTACCAGTGATTAATACCGTAAGCAGCTGGGACTGGGAAGTTGAAACCAATGAGCGCTTTTTACCTGAGCAGCCGCCAGCGGCAGAGTCGACTCATACATCGTCATTAGTTCAAGTTATTCCATCGGGCCCAGGGATGCCGGAAGATGTTATTCATCAAGTATTATTACAAAGTTTATATCAAGCCCGTACACGCATTGTTATTACCACACCTTACTTTGTACCCAGTGAATACTTGTTAGTGGCCTTAGTCACCGCAGCGTTACGGGGAGTTGATGTTAATATTATTATCCCAAGGCGCAACGATTCCACTATGGTCAAATGGGCCAGTAGTTCGTTTTTCACTGAACTGTTAAATGCTGGCATAAAAGTTCATCAGTTTAACGGTGGTTTGCTGCACACTAAGTCGGTGTTGATTGATGATGAACATTGTTTGATTGGTACGGTAAATATGGATATGCGTAGCTTGTGGCTAAATTTTGAACTCACTTTAGCGGTTGACGATGTTAAGTTTGCTTATAAATTACAGCAGTTACAGCAAAGCTATATTGATGATTCTGAGCAACTTACTTTAGCACAGTGGAATAAACGCCCTTGGTACAAAAGGGTGATTGAACAAGTTTTTTATTTGTTTAGCCCTTTACTATAGCTTTTCACTTAGCCGTTCACTTTAGCCGTTTACTTTAGCTGGTTGCTATAGAGTTTCGCGTAATCGATAGCGCCTTGTCATGAGCATATAAAAACAGCCACGATAAAAACTATAGTGGCTGTGTTTGTTATGACTATTACTGATAAATACGGCAGTAATTTGATTACTGTGAGTAGTTCTCTAAAAAGTTGCCAAAATCTGTGAGCGCCTTAGTTAAGTCTTCTTTGTGGGGTAAAAATACCACTCGCAGATGATCTGGCTCTGGCCAGTTAAAGGCGGTACCTTGGACTAAAAGCATTTTTTCAGATTTTAATAAATCCAGTACCAGTCTTTCATCGTCTCTAAGATTAAATTTCTTTAAGTCCAGCTTAGGGAAGGCATATAAAGCTCCCTTAGGTTTTTTAACGCTAACACCGGGTATTGAATTAAGCACGTCATAACAGACGTCTCTTTGGGCGGTTAAACGGCCATTTGGCAGTATTAGTTCGTTAATACTTTGATAGCCACCTAAAGCAGTTTGTATCGCATGTTGATTAGGTACGTTTGAACACAAGCGCATTGAGGCCAACATGTCTAAACCTTCAATATAATTTTTGGCGGCTTTTAAATTGCCACTGAGAACCATCCAGCCAACGCGAAAACCTGCAGCGCGGTAAGCTTTAGATAAGCCATTAAACGTCACTGTCAAAATATCATCTGAAAGCGAAGCTGCATGTACATGCACAGCTTCATCATAAAGAATTTTATCGTAGATTTCGTCGGCGAATAAAATGATGTCATGTTGACGGCACAGTTCAACCACCTCTAACAATAACTCACGACTGTATACCGCACCTGTAGGGTTATTGGGGTTGATGATCACAATGCCGCGGGTACGCGGGGTGATTTTACTTTTAATATCGTCAATATCCGGAAACCAGTCTGACTCTTCATCGCAGCGATAATGCACCGCTTTACCGCCAGCAAGGTTGGCAGCAGCGGTCCATAGCGGATAATCAGGTGAGGGGATCAGTACTTCATCATCGGTATTAAGTAGACCTTGTAATGCCATACAGATAAGCTCAGATGCACCGTTACCGATATAGACATCTTCGATATCAATACCAAAGATCCCTTGAGCTTGATAATGCTGCACAATGGCTTTACGGGCTGAAAATAGCCCTTTTGATTCACAATAACCTTGAGCGCTTGGTAAGTTTAAAATGACGTCACGGACAATTTCTTCAGGGGCTTCAAATCCAAAAGGGGCAGGGTTGCCGATATTAAGTTTTAATATTCTATGACCTTCATCTTCTAGGCGGCGTGCCTCTTTATGAACAGGTCCTCGAATATCATAGCAAACACTATCGAGTTTATTGGATTTGATAATAGGGCGCATACTTGCCTCAAGTTACTAATACGACATAAGTATCCGAACAATAACGAATTAATGGCAGTGAGAAAAGGATTAATTGAATATTTTATTGAGTTTATTAGCAGATTGTACTGTGCGGCTTATATTATCGACACTCGGTTAGGTTAAATGACTAAATTGGTGAGCATGAGTAAGATGAAACACTGAATTACTGGTGTTTTTGAGTGCAACTCTCTTATTAAAGATAAGCTAACTAAGTGCATAAAATAAATACAAAAAACAAAAAAGCCAGCAATTGCTGGCTTTTAGACTTTTAGGGTGGTTCCGTTAAGGGCCTCCCTAATGATAGCGATAATTAAACGCGTTTTTTGAACTCGTTAGTACGAGTATCAATTTCGATTTTATCACCGATTTTAACGAATTCAGCTACCGTAACAGTACCACCACCAGTAATGGTTGCTGGCTTCATTACTTTACCTGAAGTATCACCACGAGCAGCAGGTTCAGTGTAAGTTACTTCACGAACGATGCTAGTCGGTAATTCAACAGAAATCGCTTTACCTTCGTAGAAAGTGACTGAACATTCTTCTTCCATACCGTCAACGATATAAGCAGAAGCATCACCTAAGTTGTCAGCTTCAACGTCATATTGGTTGTACTCAGCATCCATAAATACATACATAGGATCTGCGTAGTAAGAATAAGTACATGCTAAACGTTCTAGGATGATATCTTCCATTTTGTCATCACCTTTAAAGGTGGTTTCAGTGGTAGAGTCTTGTAGAACGTTCTTTAATTTGATTTTAACGATTGCAGCGTTACGACCAGAGCGAGTTGTTTCAGTTTTCTGAACAACCCATGGGCTGCCATCTAACATGATCACGTTACCAGGACGGAGTTCATGAGCAGTTTTCATTACTTTATTCCTATATTTTAGGTATTAATTTTAATTGCGCAGTATCTTAGCTGGTTTTAATAAATTGAACCAGACGTGTAGCAAGATCTGCATCATTTTTAGCATCAACTGCCCAATCTGTAGCATGACGCTGCATAGGCAATTGCACTGAAATAAGTTGTTGCCAATAATCTGAGATATCGGCACGTTGCTGATTGAATGCAAAATTTACTTCCGAGAAGATATTTGCAAATCTATCATCAAGTTTGTGGGTATAGATATTAACAAAAGCCTGCAGTTTTACTAGGTGATAATCTTCATCTTGTGGGTAAATATGCCAAATAAACGGCCTAGCTGCCCACTGAGCGCGCAAAAAAGAGTCTTCTCCGCGAACAATGTTGATATCACAGCTCCAAAGCAGTCGATCAAAGCCGCTTTGATCTGTCATAGGCAGAATGTGAATAATCAGATTTTCCAGCTGATATTGCTGACCTGGTTTAATGTTTTCTATGGTCACTGGCAATAAATCAATGATGCTGGTTAAGCTTTTGCCCACGGGAATTAACGCATGCATGGTTTGGCTTGATTGACGCCAAAGCTTGACCAAACTTGCTAGGGCTTGTGACTCATAACTAAATACTGATACGACGTCATCTTCAGCGTTAATGCCAGATAAACCTAATTGGCGAAACAATGACAGTTTATTACTGCTATCAGCTTGCCAAGCATTACGTTGACTAAATAAGTCTTGCTCGCAAATCAATCCGCCACTTTTTGCAGTAAACCCAGGAAAATAAAAATACTTTTTAAGGCCACTTTGTTGCATTGAAGGTAAACCGTGACAGCCGTCGACCCAATCTTCAGCGCAAAGGTATTCAAGGTTTATCCATAGCGGTGGAGTATGTGATGAGGTTGAAGTGTGGTGTTTATTATGATTATGGAGTTCTTCAATACTGCTTTTAACTTGTGAAGGTAATTCACAAGCAAAAGCTTCAATCAATACGCTTCCAGCTTTGTACTCTATATCTAATGGGTTGTTCCATTGAAAAATATTAACACCGCAAAAGTATTGCTGGGCTATAGCTGGGTTTAATTGCGGCAAAATATGCGAAAAACTGTGTAAGTCATCGACCCATAAATTGATTTCAATACCGTATTCTGCGTGCAATTGTTTGGCTAAACGCCAGGTGACACCGATGTCGCCGTAGTTATCAACAACAGCGCAGAATATATCCCAATGTTGATTGCTTGATTTGTTCACTTTTTTCTCTCAACACAGCAGCTAGCTATTTGGCGCTAAATGTCAGCGCTAAAAAAAGCGGCTATGGCCGCTTTTTAAACTGTTTTTACTTAACAGTAAAAACAAAGTTAGAGACTCAATATTAGTCTTCTAATTCAGCTAAGCACATTTCTTCATAAATTTGCTTAACCCAAGCGTCAACACGCTCTTCAGTCAGTTCAGGTTGACGATCTTCATCAATACCTAAACCAATAAAGTGTTTGTCGTCAACTAAACCTTTTGATGCTTCAAAGTCGTAACCTTCTGTTGGCCAATGACCAATAATGATCCCGCCACGCTCAGATACGATATCACCAACCATGCCCATAGCGTCAAGGAAGTACTCAGCGTAATCTTCTTGATCGCCACAGCCAAAAATTGCGACTAACTTATCAGTGAAGTCAACTTGTTCTAGCTCTGGGAAAAAGTCATCCCAATCGCATTGAGCTTCACCGTAATACCATGTTGGAATACCAAATAAGATCAAATCGAACTCAGCGATTTGCTCTTTGGTGCTTTTGGCGATGTCTTTGACATCGACCATTTTTTTACCCAACTTCTTCTGGATCATTTTGGCTACAGCCTCGGTATTACCAGTGTCACTACCGAAAAAAAGACCTACAGTTGCCATTGTCTATCCTTTAAATATCATGTTCGCTTTGCGAATTTAAAAAAACGGTTCAGTTGTCGATTTGTTGTTGCAAGATTAATTCGATTAACTGGCTACGGCTGATGTTACTGGCCAATGCTTGTTCGTTCAAGGCGTCATATAAAACTTGTGACACCTTTAACTCTATTCGTTTTAATCCGTTAGCGCGATCACGTTGTATTTGATTGCGCTTATTGACCTTTAACTGTTGTTCCCGACTTAAGGGGTTGCTTCTAGGACGTCCACGACGCTTCTCTGAAGCAAACAGGTCAATGGTGGTTCTATCTGTTGTTTCTTTTGCCATCGTTCTGTTTAACCGATCCCTGAACCTTCCCAGGTGATCTGAATAATACCTTTTGCTACAAACCCGGCACAGCCAAGGAATAATACTAACCATACGATGTAACGTCCAAATTTGGGCACTTGGCCTTGCTTAAGGACATCGTGAATAGCCATACCAATAAAGAAAAATATTAAAGCAAAAAACAAGTTTAGACCTAATGTCTCAATTTGATCCATATACTGATTCAACATGTTTTTTCCTTTAGTAATGCTTTAAGGCTAAAAGAGGGCGGGAATATATCACATAGATATACTATGAGCCATATTTGTTGGCTTCTATTAATGAAAATTTACAAGTTAATTATTGGCTATTGCTATCGATAAACTCAGCAACTAATCGATTAAATATTTCAGGTTTTTGGGCATGTAACCAATGACCTGTACCATTGATGGTTTTGGCACTGACACGAGGGAACTGCGTCATGATGGCATTGGTGTGCTCTGCAAGCACGTATTGAGAGTCACCACCACGGATAAAGAAACAGGCCTTATCGTATTGTTTGTCGGTGATATCCCAAGCAATGATTTGCGGATAATTCTCGATTAAACCGTCAAGATTCATTTTCCACTCAAAGCCATTGTCGGTTCGCTGCAGGTTTTTAAGCAAAAACTGCGCGGTACCTAAATCAATATCAGCGCTGATTAAATGCTCTAATGCTGATTTTCTGTTGGTGGATTGATCTAGAGTTAAGGATGTTAACCCTGCAAATACGGTTTGATGACGTGGTTCATAAGCCACAGGGGCGATATCTGCTACGACTAAACTAGTGACTTTTTCGGGATGTAATAACGCTAAAGCCATGGCGACTTTACCGCCCATCGAATGGCCAACAAAATGTGCTTCGGTTAAATTCAAGCTGTTTAGCAACTCTACGCAAGCTTCGGCAAGGAGTGGGTAGTCCAAATATTGCCAATGTTCACTTAAACCATGGTTAGGTAAGTCGACACGAATAACCTGATGGTTTGCTTCCAGTGCATTTGCGAGGTTTTTCAGGTTGTCCAAATTACCAAATAAGCCATGAATTAAAACCACTGTAGGGCCAGTACCTGATGAAACGTAATGCATTGAAATGTCCATTTTGATTGTCAACGAAGGCGTGATTTTGCCTGTAAAAGGGGATGATGATCAAGAACTGAAATGAATTAGTCAGTTGTTATATGTTCATTAAAGCATCCATCAGTGCCATTGATGATGTGAAATTGACTAATTTTGAGATGTTTAGCTGTTTTTACTCTTTACCATCGGCGTGAGATGGGTAGACTGTCATTATATAAAGATCGATCTAAATCGATCGGTAATGCCACTGGTCATTATTTAATGTCGTAAGTGGCTTGACGTTTTTGACTATAGATTAAGACCAAAGGAAGCATTAATGAGTAAATATATTGAGATAGACGAAGAACTCTATCGTTATATTGCAAGTAAAACAGAACGCATTGGTGAAAGTGCATCTGATATTTTACGCCGTTTGTTGGATCTTTCTATTGAATCAGTTGAACCTGTAGAGCCTTTAGCGATAAGCCAACCTAGCTTAGAAACCGCCCATGCTACAAGCGTTGCTAAAGTAAAGGCTGAGGTTATCACACCAGAAGTCGTTGAACCTGCCGTAATTGAAGAAGTAAACACTGAGGTCGATTTCAACACTGTTGTACATGAACATATGTTATCTCAGCAAAAAGGCGCAGTAGGGCGCTTTATGTTTTTGTTAGAGTCACTTTCTGCAATGACGCCAGCCACTTTTGATCAAATATTAAAAATCCAAGGCCGGGGCCGTTTATATTTTGCTCGTTCAAAAGCGGAATTATTAAAAGCCAGTCAGTCTGCTAATCCGAAGGAAATTGGTACTAGCGGTTATTGGGTTACCACTAATAACAACACCGCCAAAAAGCGCACTATTTTATCAGAAGTGTTATTGCAACTCGGCTGTAATGAAGAGCTGGCAAAATCAATTTCAGACAGAATCTAAGGCAATTTTAAATTTCTAAAATAGGGAGTATACCGTGGCAATTCATGACAGAGCAGGCACTGTAGCAATACAAAAGGATTTGATTAATTTACCCAAATTGATGAGTCACTATTACCGAATCGTCCCTAATGTTGAAGATGTGCAGCAAAAAGTGACCTTTGGTACATCAGGTCATCGCGGCAGTTCACTTAAGGCCAGTTTTAACCAAAATCATATTTGGGCTATTACTCAGGCTGTGGTTAATTATCGTCAACAAGCGGGTATCAGCGGGCCTATGATTGTAGGTTTTGACACCCACGCCCTATCGTATGCAGCTTATATGTCGGTGCTTGAAGTACTCACAGCGAATCAAGTCGCTGTAAGAGTGCAAAAAGATGAGGGTTTTACCCCAACACCGGTCGTCTCACAAACTATTGTGAGTGCCAATGTTAATGGCGGCGATCTCACTGACGGTCTTATTATTACACCATCGCATAATCCGCCTCAAGATGGTGGTATTAAATATAATCCGCCCCATGGTGGACCTGCTGAAGGCGAGATCACTAAACAAATTGAAACCGCTGCCAATGAATATTTAGCTAATCAATTAAATGGCGTTAAAAAAGTCAATTACGGTACTGCTGTAGAGTCAGGCTGGATTAATGAAGTTGATTTTATCGCACCTTATGTTAATGCATTAAGCAAGGTTATTGATCTCGAAGCGATAGCAAAAGCTAAAATTAAAATTGGTGTCGATCCATTGGGTGGCTCTGGTATTTACTATTGGTCTCACATTGCTGAGCAATATGGTTTAGACATTACCTTAGTCAATGACAAAGTCGACCCAAGTTTTGGTTTTATGCCGTTAGATAAAGATGGAAAAATCCGCATGGATTGTTCATCACCTTATGCCATGGCGGGATTACTGGCACATAGCGAAAACTTTGATGTGTGTGTAGGTAATGATCCAGATTACGATCGTCACGGTATTGTTTGCCCAGGTTTTGGATTAATGAACCCAAATCATTACCTTGCTGTCGCTATAGATTACTTGCTGACTTACCGCAAAGATTGGGCGGCAGACTTAGCCATTGGTAAAACCTTAGTATCAAGTGCAATTATCGACAGAATTTGTCAATCACATCAACGACATTGTTTAGAAGTACCAGTCGGCTTTAAATGGTTTGTTGACGGTCTTGCTAACAGCAGTATTGCGTTTGGCGGTGAAGAAAGTGCCGGCGCTGCCTTTTTAAATAAAGATGGTTCTACTTGGTGTACCGATAAAGATGGTTTTATTCTGGCTTTGTTAGCCGCTGAAATTTTAGCGGTAACAGGTAAAACGCCTGCCCAGCGTTATGTCGAGCTAACTGAACAGTTTGGTAAGAGTTACTATACCCGTATCGATAGTCCTATAAGCCTGAAGAAAAAAGCCAAGTTTGAGACCTTATCGTCAGATAGCTTTACCGATACAGTCCTTGCAGGTGAAACCATTACGGCTATTTTATCTCATGCGCCAGGTAACAATGCGGCAATTGGCGGCATTAAAGTCACCACCGAAAATGGCTGGTTTGCCGCGCGTCCATCTGGCACTGAAGCATTATTTAAAATTTACGCTGAAAGCTTTGTCAGTGAGGCGCATTTAGCTGAAATTATCAGTCAGGCACAAGTCATGATTGATAGTGCGTTAAAAGCCTAAAGTTTAAACCAAAGGGTTAATAGCCTCAGATGATAAATGCCTGACTTAGCAATAAGTCAGGCATTTTTTTAGGGATTGTATTGCTACGGGTTTAGCTAATGATAGGTACATCATAGGGTGTGTTGTTTGGCAGTATGTGATTTATCTCTTCAGTTGTTAATTGCCAATGTTGCTGCATCACAGTCGATATCCAGCTAAAACTATTACTGGTAGGTTGTAAGTCTCGATTTTGAAATAACTGCTCAGGTTTAAGTCCCGGCCATTGCCCTAAGACTTTACCGCCTTTTACTGCGCCACCTGCGATAAACATAGCACTACCAGTGCCATGATCCGTACCATAGGTGCCATTTTCTTTTACAGTGCGGCCAAACTCGGTAGCAACAATTATCACAGTATTTTGCCATTGATTAACTAAAGCGCTTTTAAGTGCTTCTAGGCCTTTATCTAATTGGCTCAATTGACGGTTAAGGCGACTATGTTGGTTGCTATGGGTATCCCAGCCGCCCATTTCTAACATGGCGCAATCTATTTCATCACTTTGGGTTAAAAAATTACCACAGGCTTTAGCTAAGGCGACAAATTTACGACTCTTATTGCCACCACCTAGCATGGCCATTTCTTTCAATGAGATCCCATCCATTAGGTTTTGAGATAATTTTTTGTCTTGTTGATAAAGCACGGCTAACTGCTGATAAATATCTTCATCAGCGGGCTCTCCTTTAGTGGGATACCAAGTATTGACACTATCACTCCCGCGTAAACTGATAGGGATAGCGTTTGATATGGCAATAGCGCTATTGTTTTTATGATCTAGTGAAGCACTTATGGCTCGTCCTAACCAGCCAGACTCAAGCTCTTTAAGTTCTCCACCGCTTTCTAAAAAGTCTTGTCCAGCAAAATGTGACCGCTCAGGGTAACCAGACGATACTGCCACAATAGGTAACAGTTGCTTGTCGAGATACCACTGATGCATATTGGTTAATACTGGATTTAAACTAAATTGTGGGTTTAACACGAGTTTTGAATTGGCGACATTACCGGCTAGCGTGGGTCTTAATTGAGAAAAGTTAGGCTCCTTTAGTGGCACTATGGTATGCAATGGGTCAAGTGCGCCGCGAAGTATGACCCAGACGATATTCTTTTTAGTTTTAGCTGAGGACGCGGATGTTGCATTCGCCACAGAGCTAGGCGCTAGGCCGCTGCTTAACATCACTAAACTGGCACTGATCCCTTTAATAAATTCACGACGTTGCATGTTATCTCCTTAAGAACTCAGGGCTAAGTAATAATAACGCTAAAGCTTGTTCACGACTTTCTGCACGGGTAATGGTATTAAATGATAATTCAGATAATGAGTTGCCATATAAGGTATTAATTGCCTGAGCGGTATCAGAATCTCGTTGGGAGGTAGCAAATTGTGTGGTCCAGTTGATTTTGGTCATTAATGCATTAGCA
The DNA here is from genome assembly GCF_030548015.1 of Shewanella sp. 4_MG-2023. Classification (NCBI taxonomy): domain Bacteria; kingdom Pseudomonadati; phylum Pseudomonadota; class Gammaproteobacteria; order Alteromonadales; family Shewanellaceae; genus Shewanella; species Shewanella sp. 4_MG-2023. The sequence continues at coordinate 18,460 of NZ_JAUORL010000019.1, forward strand.
CTGTTCCAGTCTGGTTCTAGATCGCCAAATCCCTCAGGGGAGCCCGCTTTAAAAGGCTGTTGACCCATTTCACCTAACTGCTTAAGTAATTTTTGCATGTTAGTGACAGGCTTATTAACTGCGCGGTGACTAGAGATGACATGTTCAACGGGGGTTTTAAACTTCAGCTGTTCAGGCTGCCATGACTCGTCTGCATTAATTAAGGTCAGCATAACTTGTTTGATGTTGCCATTGGTGCTGTTCCATGTTTCAACAAGCTTGGTTTGCAGTGTTTCAGAAGGATTATCACTTATAAAATATTTAACTATTTTATAGCACAGGTGGGTTGCAGTTTGTGGCTGTTTGGCAATATCAGCTAGCATAACTTGACCCTGCTTAACGCCAGAGGCATTGTCTTGTGCGGCAGGATATTGTTTACCAAGTAGGGTTCTAGGTCCTGGCTCATGGCCATTGACTCGATAGATAAAACCTGTGGCATTATCTTTTCTGGGGTTGGCAATGCTCCACCCGCTAATTCCGTTTGCTAGCTCAATGACATCAGCTTGAGTGTAACCACCATTAACCCCAAGGGTGTGTAGTTCGAGGATTTCTCGAGCTAGATTTTCATTTAACCCTTTGCCTCGCTTGCCAAGAGGGGAATTTGCACCGAACGACTTTTCATTATTGAGATAACGTATCATGGCAGGATGACTGGTCACTGCCAGTAGCATGTCTGCAAATGATCCTAATAAATTTGGCGCTATGGCTTCACGCTCTAATGTGGCGGCAAGTGCTGTCATCACTCGTCCACTGACTGTGACACTAAAATGATTTGAAAAAAAATGTAATAAACGCCAGCTTAATGAGTTTGGAGAATTGATTGCGCTATTAAATGCACTGGCTGTTAGCTGGTAATAGGCTTGTTTGTGTGGCGGCAGTGGCTTTGGCCCGTTAAATTTCTTTTTATTGTTGGCTTTATTTGCATTAGATTGACCTTGCATGGACATCATATTTTCAGTTTGACGGTTTTTTTTTGCTAGCTGCTCTTGTCTTAAAAATTCGCTTACTTGACGGATTATTTCGTCAGAGTTGAATTCAGTTGCTTCAAACTCTGGGATCACCAATTGTTTAACTAAGTAGGCTTTTGGATCGTTAGTCGCTAGGGATAGTTCGTTTGGCCTCGCGCCAAGTCCAAATCGGTTAGTGGCAATTATCGCAGCTGCTGACATAGTACATCCTTGGATCAGTTAACTTGTGGTCTTGGTGAAATATTACCTTAAGCTAAACAAAGCCGATTTATAAGCGTGAACTAGATTTTTTAGATGGTTTTATGAACAAATTAGCCTTAAGAATGACATAAACTACACAAAATAGAGGGTAATATCATTTTTGGCTTGATAGACGCTTGCACTGCTGAGGATTTATTTTAACCACGACTGTTTCAAGATAGAAGGTGAGGCAGCTTAGCATTATTGCCAGACAAATTAGTTATGTTTGCGGGGCTTGCTGATAAATACAAAAAAACTACCCATTGAGCGCAGTGGGGAGCTCTGGCTCAAAGGGATAGCATTAAAAGTAAGCCGGCTGTATCTGGCTAACTAATATTGACTAAGCGACTTTTGTTAAAATAAGTGCTGTTTTAAATAAGTGCTGTCTAAGCAAGTTATCGCGTTTTGTTGTAAATAACTAAGGCGACAATGGCTACTAATGCAATAGCAGGTGCGAGTTCATACAGATGATGAAATAGACTGACTGCGCCATGACCTTCGTGGGCAAATGCAAGAGTAGGGGATGCAGCCATTAGCATTGCGGTTAGTTTCGTTTTCATTGTTAGTTCCTCAATAATTCTTTTTTAATTGGTTAATAAAAGTTATTACAAATTGAGCTTTAATCGGTATTCATTTCAAGTTGCATTAACATCATCTGCTCACCATCTATTACCTGAGTATTGGTACTTAAACATCTTGGGCAAACAATATTACGTTCGGTTAATTCTGATTGCGTGTCACATTGGCGGCAGTGAATGATTAGCGCCTGTATATTCATATCCAGCATGGCGTTGTGGCAAATCCCTTCAAGTTTGAAAGTTTCAAACGCCGTGGCCAATAAACGTGGCTCGACGCCACTTAACACCCCAACTTTAATCTGTACTCTGATGATTTCATTAGCTTGATTTTGGGCCGCTAATTGCTCAATTTGCTCCAATAATGACATCACAATTGAATACTCGTGCATTAGCAAATCCTTGGTAATAGCTCACCTTGGGGAACATCTAAATAGCGGCTACTGCCCCATGGTGTGGTTAATACTACTTTGCCAAGGTGTTGATTAGTCACATTGCCGATAATGCAGGCTTGATCGCAGTGGCAATATTGTTTCATGATAGTTAAAGCCTGCTCAGCTCTCTCCTGTGGCAGGGCCATAATAAAGGTGCCTTCATTTGCTAAATCAAAGGCTTCAAAACCATAAAGTTCACACAGGCCTTGGACTTGTGGCGATATTGGAATTAATTTTTCATCGACTTCAATGCCAACAGCAGATGCATTGGCCCATTCATTTAATACCGCTGACAGGCCGCCGCGAGTGGCATCTCTCATGGCATGGATTTCGATATTCGCTGCAATGAGTTGCTCGACTATGGGCCAGAGTGTGGCGCAATCACTGGTGAGTTCAGACTCTAAACATAAGCTATCACGTGCCATTAAAATGGCTGCTCCGTGCCTTCCAATGTCGCGGGATACGATAATAGCGTCACCTTGTTGCAGGTTTTTAACTGAAATACCGGGTTTTAAAATTCGGCCCACACCTGAGGTATTGATAAATATGCCGTCAGCGCAACCTTTAGGCACTACTTTAGTATCACCACAGACAATACGTGCACCAGATTTATGTAATTCAGCGGCCATGCTTTGCACTATGGTATTCAGATCTTTAATGGCAAAGCCTTCTTCAATAATAAAACTGCAGCTTAAATATTCTGGCTGCGCTGCCATCATGGCTAGATCGTTGACTGTGCCAGCAACGGCCAGTTTGCCGATATCACCACCAGCAAAAAATAAAGGCTCAACGGTAAAAGAGTCGGTAGTAAATGCACAATGGCCAGTTAAATTTAAATCCGCAGCATCTTCTTGAGACTCCAAAATTGGATTTGAAAAAGCTTTAAAGAACATATCAGTAATTAAACTGTTCATCTCTTTACCGCCACCACCATGGCTTAACTGCACGTGTTGATATTTATTCGCTGGCATTCGTTACTCCTGTATAACGATAATATGCATTGCAGGCACCTTCTGAGCTGACCATACAACTGCCCAATGGATTGTCTGGAGAGCAGCCTCTGCCAAAGACTTTGCAATCTTGTGGATTGGCGAGACCGCGCAAAATATCACCGCATTGACAGGCTTTGTGGTCATCAATTTCTACAGTGGGTAGCTGTTGTTTGAATATAATTTCGGCGTCGCGATGGGCATACTGGGGTTTTAAGGTTAATGCTGATTTTGCAATCGGCCCTAAACCACGCCACCTAAATGATGCTCTTAGGGTTAAGTATTGGTCGATTAATGCCTGCGCTGCTTGATTACCCTCGTAACTGACCGCGCGGCTGTATTGATTATCAAGCTTGGCAATATTTTGCTGTTTTTGTTTTACAATTCTAAGAATCGATTCCATCACATCCACAGGTTCAAATCCCGCTACTACCACTGGTGTGTTGTAGTTATCTACAGCCGCTTGGTAAATTTTAGCGCCGCTAATCACGCTCACATGGGCAGGTCCTATAAAGGCATTTACTTTAGCTTGTGGGTTGGCCATCACGGCATCAATCGCTGGTGGCACTAGTACGTGGTTGATATGAAATAACAGATTATTTATTTGCTGTTTTTCAGCTTGGTCAATTAACACGGCAGTCATTGGGGTTGATGTTTCAAAGCCGATGGCAAAAAAGATAATGGTTTTATCGGGATTGTCTTTTGCGATACTAAGCGCATCCATAGGGTCGTATAAAGGCCGAATATCACAACCTTTAGCACGAAATTGAGCAAGGCTACCTTTTGAACCAGGCACTCGGATCATATCGCCTAGGGTCAATAATATAACGTCATCAAGCTGTGCTAATGCAGCAGCATGGTCGATGCGCTCTTTTGGCATAATACACACAGGGCAGCCGGGTCCATGAATAAAGTTGATGTTAACAGGCAGCAATTGCTTTAAACCATATTTCATTATGGTGTGGGTATGACCGCCGCATACTTCCATTATGTTAATATCAGTATCTATCTGACTAGCATGTGAGTTTATCTCTTCTGCTAACGCTTTGATGGTGTCAGGATTGCGAAACTGTTGATATAGATCAGTGAGGATCATAAATCATTTCCTTCATCATTAAGTTTATCAACAATCTCTTTATAGAGTTCCAAACTTAATTTGGCATCTTCTGTATCGATTTTATTCATCACAAATCCGATATGGATCAGCACAAATTCGCCCACCTTTAATGGCTCTGTCATTAGGTGACTACTGACCCGGCGTTTAACCCCTAAGGTATCGACGGTGACACTAGTATCATCGTGAACAGCGGTAATTTGAGAAGGCACTGATAAGCACATATTATTGCGCTCCAATTGCGCTGTTTATCCAATCAGCCACTTGGTTAAGAGATTGTGGGTCTTTGACTGAAATGGGTAATAAGGTCACATCAGGATTGAGTTTTTTTAGTTGCTGCTCGCATTCGGTTAAGGAAAAGTCAAAATGCTCGGCTAAATCCATTTTGGTTATGAGTACCAAATCTGCACGGCGAAACATCACCGGGTACTTTTCAATTTTATCGTCACCTTCAGGCACAGATAACAGTACGATATTTTTGTGGGTGCCGACATCGTAACTGGCGGGGCAAACAAGATTGCCAACGTTTTCTACGAAGCAGACATCAATAGGTTTAAGGTCAATATGGTGCAGCGCTTGATGCACCATAAAGGCATCTAAGTGACAGGCTGAGCCGGTTTGAATTTGATAAGCACTAATGCCTTTAGCGATTAAGCGGTCAGCATCACGAGAGGTTTCTAAGTCGCCTTCAATGACCGCAAATTTAGCCATTAAATGAGTGGGTAAATATTCCAGTAAAGTGGTTTTACCGCTACCTGGGCTACTCATTAAGTTAAAAGCCATGACGTTATTGGCTTCAAAATGCGCACGGTTATGCTGGGCTTCATGATCATTCTTATCTAATATTTTATGAATAACAGATAAGGTCTTAGTATCATTAAGCTGCGGGTTAGAGTGTAGGCTATGTTGATGATCTGTAATTGAACATCCGCAATCTTGGCACATATCAATATTCCTTATTCGAAACGCCTCTTGCTATATCTCAGTATCAATGGCGGTTAAAAATTATTCTTTGATTAACATCAGCAATTAATCGTTATTTAAATATTAATTGGCTATTTGTGTTGTTTGTTGTTGTAAATAGGCAAACCATAATTGCCCTAAAGAGATGCCGGCATCGTTTATAGGGATAAGTTTACTGGGTAGTATTTGCCGCTGCTTTAACGCTTGCTGACATTGTGTTAGTAGTAATTTATTTTGAAACACACCGCCGCTAAACACTAAAGCATATTCAGGGTACTGATTAGCAACATCAGCGACAGCTCGGCTTAAACTCGCAGTGAATGCAAAACATAATTGTTCGGTCGATGGCGGCTGTTTAGCCGTGATAAGCCCGATAACTTGTTTGATTAATCCGCTGCTATCCCAAACTTTAACTGCAGAAGCAGCTACTGTTGGCTCTGGAGACAATGCCAGTAATTGCTGCTCAGTGTTGGCAGTATTTGTTGTATTAGATGCTATTGATTGCTTGAGCCAGTTATTAGCACAAGTTTCAATTAACATGCCTGCTTGGGCTTCAAACTGATTCGTTTCAATAAGATTAAGTGCAACAGCAATGGCATCAAACAGCCGTCCTATTGAGCGTGATTCAATGCAAGCACTATTGTTAAGCCACATACGATGTAAATTATCTAAGGTATGAGCAGGCATTGTTTGAATTGCCTCGATGGGCAGGTTTTTTATTTGAGCAAGGCTGAAGTGCTCGAATAACAAGGCTAATAAAATCCTTACGGGATGTTTAATCGCTTGCTCGCCACCAATTAACTTAAATGACTTCAAGTGAGCGACACTGCGATAATTAATGCCATCAAGCAACATGCACTCACTGCCCCAAAGGCTGTCATCATCACCTAAGCCTGTGCCATCAAAACTAAATCCTAATACTGGTTTTTGGTAGTTATTGATCGCCAGCACACTAAGGATATGCGCATGGTGATGTTGAACCTGTGAAATCGGGACATTGTGTTGATTATTAGCCCATTGGCTAGATGCATAATCAGGGTGCTTATCACTTATTATTGTCTTAGGGTTAAAACGATACAGTCGCTTAAATGTGTTTAAGGTGTGTTCAAATAACTGGTTAGTTTCGAGGTTATACAAGTCACCAATATGCGGGCTAATAAAGGCATGTTGTTTAAAAGCAAAGCATTGAGTATTTTTTTGCTGCGCCCCGACCCCAAGAATTGGATATTTAATGGCGCTGGGTAAGGCAATACTTAATGGCGCATAGCCTCTTGCTAATCGAATAACCTGAATTTGCTCGTTAATTACTTGAACAACGCTATCATCACAAGGGTTTACAATGGCTCTGTTGTGGTCAACGAGGCCATCAATCACATGGCCTAGTTGCGACATAATCTCGTTGGCGTCGGTAATAATGGGTAAGCCTGAAAGATTTGCGCTGGTGGCAACAATGGGTTTGGTAAAGGCATTAAGCAGCAGATGATGCATGGGAGTGTAGGGCAGAAACAGTCCTAATTTATCTATGTCGGGTGCAATTAACTTGCTGATAAAATAATCAATATTGGCGTGTTTAGCCATTAAGGTGATAGGTTTTTCAGCACTACTTAAGAGTTGCCACTCTGTTTTTGTGCCAGTAACGAGTTGTTTGGCTTGCTCGATATCTGCTGCCATAACGGCAAAGGGCTTTGCTGGGCGCTTTTTACGTGATCTTAGCTTTTTAATGGCCTCATCATTAGTGGCATCACAAATAATATGAAAGCCCCCTAGACCTTTAACTGCTAAAATTTTGCCATTATTTAACGCGCTGATGATGGCTGAAAACACTTGCTGTTGATCAGCAATAACCTCAGTTATCTGCCCATGGGTAAGCTTGTCAAAACGTAACTTGGGGCCGCATTTAGGGCAGCTCACTGGCTGAGCATGGTAGCGTCGATTTAAGGGATCTTCATAGGCTTTTCGGCAGTCATCACACATAGCAAAATTAGCCATTGAGGTAAGATGGCGATCATAGGGAAGTTGCTTAACAATGCTGTATCTTGGCCCGCAATTGGTGCAATTTGTAAAAGGGTATTGGTAATGACGATTATTTGGATCTGCGATGTCAGCTAAGCAATCTGTGCAGCTACTTTTATCGGCTGAAATTGACACTATGGCTTGTTGATTTGACTGACTTTGGCTGATTGAAAAGTCGGCTAGTCTTGTATCGATTCGTTCTTCTACCACATTCAGTTTATCGATTCTGGCTAATGGCGGTGGATTAACTCTTAACTGATGGATCACATGATTGATATCAGTATTTAATCCTTGTAGATGAATGCATACACCTTGCTCATTATTTAGCACACTGCCGAGCAAATTAGACTGAGTGGCTAATTGATAAACGTAAGGGCGAAAACCAACCCCTTGGACTATGCCGTTTATATTGAGTTTTACCTGTTGAAGATAGGCTTGGTGCAGTCCCATAGGCTTACCTTAACCCGCGTCTTTTGGCGAGATACAAACCACCAATGGCAATGTTGGCGCCATCGAGATCTAATTGATGGTTTACCACTAGAGGGTAATTCTTTTGTAGCCGCATACATAGGCGCTCAGCAAGTACGCTATAGACTAAATCGTTGCCTGCTAACACCACGGCATCAATTCCTTGTTGCTGCTCCAGATGATCAAGCCAGTTACTAAGATAATCAGCCAGTGAATCAAAAAAGCCAAAAGCTAAAATGGCGGGATTGGCGCCAGCTAATTTAAAACTCATTAAGCTGGCAAAGGTACGGCGCCAATTAATGCTCCTATAGCCGTTTTCTGAACAAAGTGGAAAATCAATTCTAGGGGCATTATTACCATGATACTGCTGCGCCAGTGCATGAAACGCATCTGCTTTCGCGTCAATACTGGTTAATTGATTTAAGGCCTCATCATCTAAAATCAACATGGCAGCTAGGCCAATAAAATGTTGAATATTATCACTAGTTTTATCCAGTGTGGTTAGTGCTAATTGATGGATTTGTTGTGGAAATGCTAGGGTAAACTTAGCGAGTACTTTTGATTCTTCGTGCTGTAATTGCGCAATAATATCAGCGCCATGTTGCTCAAAAGTCGGTAATCGTAAAAACTGGGCAATTTTTTGTTGTTTATTTTGGGTAATAACTACACTGGGGTTGTCATGGCTAAAATAGAGTGTGGCACTGGTGATGGATTGTTTGTCTGTTGCTGCTAGCGTTTGATTCGACAGCATTCGATTGGCAATTTGACTGATCACAGCTTCAGACAAATTCAGCAAACCTGCGTGCATGGCGCAGCTAGCCGCGTCTATTCCAGTCACTGTTAATTCAGTCACAGCGGTGTTATCAGCTGCTGACATACGGCAATGGATCTGTTTGTTATTCCAGCTGGCTTCATAGTGTTTGTATTGAGCAACATCATGTAATGGGCTGGCGCCATTAATGGAGAATTGGTGATTGCTGGCGATTTCTACCCAAGCATTATTGATGCGAGTTACGCTTGGCTTAGCTATGGACTTAGTTAAAGGCTTGTGTAAGTCGTTATGAGTATCAGCGCTAACTGAATCGTTTGTATCAATATAGACCCAATCAATACCAATAGTGTTTAGCTGATCAGCCAGTGCCATAAGTAAACGACTGTCAGCAAAGCTCACTTGATAGTATGGATCAGTAAGTGTTGGCTGGACTTTACACTTAGCTTGATGTTTAGCAGTAGTAACACCTGAAAAGACTGCTGCATCAGCTGACATCAGTTTGAGTCGCGGTTTTTCTAAACTGGATAAGGCGAGGGTATGGTACTGCTGCACTGCAAAATACTTACTTAAATGCTGGGGGTTACAGATTAAAATATGTTGTTGGCCAGCGTTTTTGGCAAAAGGTTGTAAGCTCAAACTGAAATTTGAACTTGGATCCGAACTTGATACAGAACTTAATTCAGAACTTAAATAAGTGCTGCCACTGCTGCTTAAACTAATCTTGGTGTCATTTTTTAACCGCGCTGCAATTGCAATAAGATCTTGCGGCGCCATAGATTGCTCTAAGGTGCTTATACGCTCATGGCCGTGACAATGGGGACAAACTAGATCAAGCTTTAAAAAGTTAGCATCTGCGGCATTAACCATCTGCGGCTGGCATTCACTACAGTAACTGATGTTGAGCTCAGCATGGGCTAGCGGCTTTTGGCTGCCTTTACGGGTTTTGATGACACCGACATCAGCAGAGCATAACCAGATTGAATATAAAAATTTGGCGGCAATCTCATCGGCAAGGGCGGCGAGTTGTGGCTCTGTGGCCTCAACTTCTAAAAAATAGCGATTGTTGTTAAAACCCGCGCTAAAGTCAAAGCGGGTATCGGCTATATATTGATTACAAAGCTGCGCATAAAAGGCCACTGGGCGCTGGCAGGTAAAATTAAAACTGACTTTATGCATAGGGCTGACATCCACGTTTATAGGAATCAGGGATTAAGTCGTTAATATTAACACTGTGTTTTTTTGTATAGCTAAAACCTGCTTTTTCAAGGTGTGCCAGTAAGGCTTTTTCCATCGTCGGCACCGCAGCTTGTATTGACTCAGTTAAGCCTAATGTCATCGGCTCGATGACTGTCGGCGTAACTCCAATCACGTGAGTATTGGGTCTATCACCGACCATGTCCATCATGATCAGGGTTTGCAGCATCTCAACCTCATGGGCACTGCCTTGCCAATCAATTTCGGGTGGCGCTTGATCAAAATTAAATGAATACACCTCTCCGGGCTTTACCCCTGGACTGTTTACGGTATCCACCACAATTAAGTTGTCATATTGACAAAGAATAGGGATAAGTCCTTGAGCAAGGGTGCCACCATCTAAAATATCGAGTTGATGGTTTGGCTGATAGAAAGCGTATTTTTCATCGATATAATTAACAAAATGTACGCCGATCCCTTCATCAGCGTACAAAACGTTTCCTATACCTATTAGTAAGCTAGTAGACAAAGGCTAGTGATCCTTATGGTAGTCATAACCGGAGACGATAGAGTCAACAGAGTTATGCTTAAAGCGTATGCCTGACCAAACCGCCATATAGATATGAATAACCACAAATATAATGAAAGCCCAGGTGACTATGTGATGCCAAATTCGTACTTGTGCTAACCCGCCCATTAAGGCCGTAAACCAAGCTGAAACTTCCCATATAGCGCCACCTAACCCTTGATGATAAACATTGGCATAAAGCACCAAGCCAGTGATACACATGAATAAAGCCGCAAATGATATGGCAACGTATGTCACAAACTGCAAAGGTCCGTATACGCCAGCTTTATCTAAGTGTCCCATCCAGATATAGGATTTAATTTGTGCTATCCAGCTCTTCAGGCTTAAAACATCTCTGATTGAACGTCGTTCAATGGCGCTTTTAGCAAAAAAGAACAAGTAAAAACGTACTATGGTGATACTGGTAAGTACAAAGCCAAACACGAGATGTACAAAGCGGATCCCGCCTTGAACCAAGACATCAGAAGATGCGGGCGCCACCAAAAATGGCCATGAAATGTAAAAACCAGTTACCACTAACATCAAAATGGACAGTGCTCTAAGCCAATGGAATATCCGTATGGCAGGTGAGAAGATGAGTTCTCTGCGATGGGTTGCAATTTGAGTCATAATCCTTTCCTCTTAGATCCGCAAACTTGCTAAAACCCGTTAGGATCGATGCGGAATTCACCTAAATCATTACCTTTATAATCCATTACGTGTACCGCGCAGGCCATACATGGATCAAACGAGTGAATAATTCGAATGACTTCCAGTGGTTTGGTTGGATCTTCAAGTTCAAGCCCAATCAGTGATGCTTCATAAGGGCCAACTTTACCGTCAGCATCGACAGGGCCAGAATTCCACGTGGTAGGAACAATAGCTTGGTAATTTTCTATCTTACCGCCCTTAATTCTGATCCAGTGACTGAGCATTCCACGCGGCGCTTCAATCATCGCATGGCCGATGTAATCGCGATCAGAGTCTATTTCTGGTGTCACATAGGTAGATTCATCCGATTGCATATTGGTTAACATGGCATCAAAGGTTTTTAAGCCTTCTTCTGCCACAATCACGGTTTGCAGCATGCGCGCCGCGGTGCGGCCTAAGGTGGTGAATAATGCTTCTATAGGCAGGCCTGTTGCGGCGAGCAACCCATTAACACTATCAACAACAATCTTGTTGCCACGGGCATAGTTCACCAGTAAACAGGCTAACGGCCCAACTTCTACGGGTTCGCCCTGATATCGTGGGGATTTAACCCAAGAGTATTTTCCATCACCATCGACAGTCGGTAATTTGCCATACACGGTATCGCGCTCAACAAATCCGGTGTAATTTGGAATCGTTGTGCCGTCATAGGGGTGCTGGGCGGTTTTTGCGTCATACCATGAGTGGGTGACATCTTCTTTTATGGCATCGGGATCTAAATCGCTCACCCCGGCTAAATCTCCATTCATTATCACGCCTTGCTCAAACAGATATTGACCATCAGCTAAGATAAAGTCATCGGTGGCTAAAAAGTTTTTAACATTGACGCCGCCTAACACACTTGGCTCGCCACCAAAGGCGGCAGCTGCCATAACGATGTCGGCTTTATAAGCGCGGATAATAAAGTCATGGACGATAGCGTGTTTTTGTTTCCACTCTTGTAAACGTGCAGGACTTAGCATGTCTCTAACAGAGGTAACACCGCCAACTACAAGGGATTGCGGATGCGGCGACTTGCCGCCAAATATTGCTAGCATTTCAGCTGCTACACGCTGAACTTCTAACGCTTTAAGGTAATGGGATAGGGCAATGAGGTTTTGCTCTGGCGTGAACTTGTAGGTTTTATTGCCCCAATAGGCATTAGCAAAAGGCCCAAGCTTTCCGGTATCAACCAAGCCTTTGACTCTTTGCTGTACGGCGCGTAATTCACCTTCGCCAGTGGCGATAGGGTTTTCGGTGTATTTATTGGCTTCTTGGGCGGCTAATGCCGGATCGGCACTTAAGGCTGACACCACATCAACCCAATCTAAACCATGTAAATGATAGAAGTGCACAATGTGATCATGCATATACAAAGAGGTTTGCATTAACGAGCGTAAGTACTTTGCGTTGAGCGGGATTTTAACCCCTAAGGCATTTTCAACCGCTTCAGTACCGCAGCGATAATGAGAATAGGTACATACCCCACAAATACGTTGCACAATTAGGCCGACATCCATAGGAGTACGGCCTTTTAAAATGACTTCAATACCACGCCAAAGGGTAGAAGATGACCAGGCCTTTTGAATAACATTATTTTCATCAACTTCAACTTCAACACGTAAATGGCCTTCGATACGGGTGATAGGATCGATAACGACTCGTTTACTCATGGTTTATTCCTCTAGCGGCTTAGCAAAAAGACTAGTTACTGCGTGAGCACCTATGCCCACAACGGTCGCACCAAGAATGACGGTACCAATGGTATCGGCAGTGGCATCAATACCGTGGAGCAACTGTCTGCCTAATGGCTTTTCGAAATCCGCCATATCATCCCAAAAATTAGGTTCAGCGCAGCCAATACAGCCATGACCTGCAAGTACTGGCCAACTGGTATGATGATTAAAGCGTTCAGTGGGGCAGTTGTTGTAGGTATAAGGGCCTTTACAGCCCATTTTGTATAGGCAGTAGCCATCTTTAGCACCTTGATCGCCAAAGGTTTCTACAAATTCGCCAGCGTCAAAACGACCACGACGTTCACAGTTATCATGCACTCTAGCGCCGTATGCCCATTTAGGGCGATTAAACATATCTAACGCGGGCAGTTTTCCGAACATGATGAAATACATCAAGGTACCGACAATGTTCTTTTCACTAGGAGGACAACCGCCTAAATTAATCACCGGTTTATCAATAACCTCTTGCACACCTTTTGCACCAGTAGGGTTGGGCGCTGCAGCTTGTACACCGCCAAATGCGGCGCAAGTTCCAACAGAAATAATTGCAGCCGCCCCAGCAGCTGCTTCTTTTACTATCTGCATTCCGGTATGGCCTTTACAGCCGACCGTTAAATAAGTGCCATTATTAGCCGTTGGTACAGCACCCTCTACCGCTAATAAGTAATTACCTTTATATGCCTCCATAGCATGCTCAAGGTTTTCTTCCGCTTGCCAACCGGCTGCAGCCATCAATGTTTCATGATATTCCAAAGAAATATGATCAAAGATGAGGCTGTCTAAATTAGGGCTGTCGGTTCTGATAAGGGATTCTGAACAACCGGTACATTCGGCCATATGCAGCCAAATCAGTGGTACTCGATCAGCAAGCTCAGCGGCTTCGGCAACTAGATTGGTGAAAGGCAGGGGCAATGCGAGTAGTGCGGTAACAGATGCACTCCAAGTCATAAACTCACGTCGGCTAATGCCATTTTTTATTAATTTATCTTTTAGGCTAACGCTGTGACGTGGTTGTAACTGCTGCAATTGCGCAATTCGTGTTTTACATCGTTGATATAAAGCTGCATGTGTATCCATCTGATAACCTTATCCATGTTGGAGGATCAAACTGCTTTATTAAATATAGATCTGTTAGGGATAGGTATATTGATACAGATCAAACATTGTTCGCTTATTGAACATGCATAAAAATAGAGTGTTTCGCTATTTGAACAAATAGTGAGCTGTTGAGTCTTGAAGTTTTTTGCGGGGATTGATAGCTGCTAAATAGAAGTCACTAGGAAAGTAGAAGCTATTGGACGTACTTGTCTGATGTTGATTTTATTTACAGCAAAAGTGAATTTCAATTTCTAACTTTATGGCTGTTTAAAACCAGTAAAATCGCGCTGACTTATCTCAAATTCAACGCGCATATCATCATAATTATTTAAGTTAACTACCAGTCAATTGTTTCAATACCTGTGGCGGTACTAAGGTTGATAATTTCGCTAAACATGCATTAGTACTTGGATCGCGATATTTAATTTTAAATTGACATAATGTGTATAAATGCTGTGGATCATTACTGACTTCATAGGCTGTAGATAATGACTTCATCATGTCTACAGGATTGACTTTTTCTTGTGCCAGCCCCAATACCGTCCAATTTTGAGGGTTACTTGGTTCAACCTCAGTCGCTTGTTTAAATAACGCTATGGCTTGGGGTAATTGTTGCTGACGATAATAAGCCAACCCTGCGCTATAGCGTAATGAGCCCGCTTTCGGCTGATTTGTAATCCCTTGTTTTAATATCGCCATGGACGCTTGTTCTTTACCTAATTTTCGATACAAATCAGCAAGGTTGGCATAACTGCTGGCCAGTATTGGCTCAATAACAATAGCTTGTTTATACGCTTGTTCTGCTTTATCGAACTGTCTTTTAGCGAGGTAAACATTACCGCGGTTTAACCACGAAAAACCTCTATCGGCATTATAAGCTTGTATTTCGAGGTATTCTGTTAATGCAGGTTGCAGCACTTGCTGCTGCGCTGATGTCATATTCTCCCAGTTAGTGGCTAGGGCGCCTGCCGCTTCAGTTCTAATGGCATAAGCCGTATCTGTTAACAGTGGCGCAATTAACCGCCAACGATCGGCAAATTCAAATGCGGCAGAAGCAGAGATAGCCGTTGAGCGTATTTGCGCAGAAGGATCAGTGACAGCTTGCTCCATAGCACGATAACTTTGCTGACTAGGGAAGTTAGCCAATCTTGAGAACGCAGAGGCGCGAATGATTGCTGGTTGTAATGGGTTTAAAGCAATTTTCGTTAAAAGCTCACTACTATCTGGATCGTTAGTCGCTGCTTGATAGAAAGCTTCTGCATAACCAGGCTGTTGGCGGATAGTTGAATCTGGAAATTGTTTAATAACAGCTTCAGCTGCCCAAGTAGCTGATTTATCATTATGGCACTGGCTACAGACATTAGGCGTCCCCAATGTTATCGATAAATCAGGCCTTGGGACTTTAAAGCTATGATCAGCGCGGGGGTCAACTTCCATGTAGGTGGTTTTTGGCATATGGCAGCTAACACATTGCGCCGCTTCACTCCCTTGTTGATGCTGACTGTGTTTAGCTGCACTATATTCACTGGGGATATGACATTGAAAACAAATTGATTCAATAGGGGCTGTTAATTTATTGCTATGGGGATTGTGACAGTCACTACAGACTACGCCTGCCATATGCATTTTAGATTGCTTAAAAGAGCCTAATACAAATACTTCATCATAAATTTGGCCATCGGGATAATATAAGTTAGGCGCAATTTCGCTGAGGATGTATTTGTCGTAAAAATTATCGATATGGTCATGTGCCTTATCATTGCTATCTGTAAGCTGTGAACGGCGGCTATGACATTGGCCGCAAGTTGCTAACTGCGCAGAAGGCTTGATTTTGTTCGGCTGGAGAATTTTTTTACCTTGCTTAAACTCCCAAGCGCCTACTTTAGGGGTTAAATCGCGATTAAAACCATATTGGGCCAGCGGCTGTGTTTGATTTTTTGTCCATTTGATATGCTCACTGGCGGGGCCGTGACAGGCTTCACAGGCCACGTTGATTTCTGACCAACTACTGTCAAAGCTATTGTCTGTTACGTTATAGTTTTTTTTGACATTGGTTGAGTGACAATCAGCGCACATGTAGTTCCAGTTTTGGCCTTTATTAGTCCAAAAGAACTCGTCGTAAGGATCCATTTCAGGATACAAATAAAACCAGCGTTGTCCGCCTTCATCTTTACTACGACTATCCCACGCAAAAGGGATTAATTGTATCGCACCGTTTTCAAATTCAACCATGTATTGTTGTAACGGTTCATAACCAAAGGTATAGCTAATTTTATAGTCGTTAAACTTGCCATCTGGGCCTTTAATATTGACCCAGTACTCACTTCCTTTCATAAAAAAGCGTGAGACTTCACCTTGGTAGTCAAATTGTTGATCGGTAAAGTTTGCTAGAACGATATCTGCAGTAGCCTGACCCATAGACATATCATGATGAGATCCTTGCCAATCGCTGTATTGTTGCTGGTGGCATTCAACACAGGTTTGGCTGCCACTAAACTCAGCGGTATAAGCAATAGCACTCGTAAATAAAATGCTAAAACTAAAAAAGGTGCTTAAGCTTAGTAAGCTAATACTAAATAGTGGCTTGAATTTCATATTAAATTTACGGATAAGGCTAATTAATTGTCATAGTAAAGTTAAATTAACAATTAGCCAACACTTAGCGTGTGACAATTTATGATTCGTTAATCATTTTCACTTTTGACTGGACGTTGCACGCAGCTTAAAGGCTTGATAATCGAATTGAGGTTTGATCTTACAACTCTATGGCAAAGTATTATTTTGTGATAAATGTAGCGTTAATTTAAATGGCGTAACTTGTTTTTTATATCAATTGCTCTACATTTTAATAAGAGAACGACTAGCGTTACCGCGTAAGTACACATAGATACGTTTAACTCATTGAAGACAGGATATAAGAGGCTTTTATGCTAGGTGAAAATCATTCCCTCAGAAACGAATTTCCAGATCACATAGATACGATTACTTCGCTTATTAGCAGCAATGTCGATTTTGCTGAAATAATGAAAAAATACGATGCGTTAGATAAACAAATTAGGGATCTTGAGATGCGAGACTCGCCCATCGCAGACGAATCCATCCATGAGTTAAAGCAGCAGCGTGTAGTAATGAAAGACGCCCTTTATCATCAAATTACTTTGGCAGAACAGGGCTAAAAGAATGTATTTAAGAAGCGGGCAATATCGATTAGATATTGCCCGTTTTTTTATTGCTTTAATAAAGGAGACAGCACGTCAAGTTTGCCATCAATGGGTTCACTAATAGATAAATTAAGTATGTGTGCAATTAAAGGGTAAACATGAATATTTTTAGCTAACTCAATTTCTGCTTGATGGTTAAAAGCCGGGCCGTTGGCATAAAAAATGGCATTCATATCCGGCATCACTTCAGCGTAGTAGCCATGTTTACCCTTAACGCCAGGTTTTGCATCACTGCTGGTAATGTAATGATCATGGGTGACCAAAATCGCATCACCAATGGCGGGATTAAAGTCATACTCAAGGTGCTTAGGTATCGACTCCTTTCTATAAAATGCTAAGCCATCGGTCGCAGCAACTAGTTTCTCAAGGGCAATTAAATCTTGGTCTTTATTATTGCCATGGGCGCGCACTAATGAAAAAGCGGCGTCATTAATAAAACTAAATCGAGATTTTAATGCCTCATCATCGGCAAACAGTTTGTCTGTGTAGATACGCTCAAAATCAGCAACCTGTGCCATACCGTGATCTGATGTGATGATAATATTAACCGCATAAGGTAGCGCATTTACTTGCTCAATTAAGCTAGCAATGACCTTATCAATGTAATTGACAGCATCATGGGTTTGCTGCGATAACGGCCCGTGATGATGACCTGCGCTATCGACATCTGAAAAGTATAATGTCACAAATTGCGGCCGCTGCGTTTCAGGTAATTTAAGCCATTCAATAACTTGCTCGACACGGGTTTCATTTGCGACTCTACCGTCATATCGTTTCCAATAAGTGGGTCTAAAACCTGCTATTTCAGCTTCTGAGCCGGGCCAGAAATACGTAGCTGATTTCATTCCTTGCTGGGCAGCTAAAGACCAAAGTGGAACGCCAGTGTAAAAACGGCCATCGGTGACGGCATCATGGTCGCTTAAAGCGTAATGGCGCCCTATTGTGGGGTTGTAGAAACGATTAGCAACAATGCCATGATTACTGGGATAGAGACCGGTAACCAGTGTCAAATGGTTAGGGAAGGTGACTGTTGGAAATGACGGCGTTAATTGCGTTATTGTTGCGGCATTGCTGGCAAAGTTATTAAGAAACTTAGGCTGATGAACTTTATTGTAATCATGCCTATAACCATCAATAGAGATAAGTAACACATAGGGCTTATCATTGACATTATGGGGCTGATTTGACCCTAATGATGATGTTTCATCTGCCATGATATTATGGCTTAAAAAAACCAATGCGATAGTAATACTGCTACTAAGTTGTTTTAACCTTGCAAGGCTGTTGGATGCTAACCATTGACGCATTATTGCTTCCTTTATTATTGTATTTAGTCGAAGACAAAAATTACTTTGAACTCTTTTTATTATCTAATTTAGCCAGCATAGTTAGTGTTGATGACAATCATATGATGTGTCATATTTTGCAGGCTGATTAGTTAACAAGTATTTTAGTTAATTATCAATGCAATTAACTGAAATTAAAACAATAAAAAAGCGAAACATCCTGTTTCGCTTTTAAGTTGGTCACATTTTTAACCGATTATTTTACTGCTTGACTGGCTAACTCTGCTTTATGCTCTTCAGCTGTTAATGGAAAATAATGTCTCCAAGAACCTCTCAAGAAAATCCGCGTATCTTCAATTGCTATATAAAGACAAGGGATTAAACACAGTGTTACCACAGTAGCGAACAACACCCCAAACGCCAGTGATACGGCCATTGGTATCACCATTTGTGCCTGCATACTGGTCTCAGTCATGATTGGCACTAGACCAATAAAGGTCGTTAAAGAGGTCAACATAATCGCTCTAAAACGTCTGCAACCAGCGTTAATTACCGCATCATTGAGTTTAACCCCTTGTTTACGGGAATTATTCACATAATCCACCATCACTAGTGAGTCATTGACCACCACACCTGCAGCGGCAATAATCCCGAATACAGAAAGGGCACTTAAATCAATACCTAAAATGATATGGCCAAGCATTGAGCCAATGACACCAAATGGGATCACCGACATTATCATAAAGGGTTGCACGTATGACTTAAGCGGTATCGCTAATAAGCTGTAAATCACCAACATAGAGATAATAAAATCACGCATTTGGGTATCGGCACTATCAAGTTGCTCCTGAATACTGCCAGAAACCTCGCTTTGTACGCGTGGGTACTTTGCTAATAATTGCGGAATGAAATTATCACGAATATCTTTGGCGAGTTTAAATGGCTCAGCTTGTTCAGCATCAACCGCGGCCCATACATTAATTGTTCGGTTACCATTTTCACGGCGAATACTACTCACGCCTTGAACTACGTTTATATTAGCGACTTCAGACAGGGGTAATTCAGCACCTTGAGGCGTTTTAATCAACACCTCCTGAACGAGGGCTATAGAGTTACGTTGCTCTTCTGGGTAGCGTAGCATCACCTTGATTTCTTCGCCGTTACGGATAATCCGCTGTGCTTCAAGCCCGTAAAAACTATTACCGACTTGTGAAGCAATATTGGCCAGGGTTAAGCCTAAACTGTGGGCTAAAGGTTTTAGGTCAAATTGCACTTCTTTGGCAGAGGATTGACGACTGTCATTAATGTCACTCACCCCTTTTAAAGTACCTAACTTTTCTTTTAACTCCTTCGATGCAGCAATTAATTGCGCTTCATCGTTACCCTCTAATCGGAAACTGATATCACCATCATCTCGGCCACCGCCAAACAAGCTATCTTGGATGGTAAAAGATTTAACCCCTGGTATTTTAGGCATTGCTTGGCGCCATAATTCGGCAACTTCGAAGGTATTGATAGGTCTTAATTCGGGGTCGACCAGTTTTGTCCTCACTTCTGCTTTTGTACGACCTTGAAGCTCAACTTGTAACTCAGCAATCATGCCTTGACCATATTGAGATTCAAGATCTTTCTCTACTGTGCGCAGGGCAGACTCAATGGCATGGGCGGCATTAAGGGTTGCGGTTTCAGCGGCATCGACATTCATTTCCAAGGTTATACGAGGAAAATCATGGGGGATTTTAGGCTGCCCAATAAAGCGTACTAAGCCGCTTATATAAAGGGCTGCGCAAATAACAATTAACATCACAAAGGTCGCAATAACTGAATAACGGTATTTTACTGCAGCAGTTAGACTAGGGCGGTAAACATTAGCAATAAAATTCGCTAGGTTTCTTTCAATTTTACCTTGAATAAAGTTAACGATATTTCTTAACCAATCTAACGGATTTTTAGAACCCGGTTGCACAACTTTAGGTTTTTTCATATGCGCTAAATGTGACGGTAAAATTAACTTTGATTCCACTAATGAAAAGATTAAGCACAAAATAACCACAAACCCAATGGCTTGACCAAAGGCTGATGAAGGGCCGTCATCTAAGGTGATCGGTAAAAAAGCTGCAATGGTGGTTAATACCCCAAAGGTTGCCGGCATGGCGACCCGTTTAACCCCGCGAATAACACTATCGATATTTTGACCGTTTTCTTCACATTCAGTATGGGCGCTTTCTCCCATAACAATGGCATCATCGACCACAATACCTAGTACCAGTATGAAGGCGAATAAACTGATGACATTAATGGTGACATCAATAAAGCCCATTGGCATAAATAATAGCGTACCTAAGAAACACACGGGTAAGCCCATCATTACCCAAAACGCTAACCGCACTCGCAGAAATAACGCTAGCATGATAAAGACTAAAAATGCGCCTGTTTTCATACTGTCGAGCATTAAATCCAAACGACCTTCAAGGTAGTAGGTCATATCAACCCAAGGTTCTAAGGTCACACCGTCTGGTAAAATAGCCTGTTTGTCAGCAACGTATTTTTTTAAAGTATCGGCAACATCGGTGATACTTTGGTTTTTAGCGGCGCCGACAAAAAAGGTGACTGCATTTTGGCCATTGAATTTCGAATATTGAATGCCTTCTTCAAAGCCATCGTTGACTGTCGCAACGTCTCCCAGTAATAAGTTAGTACCGTCATCCAAGGTTAATAAGGGTAAATCTTCAAACTCAT
Organism: Shewanella sp. 4_MG-2023; assembly: GCF_030548015.1. Classification (NCBI taxonomy): domain Bacteria; kingdom Pseudomonadati; phylum Pseudomonadota; class Gammaproteobacteria; order Alteromonadales; family Shewanellaceae; genus Shewanella; species Shewanella sp. 4_MG-2023. The sequence goes on from NZ_JAUORL010000019.1 coordinate 39,567, forward strand.
ATCCGACATACGCTTGGTTTTCTACTCGTAAGTTAATGTAGCCATTTTCAGCTTTAATTTGTCCCGCTGACATATTACGGGAATAACCACGCACTGCTTCAGCGACATCGTTAAAACTAAGACCAAATTCTCTGAGTCTGTCTTTACTGACTTCGACACTGATTTCGTAATTAAGTCCGCCATAGAATTCTGAAATATTTACATTAGGCAGTTGCATGATTTCTTGATGAATTTTTTCGCCTAAGTCTTTGAGTTGTCGTTGAGATAAGTCGCCATAAAGGCTTAAATACATCACTTCTTGGCGTATTTTAATGCGCTCAACTTTTGGGAACTCCATACCTGCCGGGAATGTCGATACTGAGTTAATTTCTGACTTTACTTCATCTAATACAATTTGTGGGTCGTAGGAGTCTTCAATTCTGAAATAACCAGAGGCTTGGTTACGATTAGAATAGGTAATAACCCGCTGCAAGCCCTGAACAGTTTCTAAGGCTTGCTCTATTTTGACCGTAATGCCTTCTTCAACTTCTTGGGGCGCAGCGCCCGGATAAACGGCGCTGAACTCAATCCAGTTAATTTCAACTGCAGGGAAGAATTGCTTACGTATGGTGTTTGCTGTCAGTAAGCCACCAAGTAATATGATGATCATTAATAAGTTTGCCGCCACACTGTTGCGGGCAAACCAAGCAATCAAACCTTTATGGGTGTCTTCCATGATTATTCCTTATCTTTGATGGCGATTGCTGATTTAATAATGTCGTCACCTTCAATAGCATCTTGCTGGAGAATCTTATCTTCAGGTAACTTTACTGACATGCCTTCAATAGGGTAATCAAGTGCCGAGGTAATAATATTCATCCCATCTTCTAAACCACTTGAAATAATCACGTTACTGCCGTCTTGGCGAATAATATTAACGGGTAAATAACGCAGTTTCATTTCTGCATCCATGACCGCAACTAAACCGTTTACAATCAGGTGGCGGGGAATAATTGCAACGCTGCCAGCTTGTGTGCCACCAATATGTGCTGTGACATAGGTGCCAAAGCGTAATTCTTTATGGTTACCTTTAAGTGCATAAGGGTCATTTATTTCAGCGACTAAATAAGTCATACGACTCTTACTATCAATCACACCTTCGCTGCGGACAATCGTGCCTTGCCATTGCTGTTTTTCACCGGCGAAGTTACCCACCAAACTTACTTCAGCATTAGCGCCTTTTCTGTCTAGATATTGCATTTCTTTATCTGCAAGTGGCAAACGTACTTCAGCAATTTCAGTGTTATACAAGGTGCCAATTGATGCGCCATTGCCAACATAAGTGCCTAAGCCAATATTACGACTGGCGATTAACGAATCATAAGGTGCTTTAATCACTGAACGTTCTAAATTACGTTGGGCACGATGTAAGCCGGCTTCAGCACTTTTCAACTTAGCGATTTCTTTGGCTAATTGAGGTTTACGTAAACTTAAATCACTGGGCTTACTATCAGTAATTTCGGCCCATTCACGTTCGGCCACTTCAGCGGTAGCTTTTTCTAACACCAAGCTCGATTTGGCTGATGCTAACTCTGCTTGGGCATCAAGTAATGCAGACTCGTAATCACTTGGGTCAATTTTGGCAAGGATATCGCCTTTTTTGATGAAGCCACCTTTTACAAAACTGTCTGCTAGATAGGTAATTTCCCCACTAACTTGCGCGACTAATTCAGTTTGATATTTAGGGTTAACAACACCGTAAGAGCTAACCGTAAATGTCATTGGCTTATATTCGATACTCTGCACTGATACAAGCGGTGTAGTGTCTACGGCTGGTTTTTCTTCGGGTGGTTGCTTCATCGCAACTAAGGCCGCAGTTATGGCAATGCCAGAACCTATAATTAAGAAAGGAAATACTTTTTGCATTGTGGTCGCCACGGGACATCCTTTTTGAAGAGATAACACAAACCTTTCGCGCTTGTGTGCAAATGAGTTATCGACATTATATGGAGATGTTAATAAAACTGTTAACTGTAAGTGGTAACAATGTGTAATTTAATGTTTCAAATGTTTCGAGACTGACAGTTTACTTATTACCTATAGCGACAATTGTGCATATAAAGTCCCATTTTTTGATAGTAATTCATACCGTTAAACGAGCTTGTCACATAAGTATTGGCAAGGTTGTAAATGTATACACTGGGTTTAAATGTGAGGCTGGTAAGGAAAAAAATAGGTAATAAAACCACATTCATTAACATATTGTGCTGATTTACGCTCATGAAGCTAATTTTTAATAGTAATTTTGAGTGCTAAGGTTCAAAATCACTGATTATAAATGCTCATTTTTATCTTTCACACAAGGAACAGTAATGAACGTATTAGTTACCGGTGGTGCTGGCTATATCGGCTCACATACAGTGTTATCACTGCTAGAAAACAATTGTAATGTCGTTGTTTTTGATAACCTGTTTAATTCAAATATTGAGTCAATTAAGCGAGTAGAGGCATTAACTGGGAAATCGGTAATTTTTATAGAAGGTGACATTCGTGACAAACAGGCTTTAACCGCAGTTTTTGAGCAATTTGATATTCAAACCGTGATCCATTTTGCAGCCCTTAAAGCGGTCGGTGAATCAGCGCAAATTCCACTTGAGTACTATCAAAATAATGTTCACGGCTCTGTGTGTTTATTGGAAGCCATGGCCGAACATAATGTTCATAACTTTATCTTTAGCTCATCTGCGACCGTTTATGGCGAAGAAAATGATGTGCCTTATGTTGAGACCATGAAGTTAGGTACACCTTCAAGCCCTTATGGGGCAACTAAAGTAATGGTCGAACGGGTGATGGCAGATTTTGCGGCATCAAACAGCAATTTTAGAGGAGTTTCATTGCGTTACTTTAATCCAATTGGAGCCCATGAAAGCGGCCAAATTGGTGAGTCGCCTAAAGGTATTCCTAACAATCTACTGCCTTATGTTGCTCAAGTTATGGTGGGCAAACGTGACAAGCTGAGTATTTTTGGTGCTGATTATCCAACAAAAGATGGTACCTGTGAACGTGACTATCTGCATGTAATGGATTTGGCTGAAGGGCATGTTGCAGCAATGAACTGGTTAGACAATAATACCAGCTTTACTGGTGTTGAGGCATTTAACTTAGGTACAGGTAATGGCGTATCGGTATTTGATATTGTTTCAGCGTTTGAAAAGGCGGTTGAAAAACCTATCCCTTATGAAGTTAGTCCAAGACGCGCAGGGGATTTAGCTGCATTTTGGGCCAATGCCCAAAAAGCTAATCAACAATTGAATTGGCAAGCAAAGCGCAGTTTAGATCAAATGATGGTTGATACCTGGCGCTGGCAATCAGCTAATCCTAATGGTTATGATCAAGCGTAACGTTAGTCTTAATGTCTCGCAGCATGAGTTGAAAGCGCCTTTATGTGAAAATGAAGGCGTTTATCACACATCTTGGTTAAGTAAATCCCCCTTAAATAATCACAGCAACAATCAGTTAAACGATTACTTAAACAATCAGTTAAACGATTACTTAAACAATCATTTCTACGATCAATTCAAACAGAAAGAATGCCTTTAAAAGCTAGTCTGTTGTCGGCACTTTTTCATCAATACTAACAATTTCCATTTTCTTAAATATCAGCAAAAGTCCGACATACACGCCAACCAAATTTAGCCCTAAACCTATCCGTTATATGACACATGTATCATTCAGTAGAGTCTATTAAACAGTAATTATTTAGTTGATATAAAAGCAATTAATATGTCAGTTTTTTGGTGAATGAACATTGAAAAATAAGCTTTTTTAGCAATAACTCCACCCCTAATGTTAGCGCTAACAACTGTTGTGTGATATAAAATAACTCACTTTTTAACTTTGTCGTTACAAAACAGGTTGCTTATGAGTCAACAAATAAACCCAATTTTACCAGGGTTTCATCCCGACCCCAGTATTGTCAGAGTAGGCGATGACTATTACATTGCCGTGTCGACATTTGAATGGTATCCCGGAGTTCAAATTTTCCATTCTGTGGATTTGGTTAATTGGACATTAGTGAGTAGGCCATTAAATCGGGCTGCACTACTGGATATGACAGGTTGTCCTGACTCCTGTGGTATCTGGGCGCCTTGTTTGAGTTATGCGGAAGGTTTGTTCTATCTCATTTATACCAATGTAAAACGATTTGATGGAAATTTTAAAGATACCCCTAATTATCTAACGACGTGTAGCACCATTGATGGTGAATGGAGTAACCCGGTTTATTTAAATAGCAGTGGTTTTGACCCATCATTATTTCATGATGACGATGGCAGTAAATGGTTAGTTAATATGCTGTGGGATCATCGACCAAATAAACATCCCTTTGCAGGGATAGTATTGCAGCAATATTGCCACAAACAGCAAAAGTTAATTGGCACAGCAGTTAATATATTTGCTGGTAGCCCTCATCGCCTTACAGAAGGCCCACACTTGTATAAGATAAATGATTATTATTATTTATTAACGGCAGAAGGTGGCACCAGTTATGAACATGCTTGCACGTTTGCGCGTTCAAAGCATATCGCGGGTCCTTATGAGATTGATCCCAATGTACATCTATTGACGTCTAAAGATCATCTCGATAAACCCTTACAGCGAACAGGTCATGGAGGTTTAGTTCAAACTCAAGAAGGGCAATGGTATTTAACCCATCTGCTCTCTAGGCCGCTAAAACTAGATGATGGTGTTAAGCGCAGCCCGTTAGGGCGAGAAACCGGTATTCAAGCATTAATATTACATGATGATGCTTGGTTTAGGCTGGCATCGGGTGAAGTGTATGGTGAGGTTAATCCTATAGGCTTAACCGTTACACCCAAAAGAGATTTCTCACATTATGATGACTTTTCAACCTCGATATTACCCTGCCATTATCAATGGTTGAGAATCCCAAATCCTGAATGTTTTTATAGTTTAACGGATAAGCCTGGCGCGTTGACTTTGTATGGTAAACATTCTGTAGGTAGTACCTTTAAACAGGCACTTATCGCGAGAAGACAACAGCATTTATCTTTTGTGGCACAAACTCAATTACGCTTTAAACCAATGAGCTTTCAGCAACAAGCAGGGTTAATTTGCTATTACAATGCGCATAAGTTTCATTATTTGTATGTTTCATATGATGATGAAAAAGGTGTGCATATCGATGTTATGAGCTGTTTGGGTGATGAATCTTTAAAAGCTGATTTTCCCATTTATCAAAAACGGCTGCCAATTAGCAGCGAGACTGTGAGCCTTAGGGCTGAAGTTGATAATGAGCTGCTGACCTTTAGTTATTCGGTTGAGAAGGATGTGTGGTTACCTATTTGCGAATTAGATTACAGTGTTATTTCTGATGAAGCAGGAAAGGGTGAAGGCGCTAATTTTACTGGTGCATTTATTGGGATGTGTTGCCAAGATTTAACCGGCGCAAATATTGCCGCTGAGTTTAACTATTTTGATTATCAAGAAAAGCATTAGCGATTTAACATCTTAATAAATCAGCGTTAAAAAAATAGGCCATCTTAAAATAAGATGGCCTATTTTCTATACATTCATTTAAACCACAAGCAAAGAGGTTTATTAGAAATCAATTTTAAATATAGCGATTAACCACATTTTCAAGTAATTCTTGGCGTCCAGAAACCGATGTTGGATTGATATTCTGCTCATGGACTACCTTAGCTAAGCTTTCTAAGCTATGTTGACCATCAAAAATATCTTTACCAAGTCCTTTATTCCAGCCTGCATAACGTTGCTCTACAAATGAAGATAACGGTGCATCTTCAATAAGTTGTGCTGCATTAAGTAGTGATTTAGCCATGGTATCCATACCACCAATGTGACCATGGAATAAATCATCATTTTCACACGATTGACGACGAAGTTTTGTATCGAAATTTAATCCGCCGGTTGTAAAACCACCTGATTTTAAAATTTCGTACATCACTAAGGTACATTCAGCAACATCGTTAGGGTATTGGTCTGTGTCCCAACCATTTTGCATATCACCACGGTTAGCATCGATACTGCCCATAATGCCTTCAGCACATGCTACAGCTACTTCATGATGGAAGCTGTGTCCAGCCAAGGTTGCGTGGTTAGCTTCAATATTTACTTTAATTTCATCTTGTAAACCGTGCTTGTGTAAGAAGCCTGCGACGGTTGCAGTGTCATAATCGTATTGATGTTTAGTCGGTTCTTGAGGCTTAGGCTCGATTAACAAAGTGCCTTTAAAACCAATTTTATGTTTATGTTCTACTACCATTTTTAAAAAGCGTGCGTACTGTTCGCTTTCTTGCTTTAAGTTAGTATTCAGTAGCGAATCATAACCTTCACGGCCGCCCCATAACACGTAGTTTTCGCCACCTAAACGGTTAGTCACTTCCATTGCGTGTTTTACTTGAGCTGCGCCATAGGCAAACACTTCAGGGTTTGGATTCGTAGCACCACCTGCACAAAAACGTTTATTTGAGAACAGATTAGCTGTACCCCAAAGTAATTTAACGCCAGTACGCTGCATTTCTTTTTCTAGAATGTCTGCAATGTGGTTTACGTTAGCATGGCTTTCTTTTAACGTTGCGCCTTCAGGAGCAATATCGGTGTCGTGAAAGCAAAAATAGGGTACACCAAGCTTTTCAAAAAATTCGAATGCAACCTTGGCTTTTTGTTCAGCTAGAGCCAGTTGATCACCTACAGGTTGGATCCAAGGGCGATCGAAGGTACCTTCACCAAAAATATCAAAACCCGTTGAACAGAAGTTATGCCAGTAACAAGCGGCAAAACGCAAATGTTGTTTCATTGTTTTACCAAGAACGACACGATTTTCGTCGTAGTAACGAAATGCTAAAGGGTTTTTACTGGCTTCGCCTTCGTATTTGATTTTTTCGATATTATTAAAAAATTGTTCGCTCATGTTGACTCCGTTTCTTTTAGTTAATTTAATACTATTTAAGGGTTTAATTATTAAAATAGATGTTTGGTTGCTTGGTATAAGGCTTTAAATTTTTGATATTGATCGGCGTAATAAACTTGCATTTCAGGGTTAGGTAATACCAGGTGTTCAAGCTTGCCACTGGTGCAGATTGATTCAAGAGGACTCTGTTCTACAGCAATTCTTGCTAACCTTGCTGCGCCATATGCCGGTCCGACTTCACCGCCTTCACGGTATGAAAGTGAACGGTTCAATACGCTAGCAAGAATATCTCCCCATAATCGACTTTTTGAACCACCGCCAATAACCGTAATTTCATCAATGGTTGCACCCGCATCTAGTAACACCTGTTGACCATCAGCAAAAGCAAATGCCACACCTTCTAATACTGCGCGGCCAAGGCTGGCAGCAGTGGTGTTATGGTCTAAACCAAAGAAAACGCCTTTGGCATTCGGGTTATTGTGCGGGGTTCGTTCACCAGAAAGGTAAGGTAAAAACAACACTGAGTTTGGCTGACTAAAATCACATTTAGCGATTTGTTCTAGTAGGGCTGATTCATTGCCATAACCTGTTAGTTTTGTCACCCAACTCAAACAACTTGCCGCGCTTAATACCACCGACATTTGATGCCAGGTATCACTCAAACAGTGACAAAAAGTATGGGCAGCGTTATCTGGATTAGGTAAATATTGCTCATTTGCAACAAAATAAACGCCAGACGTGCCTAGAGATAAAAATGCTTGGTTTGGCTTAATCACGCCGATACCAATTGCGCCAGCGGCATTGTCACCCGCGCCAGCAACAACAGGCACAGAATCCATGCCCCATAAACTGGCAATATTCGGGCTTAACTTGCCTGTTATATCTGTGCCTTCAAATAGCTGCGGCATATGTTCAATGCTTAAAGAAGTTGCCGTTAGCATCGCTTCAGACCAGCAACGATTCTTGACATCTAACCACAGGGTACCTGCGGAGTCAGACATGTCTGATGCAAAATCCCCAGTCATTTTGAAACGTAAAAAATCTTTAGGTAATAATACCTTGGATACTTTGTTAAAGTTTTCAGGTTCATGCTCTTTTACCCATAACAACTTTGGTGCAGTAAAGCCTGGCATCGCAATGTTACCGGTAATATTACGCGAGTTGGGTTCATTTTCTTCTAAGGTTTTACATTGAATTTCGCTTCGACCATCATTCCATAATATCGCCGGACGAATAACTTGGTTGTCGCTATCTAGTAAAGTCGCCCCATGCATTTGACCTGACAAACCAATAGACTTAATCGCTTTGAGTAATTCAGGCTTTTGGGTTTTAAGCTCTGCCATCGCTGAACAGGTAGCTTGCCACCAATGATTTGGATCTTGTTCTGACCATTGGTCGTGGGGACGAGATATTGTCAGTGCTGAACTGGCTTGTGCTAACAACTGATCATTATTGTCTAAGATAATGACCTTCACACAAGAGGTTCCTAAGTCTATTCCAAGGTACATAATTCTATCCGTTGTTATGAGTTTCTATTTTTTGTTAGCGCTAACATTATCATTGAGTTTTAAATCTATCAAGTGTATTTTGTTTCATTAATGTTAACTTTGGTTGGCTGTTAATCGAGTTAATAGCAGATAGCGCAGGTTTTACAGCGCGATAAATCGCTTTTGATAAGGCAATTTGATGAATATAAAGGGAGTAAAGTATGGCCAAGCTAAATTGGGGGATTGTTAGCGCAGGAAGGATTGCAGCTTTATTTTGTCAGGACTTAGTCTTTTCTGAGAATAGCCATTTATATGCGGTAGCAGCCAGAAAGCAAACTGATGCCGATGAATTTGCCAAGCAATACCAGGTTGAAAAAGCGTATCAAGGCTACCAAGCATTATTTGATGATCCAAAGGTTGATATTGTGTATATCGGCACCCCACATAATTTTCACTTTCAACAAGCCTTCGATGCGTTGACTGCTGGAAAGCATGTACTGTGCGAAAAACCGATGACAGTTTCAACAGAGCAATGCCAAATTTTGGTCACCTTAGCCCAAGATAAAGGCTTGCTGCTGATGGAAGCCTTATGGACTTACTTTTTACCTGCGATGCAACAAGCTAAGCAATGGTTAAATGATGGCCGAATTGGCAAGCTTAAGCACATTAAAGTTGATTTTGGTTATCCCGTGCCGTTTAACCCAGATGGCCGAGAATATAATGCTGAATTGGCGGGTGGTTGTTTATTGGATATGGGAATTTATCCCTTGGCAATTGCAGATTACTTCCTACAGTCTGATATCGATAATCTCTATGTTCAAGCACATGTCTGCGAAACAGGTGTGGAAGATGATGTCATCATTATTGGCAAAAGGGATGATGTGATGGTCAGTCTTGCAACCTCATTTCAATGCCGATTGGGTAATAATGCTTATCTTATTGGCGATAAGGGTTACATCTTGATCCCTGATGCATTTAGAGCGAAAGAATGTCATTTATTTCATCTTGATGATTTAATCGAAAGTTTTAGTGATGATAGACAATCATTAGGTTATCACTTTGAGGCAGATGAAGCATGCCGACTGATTAAGCAGGGCAAGGCTGAAAGTGCAGTGGTTACCCATCAACATAGCTTATTGTTTCAAGTACAGTTAGCCAAGGTTAAGGCGCTTATTTAAGGCTTAAGGTTAGTGTTTCTGTATCATTAAGTTTTTTAATATTAACGATATATTTATGAAGTACGTGAGTAGCTGTTTATATTTTTGACCTGATAATGATGAGTAGGCAAGTTATGGGTAAGGTAAAAAAAGCACGCATACAGGATGTCGCATTAGCAGCTGGTGTCTCAATGATGACAGTATCGCGGGTTTTAAACCAAGATCCTAACGTCAGTGATAATACTCGCAGTAAAGTGCTAGCTGTGGCTAAGCAGTTACACTATCGACCTAATGAATCTGCACGTCGATTAGCCAGTAATAAATCCTATTTACTCGGGTTAATATATGACAATCCAAGTGATGCCTATATTAGCCAGTTTTTGTTAAGTGCATTGAAAAACTGTCGTGCTAAAGGGTTTCACCTCGTGGTAGATGAAGCAGACAATAACCTTGATATAACACTGCAATCAGTAAATGATCTGATTAACGAAACCAAAGTGGATGGAATAATTTTACTGCCTCCGGTTTGTGACCAAAAGGAAATAATTGATTGTTTACAACGGGCTAATGTTCCGTTTGTAAGAGTCGCGCCGGATAGTCAATTAACTGTTTCACCCTATATTTGTATGGACGACTATCAAGCCGCTTTTGATTTAACGGAAACACTAATAAAACAAGGTCATCATAAAATTGGCCATATTATTGGTGATCCGAAGCAAGGGGTTAGTCGTTTACGCTATCAAGGTTATTTAGATGCACTGCGTTCAAATAGAATAAATACCCCACCGGAATACATAGAGCAAGGTTGCTTTAGCTATCAATCTGGAATGTTAGCTGCGAAGAAAATGTTGTCGTTAACTGATAAACCTAGCGCTATCTTTGCAGCTAATGATGATATGGCTGCCGCAGTCATATCAATTGCCCAAAACCAAGGGCTGAATGTCCCTAATGACTTATCTGTTGTCGGTTTTGATGATACAACGCTTGCTACGATTGTATGGCCAAACATCACTACGGTTAGGCAACCTATCAATGACATGGCCAAGTTAGCGGTGAGTTTATTTACCGCTAATAAAAATAAAGACTTTTCTGATCTAAAAGGCACTCAACTACGCAACATTCTAGACTTTACTATTATCCAAAGAGAGTCGAGTAAAGCGAACACGTAAACGACTAAAAGTGTTAATAAACTGGTTTTAACAATACTCACATCAAAAATTTGGAGGCATAAACACACGTTTACACTTGGGTGTTTATGCACTCAACATTTAACTTTTCAGTCTCTCAAAGTATAAATTGAAATTGTATCAGTCATTTACAATTATGATTTTGATGAGTAAAGTGTTTTATAAATTTCTGTTGTGTATGACTTTAGAATAGGGTGTTTAGCTAGCTATTGACTGCTACATCCCCTCAAGTTGTATCACATTGCTTGCTCTATTATTTGGATACCCCCCGTGAACTTTATAAACGAAGTTATTAATGAAGAAACGATTCCAGCTGATTGTATTAGTAACTTAACCGTTGATAATCTTATTTTTACCCTGCATGAAGGTAAGCTAAAAGTATTGCTCGTTAAATACAATCAAGGGCTTGCAACTAACCAGTGGGGGCTCGTTGGACACTGGGTACGCAGTAATGAGAATCTTGAAACGGCGGCATCTCGCGTCGTTAAAAATACCACGGGTGTCGAAAACTTGTACTTAGATCAGCTAGGTGCATTTGGTGATGTTGACCGTTATCCTGCCAGACGTATTATTACCATTGCTTTTTATTCATTAGTGCGTTTTGATGACACTGATTTAGCTCATGGTGCCAATGCTATTGAGTGTGAATGGTTTGATGTGAGACAAGTCCCTAAATTAATGTTTGATCATGGCAACATTCTCGCCAGCTGCTTAAATCATTTAAAATACAAAGTAAGACATGAACCCTTAGGTTTCAGTCTATTACCTGAGAAGTTCACTTTATTACAACTGCAAGAATTGTATGAATCTATATTGGGTTTAACCTTAGACAAACCTAACTTTCGTCGAAAAATTTTAAAGATGGATTTATTGATAGATTGCAAAGAAAAACAACGTAATGTGGCACATCGCGCTGCCGCATTGTACCGTTTTGACATTGATGTTTATGAAAAGCTGACGCAATTCGGTTATACCTTTGAATACTAAAACATAAGTTTTGCTACCCCATCAAAGACAGCAATCGCTGTCTTTTTTTTACATCCTGTTAATAATTACCTAAAGCTGTTTACAATGTTAATTAATTGATATAGTGTTTGTGACTATAACCTTTAATTGGAATGTAATGGTAATGGAAAAGACGAATAAGAAACTCACCATTAAAGAAAAGCTTGGCTATGGCCTAGGAGACACTGCAAGTAACATCGTGTTTCAAATGGTCGCCAACTTTATGTTGATTTTCTATACCGATGTTTATGGTCTCTCAGCTGCAGCAGCCGGAACCTTATTGTTATCGGTTAGGCTTTTTGACGGATTAACTGACCCTATCATGGGCGGTCTAGCAGATAGAACTCGTACTCGTTGGGGCTCATACCGTCCATACATTCTAATGTTAGCAGTACCTTATGGCGTTTTAGCCTGCTTAGCGTTTATCACCCCTGATTTTGATAGTACGGGTAAGTTGATTTATGCCTACGTGACTTATGGGCTGCTAATGACATGTTACACGGCAATTAACATTCCATATGGTGCTTTAGGTGGGGTGATGGCTTCAGATCCTAAAGAAAGGACCTCTTTACAATCTTTTAGATTTGCCATGGCGATGGCTGCGCTGGTGGTTATTGTTTGGGCAATACCAAGGTTAGTCGAATATTTTGGTCAAGGGAATGATGCTGTAGGTTATCCATTAGCAATGATTTTCATGGGGACATTAGCCGCTATCTGTTTCTTAATGTGTTTTGCAATGACCAAAGAAACACTCACTAACACGGATGCGAGTAAACGCTCGACTCAGAGTATTTTTAAAGATTTCTTTCAGTTATTTAAAAATGATCAATGGTTAGTCATTGCCATTATTAGTCTAGCGACGTTAATTCTTATCGGTATTCGAGCATCTGTTGCACCGCATTATATTAAATATTACATCGGTGATGAATCGCTGCTATCGAATTTTTTAACATTGGCAGCAGTGGGTTCAGTACTTGGTGCGATATCGACTAATTTCCTGTCTAAGTTTATTGAGAAAAAGATCCTGTTTCAGGTGGCATTAGTGGTAGTGATAATTTCACATTCATTATTTTATGTCATAGGCAGTGACCAAATAACACTTATCTTTATTACTTACTTCATCGCCAACTTTGCCCATATGATCATAACGCCCATTATGTTTTCAATGGTTGCTGACACTGTTGATTACGGCGTTGAGAAAATGGGTAAACGTTTAACGGCTATCACTTTTTCAGGGCATTTGTTAGCCATTAAATTTGGGTTTGCTATTGGTGGCGCATTAGCTGGTTGGATATTGTCTGCGTATGACTATGTCCCTAATGAAGTACAAACTGAACATACATTGTCAGGCATTTTATTGGCCTTTGCCGGAATACCTATTGCGTGCACCATCATCTGTTTATTTGTCATTAGTAAATATCGTTTAACAGAAATGGAAGTTAAAAAAATTCAATTAAATCTACTTGAAACAAAATGCAGCTAGTTACTTTTAATTATTGAAAATTGTTAATTTAAAAGTATTCGTTGAAATCTTGGTGTTGTATTGGGTGCTAAGGTTAAATAGAAAAGGGAAACCATGATTAATAAAGAAGTAAGTGATGCTGAAAGGAAGCAGCAATTGGATATTGAAAATGCTCATTCTTTTAAACAGAAGGATGAACCATTAGTATCTCATATATATACAGCCGATCCTTCTGCTCATGTGTTTGAGGATAAAATATATATCTATCCTTCACATGATATAGAAACTGATACTCAAATTAATGACGATGGCGATCATTTTGCCATGAAAGATTATCATGTTTTATCTATTGATAATGATACTAATGACGTGATTGATCATGGTGTTGCTCTGAGTGTAGAAAATGTTAAGTGGGCCAGTAAGCAAATGTGGGCGCCAGATGCTGCTCATAAAAATGGCGCTTATTATTTTTATTTTCCGGCTCGTGATTTACAAGGTATTTTTAGAATTGGCGTTGCAACAAGCCATTCACCAGCAGGACCGTTTGTTGCTGAAGATAATTATATTGAAGGTTCATTTAGTATAGACCCGGCTGTTTTTGAAGATGATGATGGCAGTTATTACTTATATTTTGGTGGTTTATGGGGCGGGCAATTACAAAATTGGCATGAAGGCCAGTTTAGTCAGCAAGACATTTACCCTGAAGATGAGCAAGCTGCATTGCCAGCCAAAATGGCAAAGTTATCAGATGATATGTTGTCTTTAGCCGAAGAGGTTCAAGACATCGTTATTGTCGATGAAAAGGGTCATCCAATCACCACAGCAGATAACCAACGTCGTTTCTTTGAAGCGTCTTGGGTACATAAACATAATGGGAAATATTATTTTTCATACTCTACTGGAGATACCCATAATATTGCTTATGGTATTGGTGATAATCCTTATGGGCCATTTGTATATCAAGGTGTGATATTAAATCCCGTTTTAGGTTGGACTAACCATCATTCAATTGTGGAGCATCAAGGAAAGTGGTTTTTATTCTACCATGATGCCAGTTTATCTTCGGGTCAAACACATTTACGTTGTGTGAAAAAAACACAATTACACCATGATTCAGACGGTCAAATAATAACCGTAACAGCATATGAGTAATGCTTTGTATAAAGCTGGATAGCAGCATTTTTATTTGCCTAAATAAGTTATGGTCAATTTGACCAGTAGATATAAATGATACAGGTAAAGATTAACGAAAAGTTTACACATTTAAATACGCAATAATGAGCAGAGAATCGACAAACTATAGCTTTATATTGAATTTAACGATTTAATAACATACGAATCGATTGCAGTCTTTGTTAGTACTCTTTATTGGATTTTTAAATCAAACGGTTAGTTACTTCTGGGGAGTAATTAATTGAAAAATGAGTCATTGCCATTTTGGCAATAACGAAGCGAGGGGAGAATGAGATGTTTAATAAAAAGATAATAGCCACTTCAATTCTAGCAGCATTAAGTTCAATGTCTGCGACACATAGCAGTTATGCTGCAGAAGCAGCTGATGACGTCGAAGTGATTCAAGTGACAGGTATTCGTGGCAGTTTAATCCGTTCAATGGATCTAAAACGCGAAGCCGAAGGTGTTGTTGATGCCATTTCTGCAGAAGATATCGGTAAATTTCCGGATACTAACTTAGCGGAGTCACTGCAACGTATTACTGGTGTTTCTATTGACCGTTCTAACGGTGAAGGTAGTACTGTGACTGTGCGTGGTTTTGGCTCGGCACAAAATCTTATCACCTTAAATGGACGACAGTTACCTAATACTACAGGGAGTCGTACGTTTGATTTTGCCAATGTCGCTGCCGAAAGTGTATCCGGTGTTGAAGTTTATAAAACCTCTGATGCCAGCATTACTACTGGTGGTATTGGTGCAACGATTAATTTAAGTACTTATAAACCACTAGATGCACCCGGTCTAACAGCCAGTCTTTCAGGTAAAGCTGTAGATGATGCTTCGACTGAAACAGGTGGGGTTACTCCTGAGTTTAGCGGTTTATATTCACAAACTTTTGCTGATGATACTTTTGGTATTGCTATTTCAGGTAGTTATCAAGAACGTGAAAGTGGTATGAAACAGTTTTTAGCCGATCAAGGCTATCGTGCCAGTGACGCTAGCAACACAGGTTGGGGCGGCGTACCAGCAGGTGCTGAAGGCGGAACTAATCGTCCAACTATGGGTATTTACTCAAACCCACAACAGCCACGCTATGTCATGGAAGAACGTCAACGCGAACGTATCAATGGCCAATTAACATTACAATATCGTCCAATTGAAAACTTTACCGCAACCCTTGATTACACCACTTTTAGAAATACTATTGAAGAACAACATACTGATGCTTCAGTTTGGTTTAACTATGCTGGCGATCGCAGTGAATCGGTTTGGACGGGTGAGCCCAATGCTGTGCCATTAATTTATTCTGAAATTTATGACATCAACAGCCCTGGTGATTTAAAAGATACTTCATTAACTGTAGGTGCTTGGGGTCGTGAAGAGGTTACTGATTCAATTGGCTTAAACCTTGATTGGCAGGTAACAGAAGATTTAGTGTTAACGCTAGATCATCATAGCTCTAAAGCCAACATGAAAGCGTCGGATCCACGTCACGGTACTCGTAACAACGTGCAATTACCGTCATATACGCGTAGCCGTACCGGCCTTGATTTAACGGGCAGTTTACCGGGCATTGCTGTAGGCGATATCGAAAACTTTAACCCTAGTACCATGCGTTTATCAGGAAGTTGGTTTGCCAATGACAAATACACGTCAGAAATTGATCAAACTCAATTAGATGGTAAATACCATTTTAACAGTGATTTAAGTATTGATTTTGGTGTTTCGCTTAACACTGTGAATAACCGCTATCGTCATACTCAAGTGCAACGCCCAGATTGGGGTGGCGTCGGTGAAGAAGGTGACTTCGAGGATATTAATTGGACTGAAGATACCATCCTAGACAAATTTGATGATACAGGTACCGCTGGTGATTTTGAAGGTACTCCAACCCAAAGTGATTACGATTTATTTAATCGTATTTTCTTTGCTGACTTTGATGAGATCATCAGTGCTGCAGAATATGCCGATCCTATCGCTAATGTTGATGGTCTATATGGTGATTGTAAGGCCGCCTCTGGCGCTGCTGCAGGTCCTAATGGAGAAGGCCAATTCTGTGCTTCGACGAATTGGGATGCTGATACCAACCGCTTTACTGAAGAAGAAACCACCGCAGCATACATTCAAGCTAATTTCTTAGGTGAAATGTTTGATATGCCATATAGCGTACATGTCGGTCTACGTTATGAACAAACTGATGTAGTCTCGACAGCTTCGGCGCCGGGTTATAGCCGCGTTGAATGGAACGAAGACACATCCACCTCTATCACGGGGCAAACAGGTATTGAAACTCTAAAGCAAAGTGCTGACTACGATATTTTCTTACCAAACATTAACTTTAACTTAGATGTGACCGAAGATGTACGCGTTCGCGCAGCAGTAGGTAAAACAATTTCACGTGCGGGTTATAACTCGCTGTTAGGTGGAACGACCATTAATACGGGTGGTAATTTAAGTGGGTACTCTGGCAGTTCAGGGAATCCTGGCTTAGAACCATTAGAGTCAATTAACTATGACTTGTCTGCAGAGTGGTATTACGATGCGGGTAGTTATGCTTCTTTGGGTTATTTCAGAAAGGACGTGTCTAACTGGATTAGCTATGGCTCTACACAGTCTAATATTTTCAATCTATCTAACCCTTTGAGTGGTGATAAATTTAATGCGGCAGTGGCAGCTTTAGGTGCTAACGCATCAAATGAGCAAATTCGTACTTATATTTTTGAAAATTATGCAGATGATCCAAACGTAACACCAAATTTTGATGATGATGGCTTGTTAGATGGCGGTACGATTGCTGGCGACCCATTAACAGATGATGAAGTCGTATTTGACTTAAATGTGCCTATTAATGGTGACACAGAACATACCATCGATGGCATTGAGTTTAATGTACAACACTTATTTGGTGAAACGGGTTTCGGCGGTATTGTAAACTACACCATGGTAGATTCAGATTTACAATATGATGATAGTTCACTTGAAGATACTGAAGCATTAGTGGGCTTAAGTGATACTGCAAACTTAGTGTTATTTTACGATAACTACGGTGTGCAGGCGCGTATTGCTTATAACTGGCGTGATGAGTTCTTGTCAGATAAACGCGTTAATGGCGATTTAACCACGCCTATCTACACTGAAGAATATTATCAAATTGACTTCAGTATCAGTTATGACATTCCAGCAGTTGAAGGACTTACCGTCTTTGCTGAAGGGATAAACATTACTGAAGAAGTGGTTCGTAAGCATGGTCGTCAAAGCCAATTAGTGTTTGAAACAACACAAACAGGTGCGCGATATGGATTAGGGGTTCGCTATACGTTCTAGTAGCGAGCTGTAAATGATAGCGGCTGTCCCCAGTCGCTATCACCCTTATTTACTTGTGTTTGTAGTGAGCAATGAATAATAAAATCACAGAAGTTGTTATTGTTGGCGGTGGTACAGCAGGCTGGTTAACGGCAGGGATCCTTGCTGCACAGTTCAAAAAAAAGTCACTAGCGTTTAATATCACCCTAGTTGAATCCGCTGATATTCCCACGATAGGCGTGGGTGAGGGGACTTGGCCTTCAATGCGTGAAACGCTGAAACATATCGGGATTCGCGAGTCAGATTTTTTAACTCATTGCGATGCCAGTTTTAAGCAAGCGTCGAAGTTTGTTAATTGGAACAATCCAACGACGAGTCATAGTTATTACTACCATCCATTCACACAACCTGTAGCGGCTGATTTTCAACAGATAACCGACAATGCAGTCACTAACCACTCTGCTTGTCATTACGATGGTGCAGCCAGTTTCGCTCAATTATTCTGTTATCAATCAAGTCTTTGCCAGCTTAATTTAGCCCCTAAATTAACCCATACAGCAGATTACGACTATATCGGTAATTATGGTTATCATCTTGATGCGGGTAAATTTGCATTATTATTAAAAAATCATTGTATTGATACACTTAACATCAAACATATCAGCGCTAACGTCATAGGACTTAATGCGGATGCAACAGACTTTATTACCTGTTTACAGACGGATTCTTTAACGTCGCCGCTTGTTAATGGTGACTTATTTATCGATTGCAGTGGTCAACAGGGCTTATTGATAAAACAGCATTATAAAATTCCGTTTATTTGTAAAAAATCTATCTTGTTTAACGACCGTGCCGTTGCGGCTCAGGTGCCTTATTCATCGAAAAACCATCCCATTAATTCAAGTACCCTTGCCACAGCGCAGGCTGCTGGTTGGATTTGGGATATTGGATTGCAATCTCGCCGTGGGGTTGGCTATGTGTATTCCAGTGAGTTTATATCAGATGAAGAAGCCAAGATTGCGTTAACGCAATACATTGGTGGTGAAGTCGACAGCGTAAGCGTTAAACACCTTAGCTTCAATCCTGGCCATTTAAGCAAATTTTGGCATAACAACTGTGTTGCTATCGGCATGTCAGCTGGCTTTATAGAGCCGCTAGAAGCGTCAGCTTTAGCCTTAGTCGAACAATCAGCGATGTTTATTGCTGAGCAGTTTCCGCATCATGTGCAAGTATTGCCTCTTATTGAAGAGCGTTTTAATCAACGAATGCTCAACCATTGGCAACAAATAATTGATTTTTTAAAGCTGCACTATGTTTTATCAAATAGAAAAGACAGTGAGTATTGGCGTAAACATAAAGATGACACCACAACGCCAACTTCTTTACTGAAGTTATTGGCGCTTTGGCAGCACCAAGCCCCGAGTAAATACGATATTACCCAAGCTTATCCGCTTTTTCCTGCTGCCAGTTATCAATACGTGTATTACGGCATGAAGCAACATGAGCTGAGTGACAAACTCGATTTAAGTCAATACTCGGCGCAAATACAGAAGGTCGCTCAGCAGCAACAACAATTAAAACAAGTCGCTATTTGTAATCGAAGTTTACTTAACAGTATTCAGCAAAGCATTATTCAAACAAGCAGAAACAAAGATCTCACTATAAAAAAAAGCCCCATTCATAACCGCGCCGACGATCATCATGACAAGGCTCAATTAGCATAGTGGTATTAATAAAACCCAAAAGGAACGCATCTATGGCTACTCACGCATTATTAAATAACGTTGAACATAAAAATATAAAAATTATTACCGAACGTTCAGCTAAGTATGGCGATGACCAGTGGTTTTCACCGACTTTTGTCGCTGAATTTAAAACGGTTCAGGCTCATTACCCGATTATGTTTCAAAAAAATGCTGACACAGGCGAGTTTACGCCAGTCACCCTGTTTGGGTTTAAAAATAATGAAAACTTATTCTTAAATGAAGGTAAGTGGGATGCCAGTTATATCCCGCTTTCAATGCAAAGATTGCCATTTTACATTGGCACTCAGCATTCGGTAATGAACGGGGTATCTGAGCCACAAAGAGTCATTACCTTAGATATGGACTCACCTAGAGTCAATGATGAGCAGGGCGTTGAACTGTTTTTACCTTTTGGTGGCAATAGTGAATATTTGGAGAATATGGCCAATATACTTGAGGAGTTACATCAAGGGCTCAATGCGAATGCATTATTTGTTGCTGCACTCACTCATTTTGATTTACTTGAAGCGGTGACTATCGACGTGACGTTAAATAATGACAGTCAGCATCAGTTAATTGGTTTTTATACTATCAATGAAGATAAGCTAGCCAGTTTGGCGGCTGATAAAGTGATTAAATTACATCAATCAGGGTATCTTGAAGCCATTTACATGATTATTGCTTCTCAGGCGCATATGAGAAAACTGGTTGAACGTAAAAACAGTCAACTGACCCATTAATGGGATTTTGATGATAAATACTTTATCAGTAAATTTGTTTATTTATTATCATTAATTCGATACCGTATCATGGCTATATATCTTTTAAACAAGCATGCAGGCTACTGAAATGAATAAAAAAATAACAAACGTAGTTATAGCTGGCGGTGGTACTGCTGGTTGGATGGCTGCTGCCGCTTTTGCTAAGTTATTAGGCAAGAATATTAATGTCACTTTAGTTGAATCTGATTTAATTCCTACCGTAGGTGTCGGTGAAGCAACCATACCGACCTTACACATTTTTCATGATTTATTAAAAATCAACGAAGCTGAATTTATGGCTGCGACGAATGCCACGTTTAAATTAGGTATTTCTTTTGAAAACTGGCGTGATGTTAATCAAGACTATATGCATTCATTTGGTTACATAGGCCAAAGTTGCTGGGCTGCAGGATTTCAACATTTTTGGTTAAAAGGTGTTAAGCAAGGGGTTGCCAGTGACATAGGCGATTACTGCCCTGAACACGTGGCAAGTCGTGTAGGTAAATTTGCAGTGCTAGCTAATCATGATAGAAATCATGCGTTTCATACCGATGCAGGACTTTACGCCCGCTTTCTACGTCAGTTTTCTGAAAAGTATGGCGCTAAACGCATTGAAGGAACGATTTCAAAAGTAAATTTAAATGAACAAAATGGTTTTATTGAATCGTTAACATTAGCTGATGGTCAACAGATTGCTGGTGACTTATTTATTGATTGCACCGGTTTTAAAGGCATGCTGATAGAAGAAACACTGCATACCGGTTATGACGATTGGCGTCATTGGTTACCTTGCGATAGCGCAATTGCGGTGCAAACGAAGCAAACGAAACCACTGGTACCTTATACCCGCTCTATTGCGCATCCTTGTGGTTGGCAATGGCAAATACCGCTGCAAAATAGAATGGGTAATGGTTTAGTCTTTTGTAGTCAATATCTGTCTGATGATGACGCTAAATCATTACTGCTTGAAAATATTGAAGGGGAGCTGATCAACGAGCCTCGAGTTATCAAGTTTCGGACTGGTACTCGACGTAAGCATTGGAATAAGAATTGTGTCGCTATCGGTTTATCCAGCGGATTTATTGAACCACTTGAATCAACCAGTATTCATTTGATCCAACAAAGCATTGTTCGATTAATGCAAAACTTGCCAACAACCGCAATGGAAAGTGGCGTGGTTGACAATTTTAATCAAAAGATGCGAATTGAAATTGAGAATATTCGTGACTTTATTGTGCTTCATTATCATGTGACAGAGCGAAAAGACAGTGAGTTTTGGCGCTATTGTAAGCAAATGGATATCCCTGAAAGCTTACAAAAAAGAATAGATTTATTCAAACAAAGTGGCCAAGTGTATAAAACAGATCAAGAGTTGTTTGGTGAAGCTTCATGGCTACAAGTGATGTTAGGCCAAGGCTTGATGCCTGAGCAATATCATCCTATTGTCGATAACATGTCTGATGACGAATTGGCGCAGTTTTTAGGTACCATTAAACAAAGCATCGCTAGACGGGTAAATAGCTTGCCTAACCATGTGGATTTTATAAATAACTACTGCAAGTCTACAATCAGTTAAGGCGCTATGTTTAGTATTAATGCTGATATAAAGCCTCGTATTGAATATATCGGTAACAGTAAAATACCTATTGTTATTATTGATGATTATGTCGCGGACATCGAGGTTGTTTGTGACCAGATCATTACTGCTTGTCAGTTTATACAGGATAAACATACCCAATATCCTGGGATAAGAAGTGCCATGTCCAAAGCTGATGTGGTTGCTTACTTAAAACCACTGATGCAAGCCTTGTATTCTATTTTTAATTTGCCTAAACACCTTACGCCAAGCCCTTGTGATAACTATTACTCACTGTTGACCACAGCAGAAGCTGATTTGTCATTAATACAAACCATTCCACACTTTGATACTTATCATCCTAATCTTATTGCCTGTATTCATTACTTATCTTGTCATCAACATGGCGGTACCGCTTTTTTCCGCCATAGACGTAGTGGCTATGAATTTATTAATGAAGCCCGATTAGCAGAGTACCAAACAACACTTAATACTTTACAGCATAGTGGCTACTGCACTGAGGATCATCCAGATTTTGAATGTTATAAAGTAATCCCATATCAGCAGAATCGGTTAATTATTTTTCCTGGGCAACTACTGCATTCAAGTCTGGTAAAACCGGTATTTGATATCAATGACAATCCCATTACCGGTAGATTGACGGCAAATTTATTCGTCAAATTTAAATAGGATAATATTACAAATGCATAAATTTTTACTCGTGGTATTTATAGCCATTGTTGGTTTTAACCACCAACACAGCCACGCGACAGGTTTCGAAACCTTAGCGGCTAAACAATTCAACGTACTATTATTTACTAAAACAGCTGGCTGGCATCATAAATCTATTCCAGCAGGCGTCACGGCGTTTGAAAAGCTTGCAGAGAAACATTATTTCAATCTGATCTGGCATGAAGAAAGTCATTTCTTTAACGATGAGTACCTCAGCAAGGTTGATGTCGTGGTATTTCTATCTACTACGGGTGATATTTTGTCGAATGAGCAGCAGCAAGCACTTGAACGCTACATTCAGTCTGGAAAAGGTTTTGTCGGGATACATAGTGCATCGGATACTGAATATGACTGGGGCTGGTATCAACAACTCGTTGGGCATACGTTCGTTATACACCCGGTAGTGCAAACAGCTTGGCTGTCTAAAGTGTCTAGTGAATTTCCTGGTCTAGAATCAATGCCTGAAAAGATGCTGTGGACTGACGAATGGTATGAGTTTGGTGAAGCTAATTCAACGGGACTGAATTATCTTTTGACTGTCGATGAAACCAGTTATAACCCTAACGCTGATTGGGGCACCAAGCAGGGTAGCGGCATGGGTGATTTTCATCCTATTGCTTGGTATCATAACTTTGATGGCGGTCGATCGTTTTATACTTCATTGGGCCATATCAAACCAGTTTATCAAAATAAGCTTTTTTTAGACCATCTATATGGCGGACTATATTGGGCTGCTACGGGTAAAGGAATAGTCGATTAATTTGAATGAGTTGTTGATATACCTGCAATCGTTGATTGTAAGGTAAATAAGCCATTACCCGTGGTGATAAGAATGGTTTTTAAATCTTTACCACCAAAAGCCAAGTTGGTAATTTTAGGGGCAATATAAACGCTTTGAAGTAATTCACCTTGTGGGTTATAGACATATAATTTACCTTCATTATGACTGGCAGCATAGATGTTTCCGGCACAATCAACATTGATCCCATCTGGTGTATCAATGTTGATTTTAAAACTTAATGCCCCTAATTCATTATTTTCTGTAAGTTGGTGTGCAAATATTTGATGGCTATAATCACCTATATATAGAGTTTTGTTGTCAGGTGATAAACTAATCCCATTAGGTTTGATGAACTTAGTTGATAGTAAAGTGACTTCATTTTTAACATTAACTTTATAGACACCGGTGAAGGGGGTTTGTTGCGTTCTACCGCTTAATTGCCAGTCGGGATCGGTAAAGAATAATTCTCCTGAAGGATGCTTGATAAGGTCATTGGGAGAATTAAATTTTGCGCTGTTAAAGTCATTTACCATTAACACTCGTTCTTTGGTCGTTAGTGAAAATGTATTCACTGAGCGGGTGTCATGATTCATGCTGATTAACTGTTTATTCTCAGCTAGCAGTCCATTGGTACCGCTATTTTCAATAAACAACTCAACACCGTCTTGCTCATTCCATGAATAAATAGCTGCTTCTGGCCCATTTGTTTGAGGACCATTAAAATCCATTTCTGAAAAATAAAATTTACCTGTCAACCTAGACCAAGTTGGCCCTTCTAAGAATTTGAGTTGAGTGGTGATCAATTTAGGTGATAGGCCTTTTGCAAAAGGACGTATATCCTTAGGGCAGTTTGCAATTATGGTTGAATGTGATTTGGGGGCAATCAAATTGCTTTGTTGATCAGCGGCCTTTATGTTTGGTCCCAAGACTAGCATCAGCCCAAAAACAAAAACACGCTTTAAATTGCCATTAGTTAGTGTATTCATATCTAAACCGTCTCTTTGAATATTGTCATGTTTATCTACCATGCATTGATGCTCAAAAGCTTAGCCGCTTTTTTGTATCAATAAATTAACAAAATAAATCCAAGTGGTCAAATTGACTATTACATTAAAATCCTCATAAGATAGCTAACACTATTTATACAATGGATGACAGGATGAAACTAAATACAAGGAAAGTAGGCGTAGGGAAACAAGCGTTAACGACATGCTTAGGCGTATCTAGCCTCGCAATATTAAAGTTATCAGTTTTAAAACTAGCTGTGATGCCAATATTTTTTTCAATGTTGTATTCAAGCCATGGCGTTGCCACTGAAGCTGAGATACAGAACGGTCTCATTGAAAATGAAGCTTTAAAACAACACTTTAAAAATGATTTTAAAATTGGGGTAGCAGTGAATGATGAAATTGTCTCAGGACAGGATCCTCTTAGCGCTGGCATTATTTCCAAACAATTTAATACCATCACCATTGAAAATGCCATGAAGGCAGAAATCGTTAACCCACTTCCCGATCAGTTCAACTTTACGGCAGCGGATCAATTTATTGATTTTGGAAAAAACAACAATATGTTCGTCGTAGGACACACGCTGGTGTGGCATAACCAAACGCCTGATTGGTTTTTTAAGCAAAACAATGGTGAAGCAAACTCTCCAGAACAGCAAATTGATCGAATGGAGCAACATATTAAGCTAGTTGCAGGCAGGTATCTGGGCAAAGTGGATGCTTGGGATGTGCTCAACGAAGTCATTGGTGATGATGGTAACTATCGTCAAACCGTGTGGACTAATGTTATTGGAAGTGGTGACGAAATGGCAAAAGCCGCTTTTACCTTTGCCGCCAAGTACGCGCCTAATACCGAGCTTTATTATAACGATTTCAATGCCTGGAAACCGGCTAAGCGTGACGGTATTGTACGTATGATCAAGATGCTCCAAAGTGAAGGGATAAAAATTGATGGCGTCGGAATTCAAGCGCATTGGGGACTTAACTTTCCCAAAGGTCATCTCATCGAAGAGGCAATTGATGTATACGCAGCATTGGGGCTGAAGGTGATGATCACTGAACTCGATATTGATGTGTTGCCATTTACCAAAGAAGGGCAAGTTATTGGGCAAGGCTTTATGCACCCGCAGTTTCAGGAGCAAGAATTTAAAACTTACTTAGATCCATATTCAGATCATTTACCCGCTGACATTGAAGCAAAATTAGCAGCACGATATACAGAGCTATTTGATATATTCAAAGCAAAGCGTGAAAAGATCGACAGAGTCACCTTTTGGGGATTACATGATGGAATGTCGTGGAAAAATGACTATCCAATTCCGAACCGCACCAATTATCCGCTGCTATGGGATAGAAAACACCAACCTAAGCCTGCATTCAAGGCACTGTTTAACTAAACATTTGATTTCAAGCTGAATGCTGAGCGCCGCAGATAGACATTGTTGTTATTTATTACTTCAAACTCCCGATCTTAGCGGTAGATAAACTTTATAGCCATTTGGCTCTGGCTTTAACGGCTAATGGTGATAACGACTGTAATCATTCGTTTGATGCTGAAGTTAAATCGTCAGTAAATATAAAATCTATGTTACATAAATGTTTTAATAAGCAGCAAAATAGTCTATTTTAGATTAGCTTGTTGTCCAAAGGACTATTTGATAGTTTCTCATTATAACCCTAGCAGTATAGGAATAATCATAATGAGTGCTTTGGACTTGATTTACAAAATGGCGAGAGCAACTGAAATCTTTACTCATCAGTTAGACATTTCTTACCTTGGTATTAGCAGGCTATTAAGTTGCAGGCTTAATTGAGAGCCTGTAATTAAAGCCAATATTTATTCGGATTAGCGACTATCAGTCACTAATTAGATTCGTTTAAACGGCAACTATTAACCTTGTTTGGTCGATGTAATGCATTAATATTCGGCCAGATTACTCACAAATAGCTGGACATGGAAAGTGATGAAAATAATTAATAAATTCAATAAACCTTTAATTGCAGGTTGTGCCACGGTAGTTTTAGCGCTATCAGGCTGTAATAATGACCAAGGTGTCACTCAGCAAACAAAACCTGAAGCAACAGCAACATTGACTCAAGATATTATTTTAAAAAATCAATTTGCTGAAAACTTTAAAATTGGTACAGCAATCAGTAAATCTCAAGTATTGAACCCTACCGATCCTGAGCTATTGTTAGCGGCTAAACACTTCAATACCTTCACGCCTGAAAATTCGATGAAATGGGAGTCGGTGAACCCATTACCAAACGAATATCAATTTGATGTTGCTGATGCATTAGTTAGCTTTGCTGAGCAAAATAATCAACAACTTGTAGGTCATACTCTCGTTTGGCACTCGCAAACGCCTGACTGGGTATTTGAAGATGATGCGGGAAATCCTTTAAAACGTGAACAACTATTAAAGGTTATGGAAACACATATTAAAACTGTCGCTGGTCGTTATGCTGATCAAATATTTGCTTGGGATGTAGTAAATGAAGCACTTAATGAAGATGGCAGTTTACGTGAATCAAAGTGGCAGCAAATTATCGGCGATGACTTCATAGAGCAAGCCTTTATCTATGCACACCAAGCTGCGCCTAATGCCAAACTGTATTACAACGATTACAATATGTTTAAGCCTGAAAAAAGAGCAGGTGCTATTGCGTTAATCAAGCGACTGAAACAAAAGGGCATTCAAATTGATGGTGTAGGTATGCAAGCCCATTACTCTCTTGATTACCCAGACTTCACCGAAGTTGAAGATTCAATTGTCGCGTTTGCTGCAGCAGGTGTTGATGTCATGGTCACAGAGCTTGATATTTCAGTGTTACCATTTCCTGAAAACTTAGCAGCAGGCGCCGACGTCTCATTAGATGTCGCACTGCAACAACAATATAACCCGTACGCTGCAGGTTTACCCATTGCAGTAGAGCAGCAATTGGCATCACGCTATCAAAACTTGTTTGCTCTCTATAAAAAACATAGCGACAGCATAGGTCGAATTACGTTTTGGGGGGTAAGTGACAAGCAAACTTGGCGCAACGGTTGGCCAATGGCAGGGCGAACTGATTATCCGTTACTCATTGATAGAGATATGAAGTTAAAAGCTTTTGTGAATTCTTTATAAGCCTTTATATAAATTACAAAACAGCCACTCTTTGAACAATCACTGAGTGGTTTTTATGATATTTAAAAGTAGTTGATGATATTTTGTAAATCTTAGGAATTTTGAACATAAAAAAACCAGCATAAGCTGGCTGAATTATTATGATTTGAAATTGGTACAACTGAGTGGATTCGAACCACCGACCCCTACCATGTCAAGGTAGTGCTCTAACCAACTGAGCTACAGTTGTAACGTGTCTTTCAAATAATATGGTACAACTGAGTGGATTCGAACCACCGACCCCCACCATGTCAAGGTGGTGCTCTAACCAGCTGAGCTACAGTTGTATCGTTCAACGTTGATAAAAGACTTCATCGTTGGGACGAGCGATATATTACGGGATACGCGTTTTGATGCAAGCAAAAAAATCAAAAATATGAACGAGTGGCGATTTGCTGTGCAAATTGAGTCATATAGCAGCGTAGGCGTGTTTTTTTTAAACATTATCAGCATGCTCATCTCGTTCAAATTTTATAACGGCTAGTTAAAATTAACTTCTATCTTCCAATACTGCTTTGAAATTAGCATTCTTTTGAATATAAATAAGTCGTAATGCAAATAACACTGCAGCACTGGTTAAGCCCGCGATTAAGCCTATCCAAAAGCCATGTGCGCCCATCGCAGGTACAATGATATCTGTACGCGCAAGTATATAGCCAAGTGTCATGCCAATGGCCCAGTAAGACACTAAAGTAATATAAAAGGCACTCTTAGTGTCTTTATAACCGCGAAGAGCGCCAGCAGCCACAACTTGGATAGAATCAGATAATTGGTATAAAGCTGCAAGGAACATTAAGCTACCCGCTAGCGCAACGACTTCAGGGTTATTATTGTAAAGGAGGGCTATTTCAGTTTTGAACGATACAGTAATGATTGCCGTTACCACTGCTAATGAAAATGCCAATATCAGTCCTATTTTTGTGACCATTTTGGATATTTCAACTTTATCCTGACCGAGGAAATAACCCACTCTTATCGAAACGGCAATACCGATTGATAATGGCAACATAAATACGATTGATGAGAAGTTGAGGGCAATTTGATGCCCAGCAACGACATTAGCACCTAGGGGCGCTAATAATAAGGCAATAACAGCGAATAGACTGACTTCAAAAAATAATGCCATAGCGATAGGGGTGCCATGTTTCATCATTTCCCATATCGTCTTCCAATTAGGTTTATTTAATTTGGAAAATGGCGCTATCTCTGCAAATTTCTTATGGAATTGCATGTAAATCATCATGGCAATCAACATTGCCCAAAACACTAATGCAGTTGCAATACCACAACCAGCACCGCCCATCGCAGGGACCCCGAAATGGCCATAGATAAAGATATAGTTGGCAGGGATATTAACCGCAAGACCGACAAAGCCAATAACCATCGTCGGTAATGTATAAGAGATGCCTTCAGAGCAGCCCCGTAGTATTTGGTACAAAATAAATGCAGGTACACCCCACATAAAACCATGTAAATAGCCTGCACTTAACTCGGCTAATTCAGGTTCTAAAGCCATCATGGTAAAAATAGTTTTAGCAAATGAGAGGAACAACAACACACCAACACTGCCAATTATGGCAATATAGAATGCTTGCGACATCAAGGGTTGGATTGCTTTTGGATTATTAGCGCCGTGATGATGGGCAAACACTGGTGTAAATGCCAACAGTAGCCCTTGCACAAACAATAAAGCAGGTAACCATAAGCTGGTACCAATCGCGACTGCAGCCATATCGACAGCGCTGACTCTACCGGCCATAACAGTATCGATAAATCCCATCATTGTTTGGGTAACTTGAGCAATCAATACTGGCATTGCCAGTTGGATTAATTTTTTGGCCTGAAAGCCTGTGTTATTCATTTAAAAACCTTCAACTAAAGAGCACAAATATGTTTACTGGTATCGTACAAGCGACGTGTGATGTTATTACAATTAAAGCACAGAGTGGTTTAAAAACATTTGAAGTTAATATTCCAGGAGAGCTACAGCATGGTTTAGAAACTGGTGCGAGTGTGGCAAATAACGGTGTTTGTTTAACGGTCACAAAGCTGGTGAATAATAGAGTTTATTTTGATGTAATGGAAGAGACCTTACAGCTAACAAACTTAAATTTTATTGAACCGGGTGACAAAATCAATATTGAACGTTCTTTGACCTTCGGAAAAGAGATAGGTGGCCACATTTTGTCAGGTCATGTTCATACCATGGCAACAATTACCCACATAAGTCATACCGATGAGCATTACAATTTAACATTAACAGTACCGGCTAAATGGATGGATTATATCTTCTATAAAGGTTTTATAGGCGTCAATGGATGCAGTTTAACGGTAGGAGAGATTGATCAAGACCAGTTCAAGTTACATTTGATCCCAGAAACGCTCAAATTAACTAATTTGAGTGACTGCAAACTGGGTGACAAAATCAATATCGAAATCGATAGTCAAACTCAAGTTATAGTCGATACAGTAGAAAGAATTTTAGCTAAAAAATCATTGCTAAAATAGCCTACAAAGGCTTAGATTGATGACACATTCTAAGCCTATTAAAGCAGGTTTTTACATGTTCAACTGTTAATAGAACTGTTCATCATCAGAATCTATAAATAATTGAATGGTTCTATTTGAATCGTTTACTTGCAATCGCATATGGATTGGATTGCAGCACACTCGACAATCATCATAATACTCTTGATCTCCACAACTAGTATCAATATGAACATGTTGATTATGGCCGCAATGTGGACAACTTATTACTCGGCTGACTAAATTCATAACTTCCCCCAGTATTTAACATTAAAGCATTTGCAAAACTAAAAAACCTTTAACCGTTTAGCAGCAAGCAGGATTGAGCTTGGAATTAAGTATAGTAAACATTAGTAAAACTCGCGTAATGCCAAAGTTGTCAGTTGAGGTAGCAGCTGCATTGGCTATTAAAAGTTAATCGAGTCATCCAAGAAGTGTAAAAAGCTGTTGTGATGGTGTTTTATTCAATTTTTCGACTGAGTTAGCTTGCTTGCAAAAGGCCTTTTCACATACAATGCGTATTCATGCCACTTATGACTCAGACTCCTGTAATGTCTGATGTTCGGTGGCATTTCTTTTATATATTAATTACCAAGTGGCCCTACGTGTGGGTCACCACTGGATAAGGAAATGAAATGCCTATTATTACTTTGCCTGATGGCAGCAAACGTGAGTTTGCCGATTCTGTTTCTACTTTAGATGTCGCTGCCGACATCGGTCCTGGTTTAGCTAAAGCGTGTATTGCTGGTCGTGTGAACGGTGAACTCGTTGATGCTTGTGATTTAATTACCACAGATTCAGAACTTTCAATCATTACGGCTAAAAATGAAGAGGGTGTTGAAATCCTTCGCCATTCTTGTGCGCACTTATTAGGTCATGCTATTAAGCAAATGTGGCCTGAAACTAAAATGGCAATCGGTCCAGTTATTGATAATGGCTTTTACTACGATATCGATTTAGATCACAAGCTTACTCAAGAAGATATCGATGCGTTAGAAAAACGTATGCAAGCATTAGCTAAAACAAATTATAGCGTTGTTAAGAAAGTGGTTTCTTGGCAAGAAGCCCGTGATACGTTCGAAGCTCGTGGTGAAGAATACAAAATTGCAATCTTAGATGAAAATATCAGCAAAGATGCAACCCCAGCGCTTTACCATCACGAAGAATATATTGATATGTGTCGTGGACCTCATGTACCTAACATGAAGTTCTGTCAAAACTTTAAGTTAATGAGTGTTGCTGGTGCATACTGGCGCGGTAACTCTGACAATAAAATGCTACAACGTGTTTACGGTACTGCTTGGGCAGACAAAAAAGCTCTTAAAGTACATTTAAACCGTCTTGAAGAAGCGGCTAAACGTGACCACCGTAAAATTGGTAAACAGTTAGACCTTTATCATATGCAAGAAGAAGCGCCAGGAATGGTGTTTTGGCACAATGATGGTTGGAGCTTATATTTAGAGCTTGAGAAGTTTATTCGTCAAAAACTAGGGCAATACACTTACCAAGAAGTTAAAGGTCCATTAATGATGGATCGTAACTTGTGGGAACGCTCTGGCCATTGGGACAAATACGCTGATGCGATGTTCACAACGAACAGTGAAAACCGTGAATATGCGATTAAGCCTATGAACTGTCCGGGACACGTACAGATCTTTAACCAAGGGTTGAAGTCTTACCGTGATTTGCCATTAAAAATGGCTGAGTTTGGTTGTTGTCATCGTAACGAACCATCAGGTTCTTTACATGGCCTAATGCGCGTTCGTGGCTTTACTCAAGATGACGCACACGTATTCTGTACCGATGACCAAGTTCAAGAACAAGTCAGTGAATGTATTCAAATGGTGTATGACACATACGGTACGTTTGGATTTGAAAATATCGTCGTTAAATTATCAACTCGTCCAGAAAAACGTATTGGTGATGACGATATGTGGGATCGTGCTGAAGAAGCATTAAAGAAAGCACTTAAGGCTAATGATATCGAATTTGATATTTTACCTGGTGAAGGTGCGTTCTATGGCCCAAAAATCGAATTTACTTTGCATGATTGCTTAGATCGTGCGTGGCAATGTGGTACAGTGCAACTTGATTATGCGTTACCTTCACGTTTAGGTGCTACCTATGTTGCTGAAGATAACACTCGTCAAACACCGGTTATGATTCACAGAGCTATTTTAGGCTCACTTGAGCGCTTCCTCGGTATTCTAATTGAAGAGTATGCAGGTAAATTCCCGACATGGCTTGCACCAGTGCAAGTAATTGTTATGAACATTACTGATAAACAGTCTGATTATGTAGATGAAATTGTTAAAACTTTCAAAGAAAGTGGCATTCGAGCATCTAAAGACTTGAGGAATGAGAAAATAGGCTTTAAAATACGTGAACATACGTTAAAGCGTGTACCTTATTTATTGGTCGTTGGTGATCAAGAGATAGAAAATAAGGAAGTTGCGGTACGAACACGTGACGGTATCGATTTAGGCAAGATTAAAATCAATGATTTTATTGCCAAGATACAAAAACAAATTTCGAGCCGTAGTCTAATTTTGTTGGAGGAATAGGTCATAAAGATCAAGAGAGCAGCAGGGCGACAGCCAGCCCCTAATCGTATTAACGAAGAAATCACTGGCGTACCAGAAGTTCGTCTATCGGATATCGAAGGCGAATCTGTTGGAATCGTAAGTATTTCACAGGCTCAAGAATTAGCTGATGAAGCAGGTGTAGACCTGGTTGAAATTAGTCCTAACGCTGAGCCTCCGGTCTGTCGCATTATGGACTACGGTAAGTTCCTTTTTGATAAAGCGAAAGCTCAAAAAGAACAAAAGAAGAAGCAGAAACAGGTCCAGCTGAAGGAAATTAAATTCCGTCCTGGCACTGATGAAAACGACTATCAGGTAAAACTACGCAACCTGATTCGTTTTCTAGAAGATGGGGACAAAGCGAAAATTACGCTGCGTTTCCGTGGTCGCGAAATGGCACACCAAAGCTTAGGTATGGATCTTTTGAACCGTATCAAAGCAGATTTGGAAACATATGCTGTTGTTGAATCTTTCCCGAAAATGGAAGGTCGACAAGCAGTTATGGTCCTAGCACCTAAAAAGAAATAGTAGGGCAACCAATTAAAAAGTAGCAAAATCCTTTTTGAGGGTTTTGCTCGCCTTACGTTTTATTAATGTCCCAATGCGGAGTTTTAGCAATGCCTAAAATGAAAACAGATAAGGGTGTCCAAAAACGCTTCAGAAAAACCGCTAATGGTTTCAAGCGCAAACAGGCACACTTACGTCATATTTTGACAAAGAAGAGCACTAAGCGTAAACGTCACTTACGTGCTAAATGTTTAGTAGCTAAGTCTGATGTGCCAGCAATTGCACGTCAACTACCATACGCTTAATTAAAGGAGATATGAACAATGCCTAGAGTTAAGCGTGGTGTAACCGCTCGTGCTCGTCACAAGAAAGTACTTAAATTAGCCAAAGGTTATTACGGAGCTCGCTCTCGTACTTTCCGTGTTGCTGTTCAAGCAGTAACTAAAGCTGGTCAATATGCTTACCGTGACCGTCGTCAAAAGAAACGTCAATTCCGTCAACTTTGGATTGCACGTATCAATGCGGCATCTCGTCAAAATGGTCTTTCTTATAGCCGTTTCATTAACGGTCTTAAAAAAGCTTCGATCGAAATCGATCGTAAAATTTTGGCTGACATCGCTGTATTCGACAAAGTTGTTTTCACAATTTTAGTTGAAAAAGCAAAAGAAGCTTTAGCTAAGTAATTAGTTATTATTCTTTAAAAAAGGAACCTTAGGGTTCCTTTTTTTATATCTAAAATTTAGAATCTTGCCATTGTGTTTGACTTATTGGAAGTAGGTGTTATGAAAACCCAGTTAGCAACAGACAGATTATCAATTGCTATTATGACGCTTGATGATGCCGATTTACTTTACGCTCTAGACCAAAATCCCGATGTGATGAAATATATAAACGGCGGAAAACCTACCTCAAAATCTGATATAGAACATATTTCTATACCACGTTTGGCAAGTTATTTAACGCCATCCAAAGGGTGGGGCTTTTGGAAGGTGTTTGAAAAGCGAGAACTAGATACTGTTGATCGTCGTGATAACTTTGTTGGTTGGATATTGATTAGGCCCATGGGCTTTTTCAGTGAGACCCCTGAATTTAATAATCTTGAAATTGGTTGGCGATTCAAACAATCAGCTTGGGGGAAAGGTTATGCGACAGAAAGCGCCAAAGCAGTGATTAAATTATTGGTAGAGGAACAACCAATTATTGAACGTTTTACAGCAATAGCGGATAAGGATAATTTAGGTTCAATTAAAATTATGAAGAAAATAGGAATGGAATTTATCTGTCAGCAGTTTCATTCAGATGTTAATGGCAAAACTGAAGTTGTAATATACAGTTTGAAAGTTAACCATTAAAAAAATGAGTAATGTGCAGTAATAGTGTTAAACAAAAACTGGTCAACTGTATAAACAACAGCCTTCACCTGTGTTATTCACATCGATAAAATACAAACAATAAAAAAGCCATCACAATAATGGATGGCTTGTCGCTACTAGCTCACTATGTGTAAACTAGTAGATTACAAAGTGACGATTCTACTTTTGTGCGTCTAAGTAACGCTCGGCATCTAACGCAGCCATACAACCTGATCCTGCTGAAGTAATAGCTTGACGATAATGTTGATCCATTACGTCACCACAAGCATAAATGCCTTCAACACTTGTCTGAGTTGCGTTACCTTGAAGGCCACTGTTGACGGTAATGTAACCGTAGTTCATATCAAGTTGACCGTCAAAAATACCGGTGTTTGGGCTATGACCAATCGCAATGAAAACGCCAGCAACCTCTAAATCTGAAATTGACTCATCTTTAGTGCTTTTCATTTTAAGACCGGTAACACCCATGTTGTCACCGACGACTTCATCAAGAGTTTGATCTAAGTGTAGGATGATATTGCCATTAGCAACTTTATCCATCAGACGGTTGATCAGGATCTTTTCTGATCGGAAAGAATCACGACGGTGGATTAAATGCACCTCAGAAGCAATATTACTTAAATAAAGCGCTTCTTCAACAGCAGTGTTACCACCACCAACTACAGCCACTTTTTGGTTACGATAAAAGAAACCATCACAGGTAGCACAGGCTGATACACCACGGCCCATAAATGCTTCTTCAGATGGAAGGCCTAAATATTTGGCAGATGCACCAGTTGCAATGATTAATGCGTCACAAGTAAACTCACCATTGTCTCCTTTTAATCGGTAAGGGCGCTGGCTAAAATCAACTTCATTAATATGATCAAAGATAATTTCAGTATCAAACTTTTCAGCATGTTCTTGCATTCTTGCCATTAATGCTGGACCGGTTAAGCCATTAGCATCGCCTGGCCAGTTTTCAACTTCAGTAGTCGTAGTCAGTTGACCACCTTGTTGCATCCCAGTGATCATGACAGGCTTCAAATTTGCACGTGCTGCGTAAACTGCAGCAGTATAACCAGCAGGGCCAGAACCTAAAATTAACAGGTTAATATGACGAGCTTGACTCATTTTTTTATTTCTCCATTACATGCTTTAAGCAATTTGCATGGATTGTAGGGAATTTACAGGGTGGGGTAAAGTAGCGATTGCTCCAAGATATAGATTGAGGCAATCGATACCGTACACAAAAGACACCAAGGACTTATCGCATTAGACTTTTACATGCTAATAACTAATATGACAACTTGGTAAGCCATTCTTTTCTAGATAGTTTTGGTGGTATTCTTCCGCCGGATGAAAGGTTTGAACCGGTACAATTTCAGTTACAATTTGTCGTAATCCCCATTTACCACTTTGAATTAGCAACAATTTAGATTGCTCTGCTAATAATTTTTGTTCTTGGCTGTGGAAAAAAATAGTGCTTCGATATTGGCTGCCAATATCACCACCTTGCATATTTAGAGTGGTTGGATTGTGGTTTTGCCAAAAAACGATCAACAACTCTTTATAGCTAACGATATGTTCGTCAAACTCAACCTGTACCACTTCTGCATGGCCCGTTACGCCCGCTTTCACTTGCTCGTAGGTCTGAAATTTGTCATTTCCCCCCATATAACCGCATTGTGCTGCAACTACACCATTTATTTGTTTAAAAAAATATTCAACGCCCCAAAAACAGCCTGCACCAAAAGTTGCTATAGTCATATGATACCCGTAAAGAAGTCTAGATGGCTAAAAGTATATTTATTCTAATAAATAATGCAAGCAAAGATTTACACTCTGTTAAATGTTACTTAACGTTAGCTTCCCCTAAATGTGATAGAATCCGACTACCGTTTGAAACCATTCAATATTTAAAGCCGCATCAAGGAGTCAGCGTGTTTCAACAATTAATGGATGACAAAGATTTTTTAGCATTTACGTTAACTAACATTAATAACAAGGTGCCAGAACAGCGCTTTGAATTGTCAAATAAAACAACAGTTACGATTTTAGATAACGGGATTATTTGTTTTAATCCAGCTCAAGGGTCGACTAAAGACATTGTTTTATCTTGTGCCATACATGGTAACGAAACAGCACCTATTGAAATCTGTAACGAACTCATAAATAATTTATTAAAAGAAACAATCGTTACAAAACAAAGAGTCCTGTTTATAATTGGCAATCCAGATTCCATACTCAGCCAAACACGCTTTGTAGAAGAGAATATGAATCGTTTGTTCAGTGGGGCACATTCTTCCGGTTTAGGTTTATCAAATAAAGAAAGAGTTAGAGCAAAAAAATTAGAGGAATATGTAGCTAATTTTTATCTTCAAAATAATAGCTCACAACGAATACATTACGACTTACACACCGCGATAAAGCCGTCTAAACATGAGAAATTTGCGATTTATCCTTACAGGCCTGGACGTAGCTTTAGTGCTGATCAAATTATGTTTTTAGCGGGTTGTGATGTTGACACCATTTTATTCCATCATGAACCTACCACTACTTTTAGCTATTATTCATCAGAACAATTCAAAGCCGATGCATTTACAGTCGAACTGGGTAAAGTGATGCCTTTTGGCGAGAATGATATGTTAAAATTTGCCAATACTAAAAAGATGCTTTTGCAGTTGATAACTCAACAACAAGTTGAACTAGCTCCTTTTGATAAAGACAAACTTCACTTATATAAAGTGTCTCGTTCCATTAACAAGCAGTTTGATGATTTCAAATTCACCTTTGATAAGACAACGGTAAATTTTTCTGGGTTCAAGCAAAATCATGTATTAGCAACGGAAGGTGACACTGAGATTAAGGTCATTTATCCATACGAAGCTATCGTTTTTCCTAATGAAAATGTACCTGTGGGCCAACGTACAGTATTATGTTTAGTGCCAGCACCTAATGAAGACATTCAATAAGTTGTAAAGCTAAATATACATTTTATATGACAGGATATTCACTAAGTGGAATGAACATTAGTTGATAGAAAGTTTACGTTAACGTAATGTTCGTTCGCATATAATAAATTACGCTTTATTTTTAAGGCTACAAATAACAAGAGCACAATATGAGCAACGCAACACTGACTAATGAAACAGTGCATCGTGTCAGCTTCTTAGACAAAGCTTCATTGCACATTCCTATTTTAAAAATTCTACAAGCTGATGGCACAACTTACGAAAATGCCGTCATGCCCGTTATTGATAAAGCCTTGGCTGAACGTATACATGATACTTGTGTTTTTACCCGAGTATTAGATGAACGTATGTTAAGTGCTCAAAGGCAAGGTCGTATTAGTTTTTATATGACTTGTACTGGCGAAGAAGCCTCTATCATTGGCAGTACTGCTGCACTTGATGACGGTGATGTCATATTGGCGCAATACCGAGAGCATGCATCACTTAGATATCGTGGTTTTACCACTGAACAATTTATGAATCAAATGTTCAGTAATGAAAAAGATTTAGGTAAAGGCAGACAGATGCCAATTCATTACGGTAGTAAAGAATTAAATTACCAGACAATTTCATCACCACTAGCGACTCAAATACCACAAGCTACCGGTGTTGCACATGCTTTTAAATTACAAGGCAAACGTAACGTTGCTATTTGTTATTTTGGCGAAGGTGCAGCATCAGAAGGTGACTTTCACGCAGGCCTAAATATGGCTGCAGTTTTAAAGTCACCAACGATCTTTTTCTGTCGTAACAATGGTTACGCGATTTCAACGCCAACTGAAGAGCAATTTGCAGGTAATGGCATTGCCAGTCGTGGTGTTGGTTATGGTATGCACACTATTCGTGTTGATGGTAACGATATGCTTGCGGTACTCGCAGCAACTCAACAAGCTCGAGCTCATGCGTTAGAACATAATGCGCCAGTACTCATCGAAGCGATGACGTACCGTTTAGGTGCACATTCATCTTCAGATGACCCATCGGGTTATCGTTCAAAAGAAGAAGAAGCTAAGTGGGAGCAACATGATCCTGTTAAGCGCTTTAAACTTTGGATGATCAATAAAGATTGGTTAAACGAAAAAGATGATGCTGCAGCTTATGAACAATACCGAGAAGAAGTACTTAATGCCGTTAAAGTGGCAGAAAAAGTGGCTTTACCGCATATCGACTTGTTAATCACAGATGTATTAGATAAACCAACACCTGCTTTAGAGAAACAATTAGCTGATTTAAAACAACATATTAAAAAATATCCTAAGTCGTATCCTAAAAGTGCAGGGAGAATTTAATCGTGGCTGAAATGAACATGTTACACGCCATTAATGATGCGTTATCAATTGCGATGACCGCGGATGAAAGAATGGTGGTATTTGGTGAAGATGTTGGACACTTTGGTGGTGTTTTTCGAGCGACATCTGGACTACAAGAAAAATTCGGCCGTGATCGTTGTTTCAATACACCGTTAACCGAGCAGGGTATTGCTGGCTTTGCTAATGGCTTAGCCTCAAATGGCATGACTGCTGTGGCAGAGATCCAATTCGCTGATTATATCTTCCCTGCATTTGACCAAATCGTTAATGAATCAGCAAAATTCAGATATCGCAGTGGTAATCAATTTGATGTTGGCGGACTGACTTTTAGAACCCCTTATGGTGGCGGTATTGCAGGCGGCCATTATCACTCGCAATCTCCAGAAGCGTACTTTACCCAAACGCCTGGTTTAAAAGTTGTCATTCCACGTAACCCAGAGCAAGCAAAAGGGCTGTTACTTGCTTCTATACGTGACCCTAATCCAATTATTTTCTTTGAGCCTAAGCGTCTTTATCGTGCTTCAGTTGGCGAAGTGCCCGCTGGCGATTATGAAATCGAGCTAGGTAAAGCAGAAGTGGTTAAATCAGGAACTGATATCACATTACTAGGTTGGGGCGCGCAAATGGAGATCCTTGAAAAAGCAGCGCTTATGGCTGAAAAAGAG
The DNA here is from genome assembly GCF_030548015.1 of Shewanella sp. 4_MG-2023. NCBI lineage: Bacteria > Pseudomonadati > Pseudomonadota > Gammaproteobacteria > Alteromonadales > Shewanellaceae > Shewanella > Shewanella sp. 4_MG-2023. Next base: position 79,000 of record NZ_JAUORL010000019.1, read on the forward strand.
GGTATTTCATCTGAAATTATCGATTTGCGCACTCTGGCACCATGGGACATAGAAACCGTTGCTGCTTCAGTTAAGAAAACGGGTCGGTTATTAATAAACCATGAAGCGCCGTTAACAGGTGGCTTTGCTGGTGAAATTGCAGCAACAATTCAGCAGGAATGTTTCTTAAGCCTTGAATCACCCATTAGCCGAGTATGTGGTTTAGATACACCATACCCGCTTATTCTTGAAAAAGAATACATGCCAGATGAGCTTAAAACATTCGAAGCCATTAAAGCATCAGTTAATTTCTAGGAGCAAGATATGATTAAAGATTTTATTTTGCCGGATATTGGTGAAGGTGTTGTTGAATGTGAGCTTGTCGATTGGATGGTTAAAGAAGGCGACTTAGTCGTTGAAGATCAACCCATCGCTGATGTCATGACCGATAAAGCTTTAGTGCAAATTCCTGCACCACATGGTGGCGTAATTACTAAGCTGTATTATGCCAAAGGCGATATTGCTAAAGTACATGCACCACTTTATGCCGTAGATATGGATGCAACTGCTGCCGAACCTTTTGTCATTTCGACAGCGGCGGAAGTAAAAAATGATTCAAGCCATACACCTAGCAATGCCTCGATTCAAAATACGCCACAAGCCCCTGTTACAGGTAAAGCGATTGAAGAGTTTTTATTGCCAGATATTGGTGAAGGTATTGTAGAGTGTGAACTGGTTGAGTGGTTAGTCGAAGAAGGCGATAGCGTGGTTGAAGATCAACCTATTGCTGATGTGATGACAGACAAAGCTTTGGTTCAAATTCCAGCAATAAAAAATGGCACTATTGTTAAACTTCATTATCGAAAAGGCCAGCTTGCAAAAGTACATGAACCTTTATTTGCCATCGAAGTTGAATCTACCTCAGTAGCAAATACCCTTGTAGATGATGCTCCAGCAACCCAAGTGGCTTTAGATGTTTCACCTGAGCCTGTTATACAAGGCAAAGCATTAGCCAGTCCTGCAGTGCGACGTTTAGCCCGCAGCTTAGATATCAATATTGCTGATGTGAAAGGAACAGGCAAAAGTGGCCGTGTCTATAAAGAAGATATTGAAAGCCACTTAACTGCAGCGACGCCTAAATCTACGACAGTTTCTACTCCTGTGGTCAATAACCAAGCCCCAGCAGTTACGCCAGCGACGACCGTGTCAAGCGCTACTGATAAAGTCGAACCTATCAAAGGTGTTAAAGCGGTTATGGCGAAAATGATGGTGGAGTCTGTTTCGACCATTCCGCATTTTACCTATTGTGAAGAGTTTGACTTAACAGATCTAGTTGCCTTGCGCGCCGAAATGAAGCAACGCTACTCTACTGATGATGTTAAGCTAACAATGATGCCATTTTTCATGAAAGCAATGTCGTTAGCCATCAATGAATTCCCTGTGCTGAATAGCCAGGTCAATTCCGAGTGTACTGAGCTGACGTATAAAGCTTCTCATAACATAGGTATGGCTGTTGATTCAAAAGTTGGTTTGTTAGTACCTAATGTAAAAGACGTGCAAAACAAATCTATTCTAGAAGTTGCTGCTGAAATTACTCGTTTAACCACTGCTGCTCGTAGTGGCCGCGTTTCACCTGCAGATCTTAAAGGTGGCACGATTTCTATTTCTAATATTGGTGCACTCGGCGGCACAGTGGCAACGCCAATCATCAATAAACCTGAAGTAGCCATTGTAGCGTTAGGTAAACTGCAAACTCTACCGCGCTTTAATGAAAACGGTGAAGTTGAAGCGCGTAAAATAATGCAAGTTAGTTGGTCTGGCGATCATCGCATAATTGATGGTGGCACCATTGCCCGTTTTTGTAATTTATGGAAGCTCTATCTGGAACAACCTCAAGAGATGTTATTAGCCATGCGCTAATTCCTTCACCTTCAAAATAGGTTACCCAGTTACACGAAAGGACGCGAAAGCGTCCTTTAATTTTATGGGCCGATTTTGTATAATACTCAAACGTTGTAACTTCTCGGAATCAAAATGATCACTTCGGCACCGAATATCGCTTCAATCGAATATCCTTTTCCCGCAAAACCCGCTGTATTAAATGAAGCCGAAAAGGCTGATTATAAACAAAAAATTAAACAGCTTTTAAAAGAACAAAATGCGGTTCTTGTTGCACATTACTATACTGATCCTGAAATTCAAGCCTTAGCAGAAGAGACAGGTGGATGCGTATCTGATTCTTTAGAAATGGCACGCTTTGGTCGTGATCATCCTGCTAAAACGTTAATTGTTGCTGGCGTTAAATTTATGGGCGAAACGGCTAAAATTCTTAGCCCTGAAAAAACCATTCTAATGCCTACTTTAGATGCCACCTGTTCACTTGATATTGGTTGTCCTATTGAGCAGTTTTCGGCATTTTGCGATGCTCATCCAGATCATACCGTTGTGGTCTACGCTAACACCTCTGCCGCTGTTAAAGCGCGTGCAGATTGGGTTGTTACATCAAGTATCGCCCTTGAAATCGTTGAACACTTAGATAGTGAAGGCAAGAAAATCATCTGGGGCCCAGATAGACATTTAGGCAGTTATATCGCTAAAGAAACTGGCGCCGATATGCTGATGTGGCAAGGTGATTGTATTGTTCATGACGAATTTAAAGCAAAAGCCTTACGTGAATTAAAAATACAATATCAAGATGCTGCTGTGCTAGTTCACCCAGAATCACCAGCAAATGTGGTAGCGTTAGCTGATGCTGTAGGTTCAACTAGTCAGTTAATTAAAGCTGCACAAACTATGGACAATCAGCAATTCATTGTAGCAACCGATCGCGGCATTTTTTATAAAATGCAACAAGCTGCACCGGGTAAGACACTTATTGAAGCGCCAACAGGCGGTAATGGCGCCACTTGTAAAAGCTGTGCCCATTGTCCTTGGATGGCTATGAATGGTCTTCAAGCGATTGAAGCATCGCTCAGTAGTGTCGATAAAACAACCCATGAAGTGTTTGTTGATGACGCTTTACGTGATGATGCGTTAGTGCCACTTAATAGAATGCTAAATTTTGCTCAAACCCTTAATATGAAAGTAAAAGGCAACGCCTAATTAAGTTTGTAAGATTTAGCTTAGTATTACTAAGCTAAATGACAGACAATAAAAAGCCCTGCAATTGCAGGGCTTTTTCATATTAGTCAAATGACTGCTATGAATTATTTAGCTGTCATTAATGCAACAGTATTATCTAACATGCGGTTACTGAAACCCCATTCGTTATCATACCAAGCCATTACTTTGACAAGTCGACCATTAACACGTGTTTGAGTCGCGTCAAAGTTAGAAGAAAATGCATTATGGTTGAAGTCGATAGAGACTAAAGGTTCAACATTAATAGCAAGCGCTTCATTCAATGGTGAAGTTTTTGCTGCATCTGCCACTATCTGGTTAATTTCTTCAACTGTGGTGTCACGAGACGCTTGGAAAGTGAGATCTACAAGAGATACGTTGACTGTCGGTACACGTACAGCTAAACCGTCAAACTTACCTTGAAGCTCAGGAACCACTAAACCTACAGCAGCAGCTGCCCCAGTTTGAGTTGGGATCATAGACATTGCTGCTGCACGAGCACGACGTAAATCAGTGTGGTAAACATCTGATAAGCGTTGATCATTGGTGTAAGCATGAATAGTAGTCATTAAACCTGATTCAATACCAACAGAGTCATTCAACGGTTTCGCAAAAGGCGCTAAACAGTTGGTTGTACATGAAGCATTTGAAATCACAGTCATGTCAGCAGTTAGTACGTCATTGTTTACGCCATAAACAACTGTAGCGTCAACATTTTTACCTGGTGCTGAAATAATAACTTTCTTCGCGCCCGCTGTTAAATGTGGCTGTACCGCTTCTTTAGAAGTGAAAATACCAGTACATTCATACACAACATCAACATTCAACTCTGCCCAAGGCAATTTAGAAGGGTCACGTTCTTGGAAAGTTAGGATTTTATCGCCATTAACGTAGATGGCTTCATCATCATGATCAACTTTAGCATTAAAACGACCATGAACTGAATCATACTTGGTAAGGTGAGCATTAATTGAAGCATCACCTAAATCGTTGAGTGCAACGATTTCAATTGGGTAATCCTTTTCGCTTTCATAAAGCGCACGTAAAACATTTCTACCGATACGGCCATAGCCGTTAATTGCTACACGGATAGTCATTGCATATCCCTCAAGTGATTATAAAATCTGTTTCGTAAATCATATGGTAGTAAAATTACCAAATTAACGATTTTCGTCAAGTAAAAAAGCCGAAAAATGGCAATTTAAGCGTCAAATGTCTGTATTTTATTTACAGAATTCAATATATCACACACTTTTTGTGTTTTTTTGTAAGTCGTCAACAAATAAGTGAAAAATATAATGTGTTCATTGTAGTTAATAACGCGCTAGTTTTTTAATCAATTCGCGTTTTAAATTGGCTGATATCGAATTGACCTAAGGAAAGTTGATTAACTAACATTTGCGCATCGAGGTCTAATTGGGCTGCCAAGGTTTTATTATTGCCAATTAAGGCTAAAAGCCTCTGCTCAGAAGCCACATAATCACTCATCAACAAATTGGCTTTGGTAAACAAGTATTCATTTTGTGAATTTTGTTCACGTCGATAAATGCTCGCTAAACCTAAAAGCCAGTCTGGATCCAAAGTTTCTGCGTTTGAGTTAGCTAAAAGTGATAAATACAGTGCTTTTGATTGGCTGGTATTTATTTTTAAATAATAACTGGCAATGTGGGACAACATGAAAACTTCATTAACTTCACCAGATTGTTCTGCGGCGATGACAGCATCTCGTGAATCACCATCATTAAAAGTGGTCCAGCGGTAGTAAGCCAAATAAAGATCTGGGTTATCTTGAGTAGATTCTCTTAATTGGGCTAAGTTTTGGGTACTAATAGCATAAGCACGTTCTCGATCTTCAGTACGGTGAGTATTAATAACATGTTTAACCCCGGCAGCAAGTTCGATGCATTTACTATAAGACTCAAGCTTGATGAGTTGCTCATAGAGTAACTTTCCTGAAGGGGTTTCTATCTGCTTTAATTGGTAACGACTGCGAATTAAGTCGCCTTTTTCTACTAAACACCAACTATCTTGGTGTAAATCGGCACAAAGTTCAGGATTTTTTTTACATATGGCGGCACTATTTCGACCAACATCACAACCGAAAAGGCCGAATAATGCAGCGAATAAAGAAAATGATGTAATTATTACTAAACTTTTATTCAAAACTGGCTCCGTATGGTGATTTTTTCTAATAAAATTACAGGTTTAGTAAAAATTTCTTACTGGTGAAATGCGTCAAATTTCATTACAATGACGGCGACTAATAAGGGATAACCCTACAATAATCTGATTATTGGTCTTTTCTTTCTGTTACTCAATTCTTTCTGCGACAAAGCCGAAATATGAGATAAAGGATCTTTTTAATGAGCGCTGATAAACACCTACAAAGTTGGCAAGAACGTTTCGAAATGGCTGAGGCTATGCAGCCTTTACTTGGGAAATTATACCGTAATCAAGGCGTTGAAGTCTTAATTTTTGGTAAACCACTTTTAAACGCATCAACAATAGAAATTATTAAAGCGCATCGCTTAGTTCGTCGTCACATTGGCGATAAGTTACGTTTACGCGAAAGTTTCCCATTTGTAGAAGCGTTAAGTAAGTTGTCAGTTAAGCATTGTAAAGTCGATATTGGCAAGCTTGCCATTAATTACTGGCGTGAACACTCTGATGCATCACAAATTCAATCTTATATGACTCACGCTTTAGAAGCGGGCATAAATTTTGGTGATGATGTTGCCACTAAAGATGTCGTGCTATACGGTTTTGGTCGAATAGGGCGGTTATTAGCACGCCTGATGATCGAAAAAACCGGCCAAAGCAACAAATTATGTCTTCGTGCTATTGTACTTCGTGGTGGCAAGAAAGGCGATTTGGAAAAACGCGCCAGCTTATTACGTCGTGATTCGGTGCATGGTTCTTTCAATGGCTCAGTTGAAGTTGATGAAGAGAACAACGCATTAATCGCCAATGGTACTTACATTCAAATAATCTATGCTAATTCACCTGATGAAGTTGATTATACCCAATACGGTATAAATGATGCATTGGTTGTTGATAATACCGGTATTTGGAAAGATGAAGCAGGCCTTGGTTTGCACCTTAAGAGTAAAGGTGCCAGTAAGGTTCTGTTAACGGCACCAGCTAAAGGCGCCATTAAAAATGTTGTTTATGGTGTCAATGAAAATGACATTTTACCAGAAGACATCATTGTTTCTGCTGCTAGTTGTACTACTAATGCTATTACACCGGTTCTAAAAGCGGTTAATGATAAGTACGGTATTGAAAATGGCCATGTAGAAACTATTCACTCTTATACGAACGATCAAAACTTGATTGATAACTATCACAGTGCTGATCGCCGTGGCCGTAGTGCGCCATTAAACATGGTTATTACTGAAACTGGTGCTGCTAAAGCCGTATCTAAAGCGTTACCTGTGCTAGAAGGTAAGCTTACAGGCAATGCGATACGTGTACCTACACCTAATGTGTCAATGGCTATCATTAGTGTTAATTTAAACGGTGAAACAAACCGTGACGAATTAAATGAATACCTCAAAGATGTGGCATTAACTTCAGAGCTGCGTAATCAAATTGATTTTACTGAATCTACTGAGATTGTTTCTAGTGATTTAGTGGGCTCGCGTTATGCAGGCGTTGTTGACTCTCAAGCAACAATTGCAGAAGGTAAACGTGCAATTTTGTATGTTTGGTATGACAATGAATTTGGTTATAGCTGTCAGGTAGTGGGCGTTATGCAAAAAATGCTGGGTATTACGACTTTGTCTTTACCGAGCGCATAAACAGAACCTAATTAATGCCTAAGCGCAATTCACCTATTAAAAGCACTTCTTTGAAGTGCTTTTTTATTAGCAAACCATTATCACATTGCAGTTTTTGAATATTCTCAGCTGAAATAGCCCAGTCTTTTCAAATTAAGATTTTTCATACTGAATAGCTTTTAACCAAGTTCAGTTAATATTTATTCGATGCGTTTATTTATGCGACAAACGCACTAAAAACAACGAAAAAACTATAAAACTTCATTGACAGAATTGCTTAAAACAGTAAAAATGCATCCCGAAGTCAACGACAACACCTTGTTATTGATTCGGTAAAGCGACATTAGCTCAGTTGGTAGAGCGATACCTTGCCAAGGTATAGGTCATCGGTTCGAACCCGATATGTCGCTCCAATTCATTAAATGAATTACGGCGCGATGGCAGAATGGCTATGCTGCGGATTGCAAATCCGTCGACCTCGGTTCGACTCCGGGTCGCGCCTCCACAATTTTGTTTAGTTGTTAAGTTAACAATTAAATGACACTTTTGCCCGAGTGGTGGAATCGGTAGACACAAGGGATTTAAAATCCCTCGCTTAATAGGCGTGCCAGTTCAAGTCTGG
>NZ_JAUORL010000002.1:0-219990 GCF_030548015.1 Shewanella sp. 4_MG-2023
CAAGAGTCTGTACTGGATTTTGAAGCCTTTTAAAGATCGGTCAACCGATCATATTGGCCTTAACTGATCGGCATTACACTGAAGTGGGCTTTTTTCTGACAGTCTCTTGAATTAATTCAATCACATAAACGCAATGATAGGTGCAATAAGCCATACCCAGACACCTGAACCAAGTATCATGACAATCCCAAAAGCAAGTAACGGTGATTTCATTTTAGGCTCAGCGCTCAGTAATTTATGTTCCTCATGGGTTAAGGTTTTTTTACCCGAAATCATCGCACCTACTAACTTGTGTCCTTTAATGGCATAAATCGTAATCGCGCAAAGATGCAATGCGATGCACCCAAGGATAAAATTGAAGTTCATTTTGTGTAACCATGTCATAAATGAAGCAGTATCAGAAGACACCATGGCGTAAAGCGGTCCTTCGGTAAAGATATCATCTGTAGCGAATAGGCCCGTTAGCAACTGCAATGTGAGCACAAATAGCATTAGCATCACCATATAACCACCCATAGGGTTATGGCCAACAACAGGCTCTTTTAACGGCTCACGTAAATAACCAATAACTTTTTTAGGTCCAGCGACAAAGTCTTTGAATTTTGCGGTATCACTACCTACAACCCCCCACAGTAACCTAAAGACAATCAGCACTAAAAAGCTATAAGCACAAACTTGGTGCCACTCCATCTCTCCTGCATCTGCTGTCCACCACAAACAAATCAGCAACGCCACCGTAAACCAGTGGAATAATCGAGTGGGTATATCCCATACCTTAATTTTTTTTTGTTCTATACTCATAGATGTGCCTTAAGCTTAGTTCTTTTAATATGCTTGATTATAAAGAGCAAATTCTTGCACTCATAGACCCTTAAGGTAAAGAAAAGTAATTAAGTATTACAGCGTTTCATCAAACAAGTGCAAACTCTAGCACTTGTGGAGCAATTAGCATCAACAGCTTACATGTTTCTGTATTATTGGATTAAAACACAAGACTTGGGTTTATTTAATCAGCTCTGAAAATAGGGCTTTGCCTATAAGTGCGGCCTTAAATCTGGATATGAGTGTCAAACTTAGAAAGATATTTGGAGCCAGTGATGACAAGCAGTATAAACGTTGGCAGCAAACATGGTTTCAATGACGTTGAACCGCTGCATAGAATGGAGTTGGTGAACAAAAATCGTTCAAAACTGGGAGGTAAGCTAGGTTGTTATCCATTCAAATATGCGCCTATTTAGATTGAGTTTCAAGACTTTTTAAGCGGTTTTTTAGCTAAATTGTCTAAGCGATCAAATATGAATCAAACAGTCTAAAAAGGCCCACAAAACGTGATTTAGATCACGATTTTTCTTTCAGAGCTTGGTAATCTGAACTTAAGCAAACAACAGAAGGTTCGAAATATGCTGAAAATCACTAGCAAGCAACTTGAAGTAACTGCACCGATTCTTGAACGTATCGAAGGACAAATTGAAAAACTCGCAAGACATGATCTACAACTCATTAACCCGCATGTAATTATCACTCAGGAAAAGCAGCTCTTTAAGATAGAAGCGTCAGTAGGCTTGCCAAGTGGAGAACTATTCGCCCAGGCGAAAAATGAAAACCTTTACGCAGCAATAACTGCAATGGGTAAAAAGCTGGAAAAACAGCTAAATCGCCTGACTCATAAACCCCAGGCTCAACGTCACGTTTCACCAACAACTGAAACCGATAATGATTTTGAGTATGTCTATAAGGAGGAAACCGCAGCTTGATGTTTTTTATTACTCTTAAACCAAAGCGCGCCCTCGGGTGCGCTTTTTTATGCAAACCATAAACAATGGGCAAACTTGATCATTATTTGATTGACACTGATAGCTTAGCGCTTTAATTTTACAGTATGAAAAATATCACTAGCCGCAATTTTATTTTCTTTTTTATTCAGCCCCCATATTGAGGCCGATTTTTTGTGTAAAAACGAAAATGAAATTTAGAGCCTCCCAACTGGGGGGCTTTTTATTATTAAATATTTAATGCTCGCTGTTCAACACCACGTCAGCTAAGCAGTCGTCATTGAGGCTATTATGAAAAAAGCGCCAGAATTGAGTCAGACCAGAGAACAAATTACCTCACTAGATAAGGACTTATTAGCCTTACTAGCCAAAAGGCGTGAATTAAGCCTTGATGTCGCCAGAAGTAAAGAAGTCGATGTTAGGCCCATCAGAGATACGCAGCGGGAAAAAGAATTATTAGAACGCTTAGTTCAACAAGGTAGAGAGCAAGGTTTAGATGCTCACTTTGTTATCTCACTTTATCAAAGCATTATTGAAGATTCAGTCTTGAATCAACAAGCCTTTTTACATGGCCGTGCTAACCCTGAAATCCAGCAACAACAATCGACCATCGCCTACCTAGGTGCTAGAGGCTCATACTCTTATCTCGCCGCCAGTCGTTTTTGTCAGCGCCGCCAAGTAGAAATGATTGATTTAGGCTGCCAAAGTTTTGATGAAATTATCAGTTCAGTTGAACTCGGCCATGCTGACTTAGGTTTTTTACCTATTGAAAATACCTCATCGGGTTCAATTAATGAAGTGTATGACGTGCTGCAACACACCTCTCTTTCAATTGTCGGAGAAACAACCATTGAAGTGGGCCATTGCTTACTCACCAAAAATAATGCTGAATTAGAACAAATCAAAACCGTATTTGCTCACCCACAGCCCATTAGCCAATGCAGTCAGTGGTTATCACAACATCCAAACTTAACGCTGGCCTATTGCTCAAGCAGTGCTGAAGCCATGCAGCAAGTCATTGACGCAGATGATGACAGTGTTGCCGCTATTGGCAGTGCTGAAGGCGGCGCCTTATATCAATTAAGTGCCACAGAAAAAGGGTTAGCCAACCAAAAAATTAATCAAAGCCGCTTTATTGTGGTTGCACGCAAAGCTGTAGCAGTGCCGTCACAACTGCCGGCAAAAACCACCTTGATTATGGCTACAGGACAAAAGCCCGGCGCGCTAGTTGAGGCGCTACTCGTATTAAAAGCCCATAACATTAATATGAGTAAGTTAGAGTCTCGCCCAATCCCTGGCACCCCGTGGGAAGAAATGTTCTACCTTGATGTTGATGAAAATCTTGCAAACCATGATATGCAGCAAGCCTTAAAAGAATTAGAAAGACTGACACGCTTTATAAAAGTGCTGGGCTGTTACCCTTGTGAAACCGTCAAACCAACTCAACTTAATAGTAGTCAGCTAGTGATTGAGCCAAATAGCTCTAAAGCCCCCAATAAAACTACCAGTGACAATCTTGATGCCCCTAAGCATTCGAAGTTGTATCGACAAGAGCAGACCATTATTGAAACCAAACAGTGTGCCATTGGTGAAAAGGACTTAGTTGCGCTGCAACAAATGACCCTTACAGACACCGATGACTTATTTGCCGCTAAGGTGAAGCAGGTGAAAGAGTCTGGTTATCAAGGGGTATTGCTACAAGCTTCATCTACAGATAACTTATCGCCGTTAAACCTTAAAAACTATTGTCATATCGTTGAGCAAGCAGGCTTGTTCAGTGCCATTGAAGTTGACTCAGTAAGCAGCTTCGATATCGCAGTAAAGTCGGCCGATATGGTTTATCTTGCCGGTAAGGCGATGTTTGATAAAGAACTGTTAGATGCAGCTGGCGCTATCAGTAAACCGGTATTGCTTGAGCGCAATACTATGGCAAGTACCTCTGACTGGCTTACTGCTGCAGATAGAGTTTTAACCACGGGTAATCAACAACTGATCTTGGTTGAAGCAGGCATTAGAAGCTTTACTAATCCTGAGCAACTGTCATTGGATTTAGCCGGATTAATTGCAATAAAGCATCAATGCCACTTGCCAGTTATTGTTAATACCAGTTACGCGGTTAACAGCCCACTTTTACATCAGCAAGCCATAGCGGTTAAGCAACTACAGGCCAACGGGCTGATTCTGAATGAGCAACAACTGGCAGAGGCAGATGACCAACATCACTTGCTACACGAGCTTCATCAATAAAACCAGCAACCAACCGCATCATTTATCCAAACCATGCGGTTGCTTTTAGCCCAATAAAAAACCGAACTTTAAGTTCGGTTTTTTATTGGTTAATCAACAATTAATACATGCTGACATTATCATTTAACCCAAGCCATCCTTTAAAAATACGATAACTAAACCAGCCTAAAGCTAATACAAATATCGGGACACTAAGCCATAATTGAGGAGTAAAATAGCCTAAGATCAATAATGGCATCAAACCTGTCATGCTATTACGTTGCCATCTTAAATGAGAGCCCAGCAAAGAGCTTGCTGGAATACGGTTTTGGGAAATATTAATTAATAAACTAAAAAACACTGGTAAAAAAAAGAGTGGAAAGGCGCTCATTAGTGCATATAAAAAATGCCCAAGCGATAAATCTTCTGCGGTGTAAACCTCAGTATTTGTCATTAGATTATCACTCCTATTAGTCCGAAAAAAAGAGCTACTTAAAAGCAGCTCCCTTTAACCTTAATCCCTGTTTGATGATTTCGCAATATTATTCAGCGTTAACTCGGCTTAATTGGTCTTCATATCATTGACAGACTGTAGCATAGCGCGGCTTTCTTGCTGAAATTGTGGCGCAAAATCCCCAAACCATTTTGCAACTTGCTCAAATTGAGACACGAATTCATCTCGATTGCCGGTCTTAAGTAGTTGAAGCGCTTGACCATAGTTATCGAGATAATCACTAATGGCGACTTGGCTACCTTCTTGGGCAAAAATAATATCAGCATACAGCTTTGGATCTTGAGCAAACAAACGCCCCACCATAGCCAACTCTAAACGATAAATAGGCGAACTAAATTGTAAAAGCGTCTCAATATCGGCCTGCTCTTTACATAAGTTCAAACCATAAACAAAAGTTGAAAAGTGACGCATGGCTTGCACTAGTTGCATGGCTTTATCATGCTTTTGTGCATCTTCGTTAACAATGCGTGCACCCCAAATAATAATTTGATCGAGCAACCATTGATAAGCTTGGGGTTCACGGCCATCACACACCACCACAACCTGTTTTGCTAAACTGCCCACATCAGGGCCAAACATTGGGTGTAAACCCACTACAGGGCCATTGTGAGCGGCAAGCATGGCATTTAAAGGCTCAGTTTTAATTGAGGTCAAATCAGCAAGAATACAATCATCAGCTAAATTGTTTAATTGATTGCTGATCACCTCGCAAGTGACATTAATTGGCACGGTAACGATCACCATGCCAGCGCCATCAAATAACTCGTCTGCGCGATGCCAGTCGTTTTTATCAAGGCTTTTTACAGTATAGCCAGACAGCGTCAGCATTTGACTAAATAAACCACCAAGTTGGCCTTCACCACCAACAATGACAATATGACCAAGATCCGTTTTTACTTGCTTAAATCCGACATCTTTTTCATTCAAATAGGACTCACGCATTAAACGACGTAAAATATCTTCAATAAGTTGCGGTGAAACATCCATCTCACTGGCTTCTTTACGGCGTTTCGCCAACATTGACGCTTCACGCTGCGGTGCGTAAATCGGCACACCAGCAGCATGCTTAACCGCCCCGACTTGAGCAACAAGATCTAATCGCTTACGTAATAAATGCAGTAGTTGCTGATCAACGCCGTCAATGAGCTCACGCAAATTGTCTAAATCTAAAGTGGTTTTTTCATTCATCGCTTAAATCCATCCATCGCCGCGTTTATGCTGCGAATCGATTAGGTAATACTGTTTTAAGTAAATTAGCATTGCTACGCAACAATGTCTCAGTAGTTTGCCAATTTATACAAGAATCGGTTACCGATACCCCATAAGCCAGTTCTGACAGAGGCTTATTGCTGGATTGATTACCTTCATTTAAGTGACTTTCAAGCATCACCCCAATAATTGAACGGTTACCTGCATGTATTTGTTTAAATACATCCTCGCAAACTAGTGTCTGTCTTGTATAGTCTTTTGATGAATTGCCATGACTACAATCAATAATCAATCTGGCATTTAATTTGGCTTGATGTAACTGCGCTTCACACTCTGCCACACTGTCAGCATCATAATTAGGTGTTTTGCCACCACGTAAAATCACATGGCCATCGGGGTTACCTGCAGTTTGCAGTAATGACACTTGCCCTTGCTGGTTAATGCCCATAAAGCGGTGGCTGCTTGCCGCAGATTGCAGTGCATTAATCGCCACTCCAAGTTTACCGTCAGTGCCGTTTTTAAATCCTACTGGCATGGATAAGCCAGATGCCATTTCACGGTGAGTTTGCGACTCTGTGGTTCTGGCACCAATGGCCGACCAAGTCACCAGCTCTGACATATATTGTGGGCTAATGGGGTCTAACGCTTCAGTCGCTACCGGCAGCTCGAGCTCTGCAAGCCAAATCATCAACTCACGCGCCATTCTCAGTCCCTTTTCAACATCGAATGACTCGTCCATATCAGGATCGTTGATAAGGCCTTTCCAACCTACTGTCGTACGTGGTTTTTCAAAGTAAACCCGCATCAAGATATAAAACTCATCACTGAGATCATCATGTAATTTTTTAAGCTTTAGGGCGTATTCTTTGGCAGCATCGATATCGTGAATAGAACATGGGCCAGTAACGATTAATACTCGATTGTCACGTTTGTGGACAATATCGGCAACGGTTTTACGTGCGTCAAGAATGTACTGATAAGCGTGATCAGACAGCGGCAATGCTTTTTTTAATTCTGCTGGGGTGACCAGTACTTTCTCTGAACTAATATGAACGTTATTAATCGTATCTTGCTGCATGATATTTCTCACTTCTTAAAAAATTATTTCTGTCTTGGGGCTATCGCGTAAACCATGACTGCACTAACTGACCTTACCAAAAAAGTAACACCGTACCGCTACACCATTACAAGGTTGGGCTAACTATGCCTTGGATTAAGCCACTAATCAACCACTAAATTTAATTTTCTCCAAAAACACAAAAACCCGCCATAAAGGCGGGCTATTGTGCGAACACTGCATCTAATTTTTTTAAGCGGGTAACTAGTCTTACTTAGTTGCCAACTTTTCACGGATACGTGCAGATTTACCTGAACGATCACGTAAGTAGTAAAGCTTAGCACGACGAACACGACCGCGACGCTTAACTTCGATGCTAGCTACTAGTTTACTGTGCGTTTGGAAACCACGCTCAACACCTTCGCCATTAGAGATTTTACGTACTGTAAATGCAGAATGAAGACCACGGTTACGCTTAGCGATAACCACACCTTCAAACGCTTGAAGACGTTCTTTGTTGCCTTCAACTACACGTACCTTAACTACTACTGTATCACCAGCACCAAATTCAGGTACATCTGTTTTCATTTGCTCTTCGTTGAGCATTTTAATGATGTTGTTCATAACTTACTCCGTTCTAGAAATAACTGGGCTTATGACTACACAGGTTTGTCTAAATTTTTGACAAACTCCGCTAAAAGAGTCTTTTGTTCGCCAGTCAGAGCTAGATTTTCAAATAATTCTGGTCGTCTTAAAAAAGTCCTACCAAGACTTTGTTGCAACCGCCAGAGTCTAATTTTTTTGTGGTCACCGCTTAAAAGCACTGCTGGTACACCGACACCATCTAAAGTTTCAGGGCGTGTATAGTGTGGACAATCCAATAAGCCATCAGAGAAAGAGTCTTGCTCTGCTGACGCTTGCTTACCTAGTACACCAGGTACTAACCTTGCAACTGAATCAATTAAGGTCATCGCCGGTAATTCTCCGCCCGAAAGCACATAATCACCAATTGACCACTCTTCATCAATTTCAGATTGAATAATACGTTCGTCAACACCTTCGTATCGACCACATACCAACACTAAACTTGTTGATTTACTTAACTCAGAAACGCCTTGCTGATCCAGCTTACGTCCCTGAGGTGATAAATAAATCACCTTTGCACCGTCACCTGCCGCAGCTTTCGCTGCATGAATAGCATCGCGTAACGGTTGCACCATCATCAACATGCCTGGACCACCACCGTAAGGTCGGTCATCAACAGTGTTATGTCGATCATGGGTGAAATCACGAGGATTCCACGTTTGCAACTCTAACAGGCCGTTTTTAACGGCTCGACCCGTGACTCCAAAGTCTGTAACGGCACGAAACATCTCAGGAAACAGGGTTACTACCCCTAACCGCATATGATGTACCTCGACTTAAAAGTCTGGATCCCAATCCACTAATATCTGTTTGCTTTGCAAGTTCACCTCAAGGACGAACTGCTCAGGGACAAAGGGAATCATTCGTTCCGCTTTGCCAAAAGCATCTTTTACGTTAGCTTTAACAAGGAGTACGTCGTTCGATCCTGTTTCCACGATCTGCTCGACTTCACCCATGTTGTAACCTTTGGTGTTAGTCACAGTACAACCAATCAAATCTCGCCAGTAGAATTCATCTTCTGACAAGTTTTTCATTTGGTCTGACTGAATGGCAATCTCACAATTTGTAAGTGCTTGCGCATCCTCTCGTGTATTTACGCCTTCTAAGCAAGCCACGAGTGCTTTACCTTGAAAACGCCACTGAGAGACCTTAACCTCACGCCATTCACCTTGTTCTTTTATGTACCAAGGGGAATATTCAAAAATACCTTCAACAGAATCGGTATAAGAGGTGATTTTCATCCAACCTTTAATACCATGACTAGAACCTATTTTGCCTAGTACGATGGGTTGTTGATTACTACTCATCTTTATACCTTAACGCTATTAAGCAACAGCTTTACGAGCGTCTTTGATCAATTTTGCTACGCGATCTGAAGTTGCAGCACCAGTTGCAACCCAATGATCAACACGATCTAAATCTAAACGTAAAGTTTCTTCTTGACCTTTAGCTAAAGGGTTGAAAAAACCAACACGTTCGATGAAACGACCGTCACGTGCATTGCGGCTATCTGCTACAACGATACTGTAAAATGGACGCTTTTTTGCGCCGCCACGAGCTAAACGAATGGTAACCATGCGTTTTATTCCTCTAATGATTTGCTAGAAGCAAAAATAAAAAACTGGGACTCCGTGTTCGCGAAGGGCCCCAGTAGAAAGCCGGAAGATTTTACCTGACTTTTCAACTATTGCAACCAAATCCGACGATTTTTACATCGAAGGCTAATGCCTGCAATAGGTCAAAATAAATCTAACCGGCGGTATTTGAATAGATATCCATGAAAAACTTAGGCATTAACGTCCTGGAAACTTCATTCCCGGAGGCATCATACCGCCCATACTGCGCATCATTTTTTTCATGCCACCTTTACCTGACATTTTTTTCATCATTTTTTGCATTTGAGTAAACTGCTTCAAAAGACGATTAACATCCTGAATTTGAGTGCCAGAACCTAAGGCAATACGACGTTTTCGTGAACCTTTAATGATATCAGGACGCTTGCGCTCACCTGGTGTCATTGAATTAATAATAGCTTCCATTTGGCCGGTCATCTTGCCATCTTGAACTTGGGCTAACGCTTCGGGTGGTAATTGGCCTACACCTGGCAGCTTTTCAATCATGTTCATCATGCCGCCCATATTCTTCATTTGCAGCAGTTGTTCGCGAAAATCCTCTAAATCAAAGCCGCCACCTGATTTCACTTTTGAAGCAAGCTTCATGGCTTTGTCTTTATCAACGCCACGTTCTACTTCTTCAATGAGTGAAAGCACATCGCCCATACCAAGAATACGTGAAGCAATACGCTCAGGGTGGAATGGCTCAAGGGCATCAATTTTTTCACCGACACCTAAGAATTTAATCGGTTTTCCAGTAATATTACGAATCGATAACGCCGCGCCGCCACGTGCATCACCATCAATCTTTGTCAGGATCACACCGGTTAACGGTAATGCTTCATTAAATGATTTTGCAGTATTAGCTGCATCTTGGCCAGTCATAGCATCGACAACAAAGAGCGTCTCTACAGGATTAACGGCTGCATGAAGGTCTTTAATTTCATCCATCATCGCTTCATCAACATGCAAGCGACCTGCGGTATCGACAATCACAACATCAATGAACTTAAGCTTGGCATGGGCAATCGCGGCAGTAGCAATATCTACTGGCTTTTGGCTCACATCCGATGGGAAAAACTCAACTTCTACTTCGGTGGCTAAGGTTTCTAGCTGTTTGATCGCTGCAGGGCGATAAACATCGGCACTCACTACCAGTACTGATTTCTTTTCGCGTTCACGTAAAAATTTAGCCAGTTTGGCAACACTGGTGGTTTTACCCGCACCTTGTAAACCTGCCATCATTAATACTGCTGGCGGTTGACTAGCGAGGTCTAAGGCTTCATTGGCCTCACCCATTGCAATTTCAAGTTCGTTTTGGACAATTTTAATGAATGCTTGTCCTGGACTTAAACTTTTTGACACCTCTTGACCAACAGCGCGTTCTTTTACACTGTTAACAAATTGGCGTACCACTGGCAAAGCAACATCAGCCTCAAGCAGCGCCATGCGCACTTCACGTAAGGTATCTTTAATGTTGTCTTCGGTTAAGCGACCACGACCACTAATATTCTTGAGGGTGCGTGACAGTCTGTCAGATAGATTCTCAAACATGCGCTGCTGTATACCTTAAACGATTCCATAATTGGCGCCCATTATACCCAAACTACTTCAAGATGCGACATCAGCCTGCGCTATCAGATTTGATATTCATCATCTTTCGTAAAGAATTTGCAGTTAAATGATGGAAACTGTTAAATTTTGAGTCTTAGGTCACTCCACTATTGGGGGGCGTTCGTGTTAATCTTAACTAACTAAAGATGTGCTGATTTTATATTGTAAAAAACAACGGCACTCATAACTTGATAGGTTTATTCCAGATGGTCATTTTCCCAGCTTCGGCGATGTTGTTTTATTGCATTGCACTTATTTTAGTGACAAGCCGACTTTTCCACGTAGAAGGTCCCAATCGCAAGCTCGTTGCTATCTTTGCATCCATTGCCGTTGTGCTTCATGGCATTGCATTATCACAAACCATTTTTACCGCTGATGGGCAAAACTTTAGTTTAACCAATGTGATTTCACTGGTTAATTGGATTATTGCCTTTAGCTTTACCATTATCATGCACCGCTTAAAAGTGATTGTTGTGGTGCCTGTGGTTTATGCTTGCTCAGTTATTTCGGTTGCTGTGCTGTGGCTCATTCCCCCTCAATACATCATCCACTTTGATGTTCACCCAGAAATCCTAGCACATATTGTATTATCGCTTATGGCCTACAGTGCCTTGATGATTGCAGCTCTGTACGCTATTCAGTTGTGGCTAATCCAAAATAAATTGAAAAACAAGAAAACCATGATGAGCCCCGGCATGCCGCCATTAATGACAGTTGAAAAACAGCTGTACCATTTGGTGACTATCGGAGTGATGCTACTAACATTATCACTGGCGACAGGGTTTATCTTCTTGGAAGATATGTTTGAAGATGGCAAAGGTCACAAGGCTATTTTATCAATTATGGCCTGGGTGGTTTACTGTGTGATGCTTTGGCAGCATTACAGCATCGGTTGTCGTGTTCGTACAGCTGTAATATATACCTTATCTGGGGCAACGTTACTTTCTCTGGCTTATTTTGGCGCACGAATCGTTACTGAAATTATTTTACGATAACCGTATATTTGGTTGAATAGTATTAACCAAGCTTGACACTCATGACGAATGATTGATACTCATCATTCGTCTTTTTTTACTACAATAACTGGAGCCATTTTTGGACGCTATTTCTACCAGCGCACTCCTCTTCTCTCTGTTGGTGTTAATTTGTATCTCAGCCTATTTTTCGGGTAGTGAGACCGCCATGATGACCTTAAATCGCTATCGCTTACGTCATTTAGCAGCTAGCGGCCACAAAGGTGCTATTCGTGCACTAAAAATGTTAGAGCGACCCGACCGCTTAATCGGCCTGATTTTAATTGGTAATAATCTGGTTAATATCTTAGCCTCTGCTATAGCAACCATTATTGGCATGCGCTTATTTGGTGACATGGGCGTAGCTATTGCCACAGGTGTTTTGACTTTGGTGGTTCTCATCTTTGCCGAGGTCACCCCAAAAACCATTGCCGCCTTACACCCTGAACGTATTGCCTTTCCGTCAAGCTTGCTATTAAAAGCCTTACTGTCGATATTATGGCCGCTAGTGAAAGTAATTAACTTAATCACTTCTGGTTTTTTACGGGTATTAGGAATTAAAAATGTCAGTGTTAATGATGCCCTTAGCCAAGAAGAATTACGCACGGTTGTTCATGAAGCTGGGGCATTGATCCCGCAGCGACATCAAGAAATGCTTTTGTCGATTCTAGATTTAGAAAAAGTCACGGTTGAAGACATTATGATCCCGCGCTCAGACATTTATGCCATTAACGTTAATGACGAATTCAAACTGATTAATAAACAGGTGACTCAAAGCCCGCACACACGAGTGTTGGTGTATCGCGATAATATCGATGATGCCGTCGGTTTTATCCACCTGCGTGATGCCTTAAGACTGCAGTCAAAAGAAGAATTTAGTAAGTCGACATTATTAAGAGCCGTAAAAGAATTGTACTTCATTCCAGAAGGCACGCCGTTAACGGTACAACTGTCTAACTTTCAGCAGAATAAAGAACGTTTTGGCTTAGTAGTGGATGAATATGGTGATATTCAAGGTTTGGTGACGTTAGAAGATATTCTTGAAGAAATTGTCGGTGATTTCACCACTTCAATGATTACCACTGCCAGTGAAGATATTGATATTCAACAAGATGGCAGTTTCATTATCGAAGCCAGCATCACCATACGTGACTTAAATAAAGAAATGAAATGGGATTTTGCCATCGATGGACCTAAAACCTTAAATGGGTTGATCATCGAACACCTTGAAGAGATACCATCAGCCAGTACTCGCCTTAAAATAGGTCGCTATGACATTGAGGTTTTAGAGGTATCAGATAACATGATTAAAACGGTAAAAGTCATACCGGATGCTGCGCTTACTGAAGTTGAGCAGGATGACTAACATTAGTTAGTTTTAAGCTATTAAAAAGCTAAAAAGGCGCATTGAGCGCCTTTTTTAATACCAAAAATTCAATCAAACTTATGCGGTTTGACGCTTTTTAGCCTCTAACGCTCTGCGTTTATCCCACGCTATTGGGGTGATTTCTTCTTCAAGTTCTTTGCCAAAGCCAAGCATAAAATACAACTCTGCCATTAAAAAAAACGGCCCTATCAAAAGTTGATTTAAATCGTCAATAAAAGCTGGTTTGGCTTTTTCGTATTTATGGCCGATAAACTGAATCGCCCAACCAACAACAAATACAGCAATGGCCACAAGCCAGCCCGCCCCATGCTGCGCTGCCAGCGTAGTGGTGATAAGCACTGGAACAATAAAAATCGTTAATCCTAACGCTAAACCTTTATGCAAGATGAAGTAGTAAATTAAAGTACCGATAGCAAACGCGGATGCCACATTCACATTGATATACAAATTTGGCAAAGACAGCAAATTCACCGGTATAAAATTTAACATCAAAAATACTGACCAGATAATCAGCGGTACGCCGATGAAATGGGTGCGAATATTATTCGGGTTTAAGTGCACACTTTTATAAGTTGCTAACTGCTCGACCGCTGATTTCATATCACCACCTTTAGTTGTTAGTTTTTTGTGAGTAATGGTTAACTCACATTAACTTACCCTATCGATATCAGCAAACTCAAGTTTCGCCCTAAAAAGACTCAACCACAAAAAAAGCGCATTAAGCGCCTTTAGATATTTAATATTAACAATTTCAGTCACTAAGACTCAATAATCACAGTTGCAACGGCATAATGCTGCTCATCAGCAATAGTAATATGGCCGCGGGTTGCGCCAAGTTGCTCAAGCCTTGCTAATGCACCATCAGTAAAGCTAATTAGTGGCGCACCATTGTCATCATTACTGATATGAATATGCTGAAATGAAACTCCGCGGCCAATACCAGTGCCTAAGGCTTTCGCTGCGGCTTCTTTTGCAGCAAAACGTTTTGCTAGGTATCGATGGGCTATTTTTGAAGATTGGTAAATTTCAAGCTCTGTAGGCGTGAGTACACGCTTAGCTAACTTATCCCCTAAACGGGCATATTGCAGCTCAATGCGGTTTATCTCAATAATGTCTGTACCAATACCCACAATGGCCATTATTCGCCTCTACGCCCTTCTAGCATTAATGTTTTCATATCTTTTACTGCAGTCGCTAAACCGTCAATGGCTGCTCTAGCGATAACAGCATGCCCAATATTTAACTCATACAACTCAGGGATAGCTGCAATAGCTTTGACGTTATGGTAATGCAATCCATGTCCTGCATTAACAATCAAGCCTTTACTGTGAGCATATTTGGCCATTTCAGTAATGCGCGCCAACTCTATAGCCTGCTCAGCATCCGTTTCAGCATCGGCATAACAACCGGTATGGATTTCAATATAAGGTGCGCCCGATGCTACAGCAGCATCTATTTGGCTTTTGTCGGCATCAATAAATAAAGATACCTTGATGCCTTCTGCAGCTAACGTCGTGACAGCTTGAGTGATTTTATCAAGTTGACCTGCCACATCTAAGCCACCTTCTGTGGTCAGCTCTTCACGCTTTTCTGGCACTAGGCAGGCATAGGCGGGCTTGACTTCACAGGCTATCGCAATCATTTCATCGGTAACGGCAAACTCAAAATTCATCCGCGTTTTAAGGGTTTTAGCCAACAAATACACATCACGGTCTTGAATATGGCGGCGATCTTCTCGTAAATGAATAGTGATGCCATCTGCGCCAGCATGTTCTGCAACCGCTGCGGCATGGATAGGATCAGGGTAACTGGTTCCACGAGCTTGACGAAGAGTGGCAATGTGATCGATGTTAATTCCTAATAAAATTCCACTCATTGTGGCTCCTTAATTGGCAAAACTGACTCGCTAACTAGCAAATCTAAAAAGTAATATTACAAACTAGTGGGCCTATTCTAATGTAAACCACTGGCTGCTCATATATTAAAAAGTTATTGTTTAATAAATAACTTACGGCTAAGTAATGGCTTACCGCCTAATAGCGGCGTTAACAGATAGCGCATGAGCCCTTTGGCTTGATTTAGGTGCTCTGGGGTTAATTGTTTTTGCTTGAGCTGAATGAGCATCTCACCAGCGAGCAAGTTACGACTGCTTGTAAAATGCTCTGATGCGGCTTGATTTACGACAGCAAAACCGGCATCAGTAACAAAACGATAGCTGCAACCTGCCATGATCATCTCACCTAAGATGTCGTAGTCCAGTGATGGCAAAGCACCTAATTCTAAAAGTAGCTCCATCTCAAAATAGCGTAAATAACTGGAACTAAATTGCTGCGCCAAGCCCATTAAACTGCGGTGATAATGCAGGAATAACCCTTCAG
The DNA here is from genome assembly GCF_030548015.1 of Shewanella sp. 4_MG-2023. NCBI lineage: Bacteria > Pseudomonadati > Pseudomonadota > Gammaproteobacteria > Alteromonadales > Shewanellaceae > Shewanella > Shewanella sp. 4_MG-2023. Next base: position 15,429 of record NZ_JAUORL010000002.1, read on the forward strand.
CATGTTGGCCTGAATTAAGTACCCTAACCAGCAGCTCATTAAGATACATAGCAGAATATAAACTTTCAGCTTTAAGGGGTAATGCCGGCGCTGCGGGTTCAACTTGGGTAATAAATTTAAGCGAAGAATCAGTAGAGCCTGATTTGCTATTGAACTGGAATATCAGCGGCTGAAATGGCTGAATGATACTTTTAAGAGATTTTTTTCCGCTACCTACTCTGACTAAGGCATCGACCCTTCCTACATCATCAACTAACAGGTTAACGATCACACTGGATTCTCTGTATGGTCGATGATGTAGTATGTACCCCCTTAACATAGCAGGGTTACACAGTCGCTAAAGTCGGTATTAAGTAAAGCATCGGCTTAGTCTTCACCATAGCCTAAGCTTCGTAAAGCACGTTCGTCATCTGCCCAGCCTGACTTAACCTTAACCCAAACTTCTAAGAAAACTTTATTATCAAACAAGGTTTCCATATCAAGTCGAGCTTGGGTGGCGATAGTGCGGATACGCTCACCTTTATTACCGATAACCATACGTTTTTGGCCCGTACGCTCGACCAAAATCAAAGCATTGATTTGATAAACGCCGTTTTCCATCATTTTGAACTGTTCAATCTCAACGGTGGCATCATAAGGCAATTCATCACCTAAGAAGCGCATTAGCTTTTCACGGACAATTTCTGATGCCATAAAGCGTTGCGAACGGTCAGTGACGTAATCTTCTGGGAAATAAAATCCAGCTTCAGGTAACGACTCACTGGCTAAATCTAAAATTCGTTGAATATTCGTGCCTTTAGTAGCCGAGATAGGCAGAATTTCATCAAATTTAAACTTAGCAGATAACTTTTCAAGATAAGGGAATAAAGACTCTTTATCTTTAATATTATCGACTTTATTGATAGCTAAAACCGTTTTACGCTGACCACTGCCTTGCTCTAATTTCTTGAGCACCATCTCATCATCTTCAGTCCACGTCATGCCATCAACCACAAACACAACCATGCAGACATCAGCAAGCGAACTTGCTGCAGCACGGTTCATGAGGCGGTTAATCGCACGCTTTTCTTCAATATGTAAGCCTGGAGTATCAACAAAAACAATTTGCCTAGCTTCATCGGTATGGATACCCATAATGCGATGACGAGTGGTTTGCGGTTTTTTAGAGGTAATACTGACCTTCTGCCCAAGTAACTTGTTCAGTAAGGTCGATTTACCCACATTAGGGCGGCCGACAATAGCAACCATGCCACAATAGGTGATCTCGTATTTTGCTGTAGCGGCTGGCGCAGCGCCATTCATCCTTGCCAATAATTCATCTAAACTCGGCTCAACTGGTGAGTTCTCTGGCAAGTCTGTTTTTTTGGTCATTTATTAATAAGCTCCAATACCTGAGCGGCAGCTAGCTGCTCAGCTTTTCTTCTTGAAGTACTGACGCCTGTCACTACTTTATTGATTTCTGCTACGCGACATTCAACTGTAAATGTCTGGTCATGGGCCTCACCTTTTACATCAACAACATGGTATTCAGGTAAGGGCTTTTTATAACCTTGCAGATATTCTTGTAAAATCGTTTTCGGATCTTTTTGATTGATGCCAGGTTTGATTTCAGCCAAACGCTGCTGGTACCAGGTCAGTAATAACTTACGACAGGTCTCTATGTCAGCATCTAAATAAATCGCCCCGATAATTGCTTCAACCGCATCAGCTAAAATAGACTCACGTCTAAATCCACCACTTTTAAGCTCGCCAGGGCCTAAGTAGAGGTAATCGCCTAGCTTAAATTCTTTTGCGATAACCGTTAAGGTTTCACCTTTGACTAAGGTGGAACGCATACGGCTTAAATCACCTTCAGTAGCCTTAGGGAACTGATGATAAAGGGCATCAGAAATAATGATTGATAAAATCGAGTCACCTAGAAACTCTAGGCGCTCATTATGTTTTGATGCAGCACTACGATGAGTTAATGCCTGAGTTAATAAATCAACATTAGTAAACTCATAACCCAGCGTACGACACAGTCGCGGTAAGTTTTTAATTGGTTCCATTACTTGATCGCACCTACTCTGTCAAAACGCACCCCGGTTGGTACCCATGTTGGTAACCAACTACTTGCAGGTCGTTCAAATTCAAAACTAATCCAAATCGCTACCGCTTTACCTACTAAGTTAGCTTCAGGGACAAAGCCCCAAAAGCGGCTATCAGTGCTGTTGTCACGGTTATCACCAATGGCAAAGTACTGACCTTCTGGCACAATAAATTCACCCACTGCCGTACCCGGTTGCTCAAAGAAATGTGAGCTAAAATCAGGGCGAGATGGGTTGATTAAAATATCATGTTCTACATCAGTTAACTGCTCGGTATAGCGAGATAACGACACACCTTCATGGGTAAACTCACCACGATTAACTGGCGTTAGCTTAATTGCTTTTGCTGGCGGACAATTTGTTGCTGCATCACATTTAGGCTGAATAAGAAATTGCTTATTTTGGTAAATAATACGGTCACCGGGTAAACCAACCACTCTTTTAATATAGTCTATTTCAGGCTGCTGAGGATATTTGAACACAAACACATCGCCACGCTCAGGCTCACCTGTTTCAATTAGCTTGCTGCGAAAGACGGGGTCACGTAAACCATAACTGAATTTTTCTACCAGAATAAAATCACCTACCAGTAAAGTCGGTTTCATTGAGCCCGATGGTATTTGAAATGGCTCATAAATAAATGAACGCAATATCAATACAAATGCGATAACCGGAAAAATTGAATGGGCAAATTCAACCAAGGTTGATTCACGCGTAATGCTGTATTTTGCATCATCACTCAAATCAGGTTGCTTTGCTTCTGCAAGGGCTAAGCTTTCACGACGTTTAGGGGCAAATATCGTTGCATCGATTAACCAAATTAACCCACTCACAAGGGTTATTATGGTTAAAATAAGAGAAAAATGGGCTGCCATTGAAATTTAAGCTCCTGCCTTTGACACTTTCAAATAATAGTTTAATGAATAAACCGCTGAATAATGAGTATCCTATGGAATACATCGTTAAGCACTAACTGTAATGTTACAAATTATACGAATAAACCGTTGTTGCAAAATTAACTTTTGCTAATGACAACGCCGCAAACTGCGGCGTTATCTGAACTCTAATGAAACCTATGCAGGATTAATCATTAAGTTTCAATACAGCTAAGAACGCTTCTTGAGGCACTTCAACGTTACCGACTTGCTTCATGCGCTTCTTACCTTCTTTTTGCTTATTTAGTAGTTTCTTCTTACGCGAGACATCACCACCATAACATTTAGCGGTAACGTCTTTACGCATTGCTTTAATGTTTGAGCGGGCAATAATCTGACTACCCACCGCAGCTTGAATCGCGATATCAAACATCTGTCTTGGGATCAGCTCTTTCATTTTATCAACTAAAGCTAAGCCGCGATGACGAATGTTTGAACGATGAATAACCATTGCTAGCGCATCAACTCTGTCACCATTGATCAAGATATCTAAACGCACCATATCCGCTTCTTCAAAACGAATAAAGTTATACTCTAATGAGGCATAACCACGACTGGTTGATTTCAATCTATCAAAGAAATCCATGACGACTTCAGCCATTGGCAATTCGTAAGTCACAGAAACTTGATTACCGTGATAAACCATATTGGTTTGTACGCCACGCTTCTCGACACATAAAGTGATAACGTTACCCAAGTACTCTTTAGGCACCAACATGTTTGCTTCAACAATAGGTTCACGGATCATGTCGATGTTATTGATTGGCGGTAAATCTGATGGGTTATCTACATACACCACCTCACCATTGTTCAATTGAACTTCATAAACAACAGTCGGTGCTGTGGTAATCAAATCAAGGTTGTATTCACGCTCAAGACGCTCTTGAATGATTTCCATATGCAATAAGCCAAGGTAACCAATACGGAAACCAAAACCTAATGCTGAAGATGATTCAGGCTCGAAAAACAGCGATGCATCGTTCAAGCTTAGCTTGTTTAATGCATCACGGAAGCTTTCAAACTCATCTGTCGAAATTGGGAATACACCGGCATAAACTTGCGGTGTAACCTTTTTAAACCCAGGTAAAGGCTCTTCGGCACCATGTTTAGCGTGAGTTAAGGTATCACCTACTGGTGCGCCGTGAATTTCTTTAATGCCCGAAATAACAAAGCCAACTTCACCGGCTTTAAGCTCAGGTGTATCTGTTTGTTTAGGCGTAAAGATACCAACACGGTCAGCATTGTAGTTTTGACCGGTAGACATAACTTTAAACTTGTCACCTTTTTTCAAGACGCCATGCTTAATACGTACTAACGAGACAACACCAAGGTAACTATCAAACCATGAATCAATAATCAGCGCTTGAAGTGGTGCATCGATATCACCTTCTGGTGGTGGGATATCCGATACGATGACTTCTAGTACATCTTTAATACCGATACCCGTTTTAGCTGAGCAGCGCACAGCTTCCATAGCATCGATACCAACAATATCTTCGATTTCTGCAGCGACACGCTCAGGATCGGCTTGAGGTAAATCGATTTTATTTAAAATCGGTACCACATCAAGATCCATTTCTAAGGCGGTGTAACAGTTTGCAAGTGTCTGTGCTTCAACGCCTTGACCGGCATCAACTACTAGCAATGCACCTTCACACGCAGCAAGTGAACGGGATACTTCATAAGAGAAGTCAACGTGGCCGGGTGTATCAATGAAGTTCAGCTGATAAGTTTCACCATCATCGGCTTTATAGTCGAGGGTAACACTCTGCGCTTTAATGGTAATGCCGCGCTCACGTTCGATATCCATAGAATCGAGAACTTGAACGTCCATTTCACGGTCTGATAAACCACCACAAAATTGGATAAGGCGATCAGACAATGTTGATTTGCCATGGTCGATATGGGCAATAATTGAGAAGTTTCTAATGTGTTTCATGTGGGTGAAATGGCTACTACTAAAATGGTGGATATAATGAGGTCGAATTGTACCTGATAAAGGGGTTAATACCAATCACAATCAATAACTGGACAAAAAACAATAATAAAATCACCCTTCATATCTGATAAATAATGCTATCTACCCCCGCGAAAGGCTGATCCCTTGGCCTAAATACGCTGTAATGATGGGCGTCGAGGCTTTTTCAAGCGTTAGCGCTTTGCTTTTACCGGCTTTCCAAGCCATGAAACTGCCTATCGCTGCAAGCATCATTGCGCCATGGTCAGTGTTGATATCCAAAAGACCAGCTAAGCCCTGCCCCATAATAGCGCCTAAAAATAACCCAACTAAAGGAGTGATATAAACCAGCATTGCTGCTTTTAATATCACGGATTCAGGCAGAGCAAGTTTCAGTAAATCACCCGCTTCGCAGGCTTGTTCTGCCATAAGAGAGAATTGCTGCTTTTTAATCGAAAAGGCTTTAGCAACCGTTGAGGTGCCACAATTGTCACTGCTTGAACAATGATTACAAGCACTCTTAAGTTCAATCTCAACGGTGACCCACCCTTTGGGATCGTAAGCGATTACCGTCGCCACCTCCTCCAACATCGATTGCGATAATGCTGGAGGTGATTGAGGTTTTTGCGCTGATGTTGAGTCTACTTGTTGAGTCATAGCGAAAGGCGCCCTGTAAGTTAAGTGCTAGTGATTCTAGCACTTATTTTAACGCTTGTTTTATGGCCAGTTACTTTAATACTCGTTATTTCAAGACCATTTATTTCAAGAATCTTTATTTCAACACTAGGCTTTTAGCAATACGATTAAGCGTATCTGCAGGCACTTTACCCACAGCAACTACTTCAACATTGCCCACTTGCTCAACCACCATTGAAAGGCCGTTGCGGGTAATTAGCTCATCAGGCATTGGACTATCACCCATTCTGGCCACATACACTGAAATGTTAACTAAGCCATCGGTTAAAGCGATATATTCAACTGATTCATCACTGCCAAGTAAGCGGTGATGATCTTTTACTACTAAATGAAACCCTGCAGGTAACCAAGTAAATTGCCAATTCTGTCCTTCAATCCGTTCAGCTGGGTTCATCACAGGCGGCAGTTCTTGCTTTTCAGCTTCGACTAAAATGCTCGCTGGCTCACCAAGCTCTATTAGCTCAATGACCATCATTTGCTCAATAAGCTGTTTGTCTTGGTTAATCATGTCATAACGCAGTGGTAAATGGGTTTCCATGTCCACCCAAACTTGTGACATAAAGCGGTGTTCATCAACCGGAATAATGCGGATCATTTGCCCAGGGCGCCCAGCTATACGGCTTCTTCCACCTAAAACAAATTGATACCCCCGCTCTAAAGAATTGATATTAGATGCAAAAATAGCAGGCCAAAGACCTTGAATACGGGGAGCGCTGATGCTGTATACCGGTTGGTCATGCTCAATAAATGTTACCGTATCAGCAACTCTGACCGCATTTTTAGGGGGGCCATTGAGGTACTCTAGAAAAGCGACTTCTTTATCATTGACCGTACCATGCAGATAAACCAGTGGTCGTATGTGGTCGGCTTGCAGTTGAATAATAGAAGATTTGAATTGTTTGGTTTGTAATGCTTGGCTCATACTTTCAAGCCAAGCTTTCGCTGATTTTTCTTCTTCGGCAATACTAGGGAAAGCCAATACAGCAAGTACTAACAGGATTAGACGCAAGCTAACTCCGAATTAATGATTAAAATCGTTTAGTTCAATTTCGCTATTGTTGTCCACAACCGCACCTGAATTCAACCTTTGTTGTAGCATATGGTCTTGGATATAAGAATTTATACGGCGACGTTGCTCAACCATATTATCGTTACTGATATTAGATTGATTTTGTACAGCCCCAGTTTGGAGACTAACAGGTGACGCAGTCCCAATTAAAGGACGAGTATTTAACACAGGTAATGGTGAGTCGACACTTGGGTCTTGCTCATAATTTTGCACACCAACAATTGCTACCATAGCCACAGTTGCAGCAATTGCATATTGACCAAACTGTTTGAAAAACGGTACCACATTATCTTTCTTAGTCTCGTTCACGGTTTCAGTATCATGTACTGAAGTTGTTTGAGTCTGAGGTGCAATAATGGCTGGCTCTAATTCTATTGCCGCTGCAATATTAGCAGAAAGATCCAAATCAATTGTCTGTGGTAACTCGCCGCGCATTGCATCGCCTATCATGTGATAGTTTTGCCATTTGCTATGTGAGCCTTCGTCTGCTGACAATTCCGCTAATGTTTTTGCATCAACTTCGCCGTCAACTGCTGATGAAACCCATTCTTGACCTGATTTAAGCATTTTTCACCCATGTCATAAAGACTGTTACTGTTCCAGCAAAGGCTGGAGTTTTTTATCGATTGATTCCCGTGCGCGGAAGATCCTTGATCTCACCGTCCCAACAGGACAATCCATGATATTGGCAATATCCTCGTAACTCATACCATCGAGTTCTCGTAATGATATTGCAATTTTCAATTCTTCTGGCAACGTTTCTAACGTTTCAAAAATCACCCGATTAATTTCATCTGATAACACCAAGCGTTCTGGTGAAGCAAATTCCTTTAATGCATCGCTGCCTTCGTAGTATTCAGCTTCTTCGGCGTCAACACTGTTAGCCGGTGTTTTTCTGCTCTGAGAAACCAAATGATTTTTTGCAGTGTTTACTGCAATGCGGTAAAGCCAAGTATAAAAAGCACTTTCACCCCGAAAGTTGGGTAATGCACGGTAAGCTTTAATAAAGGCTTCTTGTGCAACATCTGCTATGTCCGCTTGGTTTCGTATGTATCTCGAAATTAAGCTCATTACCTTATTTTGGTATTTTTGGACTAGCAAATTGAAGGCGTTTTTATCACCACGCTGAACACGTTCAACTAACTGTTGATCACTTATTTGTCCACTCATCCGAGCCGACTACTCCTAAATCTATAATACTGATTTCTCAGTCGCTCGAATCATATTCACATTAAAGTAGACTCGCATGCTTTGAAAAAGTTCGATATTGAATGAAAAAAAATTAATTTAATTAAAAAATTAGCGATTACCCCATCTAATAGTAATGTCTAAGTACCCAAAAAAGCGTAATTGATTTACCATTGAGGAACATATTAAGTACTCCATGATACCTTATGAAACAAGCAGTTGAACACCAGTCTGATATTTTGGTTATAGGTAGCGGTGCAGCAGGATTAACACTTGCCCTGCATCTAGCTGAAAAGTCTAAAGTTATTTTACTTTCTAAAGGCCCTTTGGCGGAAGGTTCGACTTATTATGCCCAAGGTGGAATCGCATCTGTATTCGATGAATCGGACACTATTGAATCACATGTTAACGACACGCTCATTGCTGGCGCAGGACTTTGTGACAAAGAAGTGGTGACTTACACGGCTGAAAATGCCAAAAAGTCGATGCAATGGTTAATTCAATGCGGTGTGGCATTTGATAAAGAAGAAACTGACGGCGATCAAAGCGCAGCACCTTATCATTTGACCCGTGAAGGTGGTCACAGCCATCGACGTATTTTGCACTCTGCCGATGCAACCGGTAAAGCAGTACAATCAACCTTGCAAGAACGCGCAATCGCGCACCCGAATATTAAAGTACTTGAGCGATATAACGCCATTGACCTAATCACCACTCGCAAATTAAACCGCCCCGGTAATCGTGTAGTGGGTGCTTATATTTGGAACCGCGATGCTGAGCACGTTGAAACGGTAACAGCCAAATTTGTTGCTATCGCGACAGGTGGCTGTTCAAAGGTATATCAATATACTTCTAATCCGGATATTGCTAGTGGTGACGGAATCGCCATGGCTTGGCGAGCGGGTTGCCGTATTGCCAACATGGAGTTTAATCAATTTCATCCAACTTGCTTGTATCATGCTGATGCTAGAAATTATCTGCTCACTGAAGCATTACGTGGTGAGGGCGCATATTTAAAACGGCCTGATGGTAGCCGTTTTATGCCTGAATTTGATGAACGCGCGGAACTTGCTCCCCGTGATATTGTGGCAAGGGCAATCGATTATGAAATGAAGCGCTTGGGTGCTGATTGTCTGTATTTAGATATCAGCCATAAACCCGCTGAATTTGTCATCAAACATTTTCCCACGATTTACAGTCGCTGTTTAGAATTTGGTATTGATATCACCACCGATCCCATCCCTGTGGTGCCTGCAGCCCATTACACCTGCGGCGGCGTCATGACAGATTTGCATGGTCAAACTGATATCAATGGCCTATATGCCATTGGTGAAGTAGCCTACACCGGCTTACATGGTGCCAACCGACTGGCCAGTAACTCCTTATTAGAGTGCTTGGTTTTTGCTAGAGCTGCTGCTCAAGATATTGAAAGCTTGCTTGAAAAAGTGCCGACACCCGGGCCTGTGCCACTCTGGGATGAAAGTCAGGTTAGTAACTCAGATGAAGAAGTGGTCATTGCCCATAACTGGCATGAACTGCGTTTATTCATGTGGGATTATGTAGGAATTGTTAGAACCGATAAACGCTTGGAGCGCGCGCTACGCCGCTGCGCATTGTTACAACAAGAAATTCAAGAATATTATAGTAACTTCAGAGTCAGTAACAATTTACTGGAATTGAGAAACTTGGTTCAAGTAGCTGAGTTAATCATTCGCTGCGCCATGGAAAGAAAAGAAAGTCGTGGCCTACACTATAATGCCGATTACCCAGAGCAAGTCGATAATCCAAAGCCAACTATTTTACAACCTGAACGATAGCGTTAAGATTATTAACGCTTTTGATATGCGATTAATTGACGACACAGGTTTCGGTAACTGCTGTCGTCAAGCATGTCGCTCCAGACAATTAATAACTGCCTTTTTCCCCGAGTTGCAACTCCCCGCTCATCTAAAACGTCAAGTTCAATAAACATCACTGTAGCAAATACAGTGACTATTGAACTGCGCCATAATTGAAATTCTTGCCCTTGGGATAACTTACCTTTACTTGCATCAAGTAAAGAAAATTGGCAACGCCAATGCCTTAACGCCAACAGATGAGCGACAAAAAAAGCCAGATACGAGATAAGAATAAAATAGAATGCCAGTTGATAAGCCCAGTGGCGATAATCTGGCCAAAGAATAAAGCTGCTTAAACACACACAGAGCAATACAATATGTGATAAAAATTGATTAAATGAAGCGCTTAAGCTGAAATGCATCAGTTAAGCACCTTCATCTTTTGCAGTAAGCTCATATCGCTATAAACTAGCTTATGGTTGAGGGCGACCACGAACCGTAACTATCATGTCAGCCATAGCAGCATCAGGGCAAACTTCATGCCCCATAAACCAAGCAAATAACTCAGGGTCTTCACAGGCTAATAAATCAATGAAGGTTTGCTTATCTTTATCAGCTAAAGCTTGGTAATGTTGCTCTACAAAAGGTTGAAAAAGAACATCTAACTCAAGCATCCCTCTTCGACAAGCCCAGCGCACTCTTGCTATATTCATTAATTCCAATGTACTTCTCCTAACATCTCTTCGGATACTTTATAGATGTTGCAAACTTCGATGCTCAACATCTTGAACTTGTGGATCAACACCAGCAAACAAATCATTAAAGTCTGTTTCTAACAAGCGTTGAACCGCAGGGTGTTGAATCATCCTCTCAGCAAACATGACATGATACTCTTCTTTAATATCAGTGGTTTCACCCAGTAATACCATGCCTTGGGAGAGTATATCATGACGATAAATAGAGGGAGCAACAAATATACCGCGCTTAAACAAACCAAATGCTTTCATCATAGCTGCATCATCAAACTCACCTAAAATACTCACATTAAGATTTTTTTCAGCAAACCAGCGATGTAACTGTTGCCCAAGGGAAGTACGCTTGCCTGGGATCAGTAATTTCTCTTGCTCAAGACATGCTGGAAAGTCAGCAGAGGGCTTTGATGAAGAGAAAAAGCTAATACCGCACTCGCCTAACTTTTTGGATAAGATTTCAGGGTATTTAAGTGATACGCCAGCACAATCAGATAAAATCATATCTAATTTATGTTCACGTAACCTTGCTATCAGGCTTTCATGGGTTGATTCATAACAGCTCAAATGCATTGAACCGTCACTTGGGATCACTGTCAGTAAAACGCGACTGGCTAAGGCTTTAGACAGGGCATCAGCAATACCCACTTCAAATAACACTGAGTCATCTTTTTGATAAGAGAGTAAATCGATCATTTCGTAGCTTAGACTAAACATCTTATCAGCATAACGAAATACGATTTCACCAAGTTCGGTGGATTCAAGGTTGCGGCCGACACGTTTAAATAGACTGCCATTGAGGCGTTCTTCTAAAGCGCGAATTTGACCTGTGATAGTTTGCGGGGCTAAACATAAAGCGACGGCAGCCTTGGCTACCGTCCCTTTCTTTCTAACCATCCAAAAATAATATAGATGGTTATAATTTAAATGTTGCATTCATATAAGCCAGCTAATGAAAGATGACTTATTTTAGTCTCTGACAGTTCAACAAGCTATCAATTAATATCGACAACTCATTTAGGTCATTGATGTTTTTATTGGCCGTTTGTTCTTGAATGGCCAAAACAATATCTGCCTTGTCAGGGACTCTTTCTGCACAAAAACTGCGGTTAGCCTCTTGATAGCGTTTACCTGCGCGGTATTTAAGCGCTCGAGACTCATAGCCACTATCAGCGTCTAATCGGCTAGCAGAAGCGTCGTCGTGGTACATCAATGCACCATCAACCACACCATCTAAGTAACTTTTACACTCGCTTGATTCAACATCCTTTTGACAAACATTGAATGACGTTGCTTGGGCAGGAACAACGGCCCCAATAGCAAAGGCTAACATTAGCAGTTTAAGTTTCATTTAATCACTCCAGCTTATTTTGCTTCAGTTTTAGGAAGCACCTTGTTTAACCAGAAATAACCCACTAATGCAGCTAGCATTGAACCGGTTAAAATACCTAATCTTGCAAAATCACCATATTGATCAGGTGCACCATCAAAGGCAAGCGACGAAATAAATACTGACATAGTGAAACCAATACCAGTCATCACTGCCACAGGGATAATTTGACTCCAGCCAATTCCTGGTGGTAATTCAGCTAATTTTAGTTTTACCGCAACATAACTAAACAGTAATACACCTACAGGCTTACCTAATAGTAGGCCTAAGATAATACCGATAGTTACTGGCTCAACTAACGAGGTTACGCTCATACCTGCAAGTGATAAGCCTGCATTGGCAAAGGCGAATACGGGTAGAATGAAGAAGGTGCTCCAAGGGTGTAGGCTATGCTCTAAATGCTCAGATGGTGATGAGCCGTCTTTAGCCCGCAATGGAATACAGAACGCAATAATCACACCTGCTAATGTGGCATGTACGCCAGATTTAAGCACTGCAACCCATAAGATCAGACCAAGTAAACCGTAAGGGATCAGTGAGCTGACACCTTTGCGGTTCAGAGCAACCATTAATACAATTGAAATAGCTGCAACAATCAAGCTTACCATCGATAAATCAGCACTGTAAAATAGTGCGATAATGACGATTACGCCCAAGTCATCGATAATGGCTAATGCAAGTAAAAAGACTTTCAATGCCACCGGAACACGGCTACCAAGTAGCGCCATGATACCGAGTGCAAAGGCAATATCAGTCGCAGCTGGAATTGCCCAGCCCACTTGAGTCACAGGATCTGAGTAGTTGAACGCTAAATAAAATAACGCTGGGAACAACATACCACCAATAGCAGCAAAGGTAGGTAATGATGCTTTTGAAACGCTTGAAAGCGCACCTTCTAGCAGTTCACGTTTAACTTCTAAACCAATTAGTAGGAAGAATAACGCCATAAGACCATCATTAATCCACAACAGTAATGGCTTATCTATATCCAGTGAACCGATACGTACTTGGACTTCTGTATCAAGAAAACCACTGTATAAACCCGCTAATGGCGAATTTGCCATTAACATCGCCAGCACTACAGAGATCATCAAAATGATACCCCCTGCAGATTCTTGACTTAAGAAATTCTTAATTGCACGTTCCATAATTTTCTCCACAAAAAACAATTAATTCGAGTCTAGCGGAATTATTCAAACAATCATAATCGTTAGTTTGGGTCTTATATGTCGGGATTTCCGAGGTATTAAACAAAATAACACGAACAAGATCACATTTAAGTGTATTAACGTGAGCCCAAATTGCCAACATATCGCTTTTTTAAGCTAATCAATTACCAACAAGCTTCTTGAAAAAAATATCAACTGCTGAATAAAAATACAATCAGCTAAATTAATTAATCTTTTATTTACAATACTCTGCAAAATTATTATCACAAGCATTATTAACTAACATTGTCTTTTTAGTCTTAAAAAGCAACTTAGCAATGAGGCTGTTTTGCATACACTGTCCCCATAAGATCATTAAAGGTTAGCTGTTATTTTCATTATCGGGTTTAAAAATCGTCGATACTTTACGCAGTAGAAGACAATGGCTTTGGTTTAGATGTAAACCAAAGCCATTGGGTGAAATGATGGCTGAAATGTGATTTATACGGAGAAGGGATACTTAATTGCTTCGTGATGTTGGTAACCAATCACTTCAAAGTCATCCATGGTGACCCAAGTTTCCAAGTCACGTAAACTTTTTATATCAGGATTAATATTCAACTGTGGCGATGGGAATGGATCACGGACAAGTTGCTCAGTTTTCATCAATTCAAGTTGATCTTCATAAATGTGCGCATTAATGATCTTGTGATAAGCCAGACCTGGCTTATTTCCAGTGATCTGCGCCATTAGTGCTAAAAAGGTGTACACCTGAATTTGATTAAAGTTAAGCCCCAAAGGCACATCACATGAACGCTGATAGCTTGTTAGGTAAAGGGTATCACCGAGAAGCGAAAAAGTATGAGTATGCATACAAGGTCTTAAGCAGCCCATGTCAAACTCACCAGGATTATAGAAAGTGATAATCTCACCACGATCGTCAACACCTTTAGATAAGTTATCGACAATTTTAGCAAGCTGATCAACGCTTCCACCACAAGGTTTTTGCCAGCGTCTTCCTTGCACTCCGTATACTCGGCCCATATCATCCTCACCTTTGCGGTGTGGATTGTTTAACCAACTTTGGTTGTCATTGGCGTTCATATCCCAGGTTTTAGTGCCGATGGCGCGAAAATCTGCGGCATTATCGTAACCACGAATGTAGCCAATAAGCTCAGCAATTGCAGCCTTCCAGAAGCTTTTACGAGTCGTAATAATGGGAAATTGATTATTGGCAACATCGTATTGTAAATCTGCATTGATCACCGTTAAACAGCGCTTACCTGTACGTTTATTTTCAATCCAGTGGCCGTTTTCAACGATGTGGTTGCAGAGATCTAAATACTGACGCATTTTATTGTCCTATTATTAAAACGTTTATTATTTGCAGAATATTAATTATCAAAACTCGTGGCTAGTGTAATTTTTTTAAGCAGAAAGCGCGAGCTTTAAACCTATTACCATCAGCAAAACTGCGAATATCTTTTTCAGTATCGGCGTTGGCCAAATACTGGCGGCCTTTACCCCTAAAGGTGCAATAAGCATAGAGGTAATGATGATCCCCACTAATGCGGGAATATAAATATAACCGACTGTCCAAGTGGGTAAGTCAGTGGCATTTAATCCGGCAATAACATAGCCCGCAGTACCCGCTATCGCGATTAAAAAACCTGTTACCGACGCAAAGCCAACCGCTTGACGCATTTGTAAACCGCAATAGCACAAGAAAGGCACCAGCAGTACCCCGCCGCCAATGCCCATTAAGCCGGCAACAACAGCGATTAGCATTGAAACGATAAACATCAGCTTAAAACTTGGCACTTTCGCTACGGCTTTGGGTTTTAATGGAAATGCCATTTGTATTGCCATCACTGTGACAAATATCGAGAAAGCCTGCTGTAATACATTGGCTGCTATTTGTTCTGAGATAAAAGCCGATGCTAACGCACCAACCACAATACCCGGCAACATGGGCTTAAAAAGCTCCCAAGGGATATTACCGTGTCTATGATGGGCAATAGCAGAGCTAAACGAGGTCATAATAATTGAGGCTAACGAGGTGGCAATGGCTACATGGGTGAGTTGGCTGGACTCTATGCCTATCCAGGGCAGTAAATAAATCAGTGCCGGTACAATAATAAGCCCGCCACCTATGCCTAACAAACCAGCAAAAAATCCAACCACTGCGCCTAATAACAAGCAAAGTGAAAAAACTAACAATATATTGTCCAACGTACAGCCCTAACAATGAAAAATGTGTAAATTGACTTAGCCAAGTTGCTTTTATCAACTTGTTTAATTAACTAACTTTGCTTCAGTATTTTTATTTCAACTTGCTGATTTTAAATTGCTGATTTGAAATTACTGCAATAAGCGTCACGTTGGCCTGTCATTAGTCTAAAATCGACAGCAAATTACGCTGTTGCAAATATTGATTCAATAATTGCCTGACTTGCTCACCATTAGACAAGCTTAATACCTGATCTAGTAATCGCTCAAGTTCAGCTTTGTTAATCCGTCTAAGTAGATAGTTTATCCGCGCAATACTGCCTTGGTTCATACTGAGTTTTTCGTAGCCCATAGCCACTAACAATAACGCGCCCATGGGCTCGCCAGCAAGTTCACCGCAAATACTGGCATCAAGCTGAAAACGGTTACAGTCAGTAATAGTCCATTTTAGCGCCCTTAATACGCCAGGGTGAAAACTATCAAATAATGGACTGACACTGGGGTTATTTCTATCCACCGCAAGCAAATACTGGGTTAAGTCATTACTACCTACAGAAACAAAATCAACTCTTTTAGCCACATCTTCTAATTGGAAAAGCAAAGATGGGACTTCAAGCATTACCCCTATTTTAGGTTTGGGTATTTCTCTTGCGAGCTCTTCAGTCAGCTCTGAATATGCCTGTTCTAGGTAAAGTAATGTTCGATCGATTTCGTCTAAATTACTGACCATAGGCAACAATATCTGCAATTGTGAAGAGTCAGCATTGGCTGTCAACATCGCGCGTAATTGCATTAAAAACAGTTCTGGATGATCTAAAGATAAGCGGATGCCACGCCAGCCTAAAAAAGGATTATCTTCTGTGATAGGAAAATAAGGCAATGGTTTATCACCGCCCACATCAAGGGTGCGCATCACCACAGGTCTGTCTCGCGCTGCCGATAGTACTTGTTTATAAACTTGAACTTGCTCAAGTTCACTGGGAAAGCGTTGATGCAGCATAAAGGGAATTTCAGTGCGGTACAGTCCAATACCATCAGCGCCTTCTGCCATATCGGTGCTTAAACCACTTAATAAACCGGCATTCAAATAAAGCTGTATTCTTTGACCGTCTAAGGTTTCAGCGGGTAAGGATATTTCAGCAGAAAATTGTCGTTGCTGGGCTTTACTCTCAGAAATTAAGCAAAGATATTCATGAATAATGGCATCAGATGGCGAAATTAATAATTGGCCGCTATTGGCATTTAGCACTAACTTTTTGTTGTCAACATCTGCAGATAAAACCTGATCAACACCAACAATTGCTGGCACACCCAAGGCTCTTGCCAATATTGCTGCGTGGGCATTTACCCCGCCAAGTTCTGTGACTATTCCTGCAAGTTTTCCTCGAGGAAACTCTGCTAATAATGTGGCATCAACCTCTTTCGCCACCAGTATGACCGGTTTATCAGGTGCGAGTTCTAATTTGTCTGGTTCGATTAATTGGCGTAAAACTTTTTGGCCTAATTCACGAATATCACTGGCCCGCTCTTTTAAATACGGGTCTTCCATCGCGATAAACTGCTCAATATAGCGTTTAGACACCCGGCTAACGGCAGATTCGGCTTGCCAACCTAAATTCACTTCCCGTAGATACTCGCCACCAAGACTGGCTTCACCTAACAGTAATTGTAAAGCAGAAAAAATAGAGGCCACATCATCTACATTTTCACGATCAAAACGTTGGGATAAAGTGCTGATAATATCACTACAGCGTTGCATAGCAGCTTTTAGACGCTGAATTTCTGTTGCTAAGTCTGTGGCTTGTTCTTCGGGCTGATCGAGAGAGATAGCACCACCAAGCACAAAGCCATCAGCAATGGCGATACCTTTTGACGCTGAAGTACCTTTGAAGACGACTTGTTGTTGAACATTACTGATCGCAGCTTTGTTTTTCAAATTACGTACCACAACCGCTAGTTGGGCCGCCAAAGTCATCAAAAAGGCTTCTTCATTTTCACTAAACTGTCTCGGCTGCGGTTGCTGCACCACAATGACGCCGACAACCTGTTTTTGAAAGATTATAGGTACTGCCAGAAATGCGCGGTACTCTTCTTCTTCAACTTCAGGAAATAGTTTAAATCTGGGGTGTGATTTTGCATCGGCAAGGTTAACAGCTTCTTCTTTTTCTGCCGCTAAGCCCACTAAGCCTTCAGATAAAGGCATTTTGACACGATTGATGGAATTAGGTGCAAGGCCCTCTGTAGCAGAAAGCACCAATTGTTGCTGTTCAAGAATATAAATAGAACAGCAGTGCGTTTGCATTGCCAACTTGGTTTGGGAAACCAATAATGACAATGCCGTCTCTAAGCTATTAGCACTGGCGACAGACTGTGTAATATCCCTAAGCGTATTTAGCACTGCTTCACATCCTTTTTTGATCAGCTAATTTCTATAACGGCCTCTTTTTCGGCTAGGCTCGCGGCCTTGAAATGCCAATGTAATAGAGGAAAACTCCTTCATAACTTTACGGTAAACATCACGCTTAAAAGAAACGACTTGTCTGACTGGATACCAATAATTCACCCAACGCCAATCATCAAACTCTGGATGACCACAGGAATTCAAATTAATCGTGTCGTCACTGCCTTTCAGTTGTAATAGATACCACTTTTGTTTTTGACCAATACAAACTGGTTTACTTTCTTGCCTAATTAACCTCTTAGGCAAACGATATCTCAGCCATGAACGTGTTGACGTTAAAATTTGCACATTTTCAGGTTTAAGACCGACTTCTTCATACAATTCTCGGTACATGGCTTGTTCTGGGGTTTCACCATCATCTACACCGCCTTGAGGAAATTGCCATGAATGTTGTCCAAACCGTCTGGCCCACATTACTTGACCATATTTGTTACAGATAATAATGCCCACATTTGCGCGAAAGCCGTCGCTATCAATCACATGGACTCCAATTTCACTACAAATTAATGACTAGATTGTTTCATAAAGCTCGCCTACGGGCAAACGACTATTTCAATAGAACACTTGGATAAAATAAGCCCTTAGCAACTTTTATCAACAGATGATGACCTTAGTTATCATTATTATCCACAAAATCTGTGGATATCTCTGTTTGAAACTCTAAAATAACTCTAAACAGGCTAAATTACAGTGACAGCCACTGTCCTTAACAAAACCAAATCAACAGCAAAAAAACGAATCAATACAACAACTTGACCTTTTAGAGCATTGTTAACTTATAATTAAATTACACAAGAGGTCACTTTTTAAACAGCAAAGGTAATTATTAATTGTGGCCATACAGGCGAAATAAGTTATACACAAAAAACAACATATTTATTTTATAAATATCAAAATAAAGCTATTTTTCACCATTGACTGTCAAAAAAATATCCGCTAAGCATAAACAAATTAAAGTTATTCATTCATTCTGTGGATAAGTGTGTGTGAAATAGTGGAGCAAAAGGAGTGTAACTTTATAAAATGGTCAAACAAACTCACCAGCATTCATAAAAGTCGTTAATAAACAAAGCAATATATTACTGCAAAACCTTGGATAACTTTAACCTGCCAAGGCGCTCAAAAAACAACCAGTAGTTGTCATTTTAAAATAATAGATAAAACAGTACACTTTAATACACGCGAACTTTTAAAAGTAAGACATTGCTCCATGATGAATACCCCACCAAACTCAATCGATGAATTGATGCAAAGAGCCTATGACATGGCTGGTGTCAGTTTAGGTGACATAGCAAAAGAGCATGGCGTAAACGTGCCAGAAAACTTAAGAAGAGACAAAGGCTGGGTAGGACAACTGATTGAAATGGAGCTAGGGGCAACGGCAGGCTCAAAACCACAGCAAGACTTTCTTCATTTGGGGATTGAGTTAAAAACCATTCCAATTGATAAACAGGGTAAACCAATAGAAACAACCTATGTCACCGTTGCCCCACTGACCAATATTCAAGGGCTCACTTGGGAAGACAGTGTGGTTTATCATAAATTACAACACGTGCTGTGGATCCCCATTCAGGGTGAAAGAAGTATCCCTGTCGCTGAGCGAAAAATAGGCTCACCAGTATTATGGCAACCCAATCAACAACAATATGTCCAGTTAAAGCAAGACTGGGAAGAGATAATGGAATTAATCGCCATAGGAAAAGTAGAGCAAATCACCGCTCGTCATGGTGAAGTATTACAACTAAGACCAAAGGCAGCCAATAGCCAAGCATTAACTGAGTCAATTGCCGAAGACGGTCTGATTAAGCTCTCTAATCCCCGAGGTTTCTATTTAAAGATCAACTTTACCCACCAAATACTAACAAATGCATTTAGTTAGCGTTACAAACTGTAAATATAAAGGCTTTTTATTAAAACTATTGTAAATACCACTATGACAAGTATGGGAATTTTCTATAAACTAGCCTGTCTTAAAATATCAACGGACTCGATATAATCCTGTGAAAGTACGTCGTCAGACAAGAAAGCTATTATTTGCGATTTTAGCATGGTGTATTGCCATGAGCGCATTTGTCTTTTTCCGATATTCACAAACTCCTGATTTACCTCAATGGGCCATCGGAAAAATAGACTTAGCAACGCTAGCTATTTTTATGGGCTTCGTATTCGGCTGCCTGCATTGGATGTCTAACCTTATTGCCGATTTTAGCGCCATCAGCCGCCTGCCTTATATTTTTTCAGTCATATTTAAAGGCCTATTTTTACTACTCGGTGCCATGACGCTGGCTTATGTCACCCAATTTTTAAACATGTGGGCCATAGAAAACCATTTAGTATCACTAAGGCAAATGCTTACTGCGCATATTTTATACAGCCCAGCATTTCAGGCCTTAGTGATTTATCTCGCCGTGGTACGCGTCGGCTTAGCCTTTATTGAACAAATGGCGCTACTTGTAGGCCCAAGAGTGTTACTTAACATAGGTTTAGGTAAATACCACCAGCCACGTTATGAACACCGACTATTTTTATTTGTGGATATGGTGTCATCTACCGCTCATGCAGAAACATTAGGTGATTACCGTTTCAGTCGTCTAATCCAAGATAGTTTTAGCATGCTGGCAGATACAGTAACCAATAATGAAGCTGAAATTTACCGTTATATGGGTGATGCCGTATTAATTCATTGGCCGTTAGATGAAGGTGTTAAAGAAGATCGCTGTATGAATATCTATTATGAATTCAGCCAACAGTTAAACTGGCATCGCGCTTACTTTGAAGAACATTATGGTTTTGTACCCAAATTTAAAGCTGCTGCCCATTGTGGTCAGGTTGTCGCTGCCGTAGTTGGCGTTCATAAGCAAGAAATTAGCTACTTTAGCGATGTACTCAATACCCTCGCAAGGCTTCAAGATCAGTGTAACCCTTTAGGTCAGAGAATGTTGATCTCCGGTGAAGTCGCCCACCGTTTAGAACGTCAAACCAGCCAATACGAT
This sequence comes from Shewanella sp. 4_MG-2023, assembly GCF_030548015.1. Classification (NCBI taxonomy): domain Bacteria; kingdom Pseudomonadati; phylum Pseudomonadota; class Gammaproteobacteria; order Alteromonadales; family Shewanellaceae; genus Shewanella; species Shewanella sp. 4_MG-2023. The sequence continues at coordinate 36,169 of NZ_JAUORL010000002.1, forward strand.
TTAACTGATTTAGGTGCAATGATGCTAAAAGGTAAAAAACACGAAATTGAAGTATTTGGTGTAGCTCCGAAAATAACCCCTTAATGAAACAACACCAAACAAGATAAACCGTTGCCAGCTTGATTACTGCTTTTGCAATAAGCCTTCTAGCATCAAGCCTAAGGTTCTAAAGGTTGAAATACGACTAGTGGTTTGTCGCCAAACCAATCCAATATCACGATATGGCGCTTCACCAGGCGGTGTCATAATCTGAAGTTCAGTGTCATTCAAAATACCAGCATCAATGGCCATTTGCGGTAAAAAGGTCGTTCCTAACTTACTATCCACCATTTGCACCAGAGTATGTAAACTCGTGGCGGCAAAGGGGTTAATCTTAGCACTATTGCCTAATTGGCAAGCCGTAATCGCATGGCCAGTAATACAATGCTCACTTTGCAGTAAGAAAATACTTTCATCGGGCATTTGTTGATAATCAATAGGCACATGGATCCCATTAGATAGTTCCTGATGAACCACCATTTTGAACGGGTCAATGCCCACTTTCATACTATGAAAACCTGTAGTATCCACAGGCAAAGCTAAAATAAGTAAATCCAGCTCACCTTTTCCCAGTGATGCTAACAAACTTTCTGTGGTGTCTTCCCTTAGCAATAAACTCAATTGGGGATAATCAGCTTGGCACTGTTTTACCACTCGACTCAATAAAAAAGGCGCTATGGTCGGAATACAACCTAAGCGGATTTCACCTGTCATTGGTTCACCTTGGTTTTTGACTAATTCGACAAGATCATCAACATCCGTCAATAATTTTCTCGCTCTATCAACCACCTCTTCACCAATGGCTGTGAACATAAATGATTTATGATCACGCTCGATAAGCTGATATCCCAATTGCTCTTCAAGGTTTTGAATCCCACTTGAAAGAGTCGACTGACTAACAAAGCAAGACTTTGCCGCTCGGTTAAAGTTTTGCTCTTGATGCAAATTCACTAAATAAAATAGATTTTTAAGGCTTGGCAGGTTTTTCATTTAATCGATTACCATAAGATGATGTCATTCAAATAATGAATTAACTAAACATAAATAACAATAAATTAAGCTGGATCTAGTCCTCATAATCAGCAAATTTAATGCTGTTACTTTTTTAAAGGCAAAAAAAAGCCCCTTGCGGGGCTTTTAAAAGTCAAAAGCAATTAAGCTTTTGCTTCTAAAAATTCTTTTAATTGCTGTAGATCTGAACCTGCATGCTCAACGATTTGACCTAACCATTTATCATGCTCAGTATCCCAAGCTGGCTCTTCGCCATGTTGAACAAGCTGTGCAAATTGCTGAATACGCTTTAATCCAACAGAACCTGCAGCACCTTTAAATTTATGCGCTTCAGCACAAAGGGTATCTTTGTCATTCGCTTCATTCGCTTTAATGAGGCTTCCTAAATATTCAGGCATTAGCTGCTCAAATAACACGACACTTTTTAATAAAGTTCCAGCACCAATAGCACTACAATATTGCTCTAACGTATTGAGATCCAATACAGACTCTAACTCAACTGTGGCCATCTCGGCACCTCTTAATCAATTCATAACTTTAAAATTGAATTTATAATACTCGCTAAAATCCCCTATGCAACTAAACAAGGCTTTTCAAGTCTAATTTCTGGCAAATGAGCACAGTATTTTAACAAGCTGTTAAAAAAACTTTATAAAGTAAGTGAATAAACTTTCATAAATTGCAGTTAAAGATTGAGTTTTAGTTTTTTTTGGGCTGACAAATAGTGCCCTTGTCCACCGTTAGCCGCTAAATTTTGCACGATAGCCACTAAGCCTTCCCATCGATAACCGCACCAATCAGGCGCCAGTAATAGCGGTTTTTTAGCATAAGCTGTGACTCTGTGAAAAATAATATCTTTAGGTGTATGACGAATAAGCTCACTGGCATAGTTGGCGTAGTCTTCTTTTGTGAGTAATGCCATCCCTTTATGACGCCATGTCTTAGCCATTACACTCCCTTCTACTATATGTAATGGATGCAGTTTAATGCCATCAACTCCGGTTTCAATGACACTGTTCAAACTGCGCAAGTAATCACTATAGTCTTCACCGGGCAAGCCAAGGATCAAATGAGCACAGACTTTAATGCCACGTTTTCGAGCGCGCTGCACTGTATCTTGATAACAAGCAAAGTCATGACCACGGTTAATGCGCTTTAAGGTGTCATTGTTTGAAGTTTGTAAGCCAAGCTCAAGCCAGACTTCAGTCCCCTTATCTTGATAACTGACTAACAAATCTAAAATATCATCTGGTACACAATCCGGGCGGGTACCAATATGTAAGCCAACAATATCTGAATCTTTAATGGCCTCATCATACTTCGTCTTTAGCACCTGATACTCATCATAGGTACTCGTATAAGCCTGAAAATAAGCAATATATTTGGCACTATCATTTAGCGAGCGCTGCTTACCTTGCTTTAATTGCTCAGAGATACTGGCTTCAGTGCCTTGCTCATAACTAAATGACGACACATTACAGAAAGTGCAGCCGCCTTTACCTAAGGTTCCATCTCGATTTGGGCAAGTGAACTTAGCATCAATTGTCAGCTTTTTAATTCTGCCGCCATATTGCTGCTTACATACTGCACCGAAGGTATTTACAAAATCATCTAAACCCACAATTGCTCCTGACGGCAAAAAGTGGCAGACAATACAGGCTCTGACAGATAAAAACTTAGTGCCACATCAAAAAAACAGTAAATAAATCGATTAATTTATATTCACACAGTGACAAAGGGCACATTTTTGAACTTGGCAGTTACAACTCTTAGTCAAATTAATTGAATAAATAATCATTTAAGGCAATTTACCTGTTCAAACTGTACTTGAAAATAAATTCACTATCCATAAATCAATATCAATCAACACCAAATGTTAACCAAAAGTAAAAGTGACAATTTTGTAATTTTAAAATTCTTTTTATTCATAAGGTTATACGAACAAAAAAACATCTTACGTTAACGTAAGGTAGCTTTTTTATAACATTTGTAATAACAGTAACAATTCATTTTGTTGAGTAATTTAAGTTTGACCTTTATCCATTATCAAGCTAATTTGGGTGGTTCGGGTGCATATCTATGAGAACTTCTCCGCATTATCCGAGTCGTATTAAGTTAGGTTTAGGGAGTTTTTGTATGAGCTTATATCATCCCAGTTTTGAGCGGGACAATTGTGGATTTGGTTTAATAGCCCAAATGGATGGCGATGCTAGCCATCGTATTGTCCGTACTGCTATTCACGGTTTGGATAGAATGAAACACCGTGGCGGGATAGCATCAGACGGTCGCACAGGTGATGGCTGTGGACTATTAATGTCGATGCCGAAAGACTTTTTTGCAGCCATTGCAACTGAAAATGATTGGCACCTTAGCCGCAAGTTTGCAGTGGGCATGCTATTTCTCAGCCAAGATCCAGTCAAAGCTGAAACCGCAAAAGCCATTTTAGAAAAAGAACTCCAGCGTGAAACCTTAAGTGTTGCCGGTTGGAGAAAGGTGCCTGTAAACCCTGATGTACTGGGTGAGATTGGCCGCAAAAGCCTGCCACAAATTTACCAAGTGTTAATTAATGCCCCTGTGGGCTGGCGTGAAAAAGATTTAGAACGTCGGCTTTATATGGCCAGACGCCGTCTTGAACAGCAAATCATCGATGATAGCGACTTCTATGTTGCCAGCTTATCGGGTGAGGTTATTGTCTATAAAGGCTTAATGATGCCTGCAGACTTGCCAGCATTTTATTCTGACTTAGCCGATATTCGTCTCAAAAGCACCATTTGCTTATTCCATCAGCGCTTTTCAACTAACACCTCGCCGAAGTGGCCATTAGCGCAGCCATTTAGATTTTTAGCACATAATGGTGAAATCAATACCATTACCGGTAACCGCCAATGGGCCAGAGCCCGTGCTTATAAATTTAATTCACCGCTATTGCCTGATTTACAACAAGCCGCGCCTTTTGTTAATGAAACTGGCTCTGATTCATCATCATTGGATAATATGCTGGAAATGCTATTAGCCGGTGGCATGGATTTATACCGTGCTATGCGCTTACTTATACCACCAGCCTGGCAAAGTAATCCTGAAATGGATGATGAGTTGAAAGCATTTTATGATTTCAACTCGATGCATATGGAGCCGTGGGACGGCCCTGCTGGCATCGTAATGAGCAATGGCCGCCATGCTGCCTGCGCCGTAGACCGTAACGGCCTACGCCCTTCTCGCTACGTTATAACCAAGGATCGCATCCTAACACTGGCATCAGAAGTGGGTATTTGGGATTATTCTGCCGATGAAGTGGTAGAAAAAGGCCGTGTTGGCCCTGGCGAATTATTAGTACTCGATACCATGAATGGCCGTTTGTATTCGTCATTTGAAATCGATAATGACTTAAAACGTCGCCACCCATACAAAGAATGGATGGCTAAAAATAGCCGCACCTTAAAACCTGCGACCAAAATTGATGCCGCTCAACAAGGCGCCAGTAATTTTAGTGCTGATGTGTTACTTCAGTATCAAAAGCAATTTGGTTACAGCCGTGAAGAGTTAGAGCAAGTTATTTGGGTGCTAGCAAGTAAAGGTGAAGAAGCTACTGGCTCAATGGGTGATGATACTCCAATGGCGGTATTGTCGAAAAAATCTCGCTCACTGTATGACTATTTCCGTCAAAAGTTTGCACAAGTCACCAACCCGCCTATTGATCCATTACGTGAAAAACATGTGATGTCGTTAACCACCTGTATTGGGCGCGAGCAAAACTTATTTTGCGAAACAACCGGCGTGGCTTATCGAGTGATGTTTGAATCACCCGTTTTACTTTTTAGTGATTTTAATCAGTTACTTGGTCTTGATAGCAGTTACTACCGTGCGAATACTATTGATTTAAACTACGACGCCCACGAAAACTTAAAGCAAGCTATCGAGCGCATTACCGATGAAGCTGAGCGTTTAGCAAGAAGTGGCACAACCTTACTAATCCTGTCAGACAGAGCCGCCGCTAAAAATGTTCAAGTGATCCCTGCCGCTATGGCTGTGGGCGCGGTGCAGCAACGCCTTGTTGATCAAAGCTTACGTTGTGACACCAACATTATTGTTGAAACTGCATCAGCGCGCGACCCACATCACTTTGCCGTGCTATTAGGTTTTGGCGCGACAGCGATTTACCCTTATCTGGCTTATGAGTCTATTTCAGCCATGGCAAAGAAACATCAAGTAGAAGATGACAGTATCTTGATGTTGAACTTCCGCCAAGGTATTGAAAAAGGCCTGCGTAAAATCATGTCGAAAATGGGGATCAGTACTGTAGGCTCTTACCGTTGTAGCCAGCAATTTGAAGCCATTGGTTTATCTTCAGATGTAATTGAATTGTGCTTTAAAGGCGTGATTAGCCGTATTGAAGGTGCAAGCTTTGAACATTTAGCTACCGATCAAAAAGTGCTTCATACCGCAGCGTTTCGCGCTCACATACCACTGCCACAAGGCGGTTTATTAAAGTATGTTGAAGGCGGCGAGTATCATAGTTTCAACCCCGATGTCGTCAATACGTTACAGCAAAGTCTTAAAGATCAGGATTACCCTAAATATAAGAAATTTGCAGCGTTAGTCGATGACCGCCCTATTGCGACCTTACGTGACTTAATTGGCATTAAAGGCACAAATGCGGCCATTGACGAGTCAAATGTTGAAGCTGCCGGAAACTTATTCCCACGCTTTGATAGCGCTGCAATGAGTATCGGCGCATTAAGTCCGGAAGCCCATGAAGCCTTAGCCGTTGCTATGAACCGCATTGGTGGCCGTTCAAATTCTGGTGAAGGTGGTGAAGACCCAAGTCGTTTCAATAGCGAACGTAACTCAGCGATTAAGCAAATTGCCTCTGGCCGTTTTGGCGTTACAGCCCACTACCTTGTTAATGCTGATGTATTGCAAATTAAAGTCGCTCAAGGGGCAAAACCCGGTGAAGGTGGTCAGTTACCTGGCCATAAAGTGAGTGTTGAAATCGCTGGTCTTCGTCATGCGCGCCCTGGGGTTACCTTAATTTCGCCACCGCCGCATCATGACATTTATTCTATCGAAGATTTAGCCCAGCTGATTTTCGATTTAAAGCAAATCAACCCTAAAGCTTTAGTGTCAGTGAAACTGGTATCTGAGCCGGGCGTTGGCACCATCGCAACGGGTGTTGCGAAAGCTTACGCCGATATGATCACCATATCAGGTTACGATGGCGGTACTGGTGCCAGTCCAATTACGTCAGTTAAATATGCTGGCTCACCATGGGAGCTTGGCCTTGCGGAAGTGCATCAATCACTGGTTGAGAATGGTTTGCGTCATAAAATTCGCTTACAGGTCGATGGCGGCTTAAAAACCGGTCAAGACATCATTAAAGCCGCGTTGTTAGGTGCAGAAAGCTTTGGCTTTGGTACCGTACCTATGATTGCTTTAGGTTGTAAATACCTGCGTATTTGTCATTTAAACAACTGCGCAACCGGTGTAGCAACCCAAGATAAAAACTTACGTGACAAGCATTATCATGGCTTGCCAGAGCGAGTAATTACTTACTTTGAGTTTGTCGCTCAAGAAGTCCGTGAATGGATGGCAAAATTAGGCGTTGCTAAATTTGAAGATTTAGTCGGCCGTACTGATTGGTTATATGCCCTTGAAGGCCAAACAGCCAAGCAGTTAGGACTCGATTTAGCGCCAATTTTATATCAGCCAAAAGTCGCTGACGGAAGTGCTATAACTTGGAAAGAGTTAAACCCGCCTTCTGATAAAGGTGAGTTAAATCTACAAATTGTTTCAGACACAGCCCAAGCGGTATTAGCCGGTGAGGCGTTAACCAAGCAATATGCCATTAACAATACCGACCGCTCAATCGGCGCGACATTATCAGGTTTTATTGCCACCAACATTGGTAAAGAAGGCACTAAATCACCTATCACACTGCAATTTAACGGCAGTGCAGGTCAAAGCTTTGGGGTATGGAATAGCCCGGGGTTAGATTTAGAGCTAATTGGTGATGCTAATGACTATGTCGGTAAAGGCATGTCTGGCGGTAAGATTATTATCCATCCTCCTGTTGGCAGCCCATTCCAAAGTGAGCGCAGTGCCATTATGGGTAATACCTGTCTATATGGTGCAACTGGCGGCCGAGTTTATGCTGCAGGTCAAGCTGGCGAGCGTTTTGGGGTGCGTAACTCTGGCGCCGTAGCTGTGGTTGAAGGTGTGGGTGACAACGGTTGTGAGTACATGACTGGCGGCATCGTAGTTGTTCTTGGTAAAACAGGGGTTAACTTCGGCGCAGGTATGACGGGTGGTTTTGCTTATATCTTTGATCGCTTTAATCACTTTAGTCGCCGAGTTAATACTGAGCTTGTTGATACCCAAAAACTAGAATCAACAATACAGCAGCAACACCTTAAAGGCTTGATTGAAGAGCATGCAAGCGCCACTGGCAGTGAGCATGCCAAAATGATCTTAAGTGATTTTGAGAACTGGTTAGATTGTTTTGTATTAGTGAAGCCGAAGAACATTGCCGTTGCTGACTTGCTCAAAATTGAGCAAAAAAGCCCGGAACTTGCAGTAAAGGCGGGGTAAATTAAGATGAGTAATGATTTTCAATTTATAGAAGTCGATCGTAAAGATCCAACTAAACACGCCGCTTCGAAACGTTCAACTCAATTTATTGAGATTTATCAGCCGTTTTCTCAGCCTCAAGTGGCTGAGCAGGCAGACCGTTGTTTAGATTGTGGTAATCCTTATTGCGAGTGGAAGTGTCCACTGCATAACTACATTCCTAATTGGCTAAAACTGGCCGAACAAGGTCGTATTCTAGAAGCGGCAGATTTGGTTCATGAAACCAATACCTTGCCAGAAATATGTGGCAGAGTGTGCCCTCAAGATCGTCTATGTGAAGGGGCTTGCACCCTCAATGATGATTTCGGCGCAGTCACCATTGGTAATGTTGAAAAATACATTACCGATACTGCAATCAGCCAGGGATGGCGACCCGATATGACAAAAGTGAAGCCACGCAAAGAGCGCGTGGCAATTATTGGTGCAGGGCCAGCGGGCCTTGGTTGTGCTGATATCTTAAGTCGTAACGGTGTTAAAGCTGTGGTATATGATAAATACCCACAGATTGGTGGTTTGCTAACTTATGGCATTCCATCTTTCAAGCTTGATAAAGAGGTTATGGCCACCCGACGTAGTGTACTTGAAGGTATGGGCATTGAATTTAAAATGGGCGTTACCGTTGGTAAAGACATTCCCTTTCAAAGCCTGCTAGATGGTTATGATGCTGTGTTCCTCGGCATGGGTACCTACACAGCAATGAAAGCTCGCCTACCCGGTGAAGACAGTCAAGGTGTCATTCAAGCACTGCCTTACTTGATTGGTAATACTCATCATTTAATGGGCACTGAATGCTCTGAAAACCCATATTTAAGCCTTGAAGGTAAAAACGTGGTGGTATTAGGCGGTGGTGATACAGCTATGGATTGTGTCCGCACTGCTGTGCGCCAAGGGGCTAAAAGCGTCACTTGTGCTTATCGTCGTGATGAAGCAAACATGCCAGGCTCTCGCCGTGAAGTGCAAAATGCCCGCGAAGAAGGCGTCAACTTCTTATTTAACCGTCAACCGGTGGCAATCAAAGAGCAAGATGGCATAGTCACAGGCATTGAGTGTGTAGAAACTCAAATGGGCGAAGCCGATGAATCTGGTCGTCAAAAAGCTGAAGTCATTGCCGGTAGTGAGCAAACCCTTGAAGCTGATGCCATTATCATTGCCTTTGGTTTCCAAGCCAGCCCTGCAGCTTGGTTTAGCGACTTTGGCATTGAAACCAATGAATGGGGTTTAGTAAAAGCCAGTAAGTTTGACGATAACCCTTTCCAAACAACCAACCCGAAAGTGTTTGCCGGTGGTGATATGGTACGTGGTTCAGACTTAGTCGTTACCGCTATTGCTGAAGGCCGCGATGCAGCTCAAGGGATTTTAAACGCTTTTGAAGACGCATAACTCACTTTTGCAGCCACTGACAAGCCGCGGTCAATAACACAGCTTGGGCTGATTAATAGCAAAACTTGTGATAGCAAAGCTCTTAAAGCGCATCTTTTGATGCGCTTTTTTATTTGCTGAAATTGCTACTACAGTGCTCATTCCCTGTTTGCTTTTGTGCTATATTAGCCGCCATTATTTAAATGAACTGTTTGAGACGCTAATTATGAAAATCGCTATTATCGGTGCAATGGAACCTGAAGTTGCTCACCTAATTGAATCAATGACCAATCCAGTACACTCAACTGTAGCGGGAATCGAATTCGTTGAAGGACAACTTTCAGGTAAAGATGTTGTCGTCACCCGTTCAGGCATTGGTAAAGTCGCTGCCAGCGTTGCAACCACATTAGTTATCAACAACTTTAAGGTTGACGCTGTGATTAACACTGGCTCTGCAGGTGGATTTGTTGACAGTTTAAATATTGGCGATATTGTTATTTCATCTGAAGTACGTCATCACGATGTTGATGTAACCGCCTTTGGTTATGAAATTGGTCAAATGGCATCGCAGCCTGCTGCTTTCATCCCTGATGAAAAGTTAGTCACTGCCGCAAAAGCGGCTATTTCATCATTAGGTGAAGCTAAGGTGATTGAAGGTTTAATCGCCACAGGTGATAGCTTTATTTGCGATCCTGAACGCACAAAAGTGATGCTGGCTAACTTCCCAACTATGGCGGCATGTGAAATGGAAGCCGCTGCGATTGCGCAAGTTTGTCATCAATTTAAGGTGCCGTTTGTTGTCATCCGCTCATTATCAGATAATGCTAACAACGACTCGCCTGTTGATTTTGATTCCTACATTGTAAAAGCAGGTCATTACTCAGCATTAATGGTCATTGCATTACTAAAAAACCTATAAAGAAGCCCAAGGTAATTTAATTTAGCCGTTATTGGCAGCAAAATGATGTCGTTCTGCCAATAGGGTTAACACTGTGGATGTGGACTAATAAGGTGCTATGACATTGTTTGATAGTTCTTTTTACCAACAGCTCATTACGGTTGATGGTAGTTTTCTAGCTAACTGTCTGGTGCTTTTTATGGCGTTGCTCATTTCTAGAGTGGCGCCAATACCTAGACATTTGCAGCCAATTGTTTTTTTTCAGCTACTGGCTAATAAATTAAGCGCGAAAGTTAACCATCCACAGCGTTCTTCTCAACAGCAAGTTACCGCCGGCCTACTCGCAACACTGTTACTGATTTTACCACTGTGGTTTAGCGTCTACTTTATCTTGTCGCTCGCGGTATACCCGTGGTTTTTTGACTTTTTATTAGTGTATTTTTGCATCAGTGACGCAGGCTTTAGACCCGTCGCGAATGACGTTGTAAACTCCCTAAAGCTTAATGATAAACAACGAGCCAAAAAGTTACTGAGCCCATGGCTAATTCAGCAAACCGATAGTTTGTCAGAAGTCGGTATTTGTAAAGCCACCATTGAAAGGCTATTAATCAGCCCAAGTTATGGCACTGTCGCCACCATCTTATTTTTTGCCATTGGCGGTGCCCCCTTGGTGTTATTTATCCATTTGCTACGTCAATTAGAACATTGCTGGCCTAATTACGTGCCGCAATACCGCTACTTCAGCGCCCCTATTTATGCCCTCAACCAAATCATTTTTGCTCTCCCCAGTTTACTGTGGAATCTGACTTTAATTTTGCAAGGCAAATTAAAAAACGTATCAGCATTAGTTAAACAGCCAGCTCATACAGCTGGAGTGTTCGGTTACTCAAGCTTATACATTGGCAGTAAAGTGTTGGAAGTGGAGTTAGGCGGGCCGCAAAAATTTATCTTAAAACACCAATTGCAACGAGTTGAATTAAGCAAGATAAACCCATCAAGAATGCCGCTTACTCAAGATATCCGCAACGCGATCAGCTTGACATCATGGGCAATCAGCTTTTGGATTTGTTTTACCATTGCCATTCCGATTTTGTGGACCGCATTAAGGTGGTTTCAAGCGATGTAACTTTATTATAAAAAGGTTATTATACCCAGCTTAGTCATTTTTTGTTGTTTGATGTAGAGGCGACTCCTTTTGTTAGATAATCTGCAAATATCTTTAACGACCCCAGGTTTGTTATTCCCAGCTATTTCATTATTGCTGTTAGCTTACACTAACCGTTTTTTCGCATTAGCAGCTTTAATCAGAAACTTAAGCTCCTCAGGTAAGCCAATTAATAGCGAACAAATTAAAAACCTTCGTCAGCGCATTAAGATTATTAGACGCATGCAAGAAGCAGGCGTCATCAGTTTTGCCATCTGTGTCATTAGCATGATTTTTATTTATTTGGGGCTGTTTGATATCGGCTCAATGGTATTTGGGGTGAGTTTATTATTTTTACTTTATTCACTGATTTTATCTGTAGTTGAAATCCGTATTTCGGTCGATGCACTCAATATCCACTTAAAAGAGCTTAGCAATGATTGAGTGGATTTACTTTTTTGACTTGTGTGGCACCGCGGTCTTTGCCTTATCAGGCGCATTAGCCGCAGGTAAGCATAAAATGGACCCATTTGGGGTAATTGTTTTGGCCTCAGTGACCGCCATTGGTGGCGGCAGTATTCGTGATGCGCTTATTGGCTCAACACCGGTGTTTTGGATCAGTAACCCCAGTTATGTGGTGGTCATTTTGGCAACCGTGATTGCCTGTTTCATTTTAGTTCGTAAACCTCATAAATTACCTAAGTTAACCCTCCCCATAGCCGATGCCTTTGGCTTGGCTCTGTTTACCGTGATTGGTGCAGAAAAAGCATTGCAACTAGGGTTATCTGGCATGTCTGCGGTGATCTTAGGTTTAATCACCGGTGTCGGTGGTGGTATTATCCGAGACTTATTATGCCAGCAAGTGCCTATGGTACTGCGCACCGAAATATATGCCACAGCCTCTATTGTTGGCGGTATCTGTTATACCTTGAGTATTGCAGTGGGTATGGATAGCACTTACGCGCTGTTTTTGGCCATGTTTAGCACCTTGATTATTCGCTTAAGTGCAATTCGCTGGCATTTATCATTACCTGCATTCGATTTAAAAACTAAGGGCCATTAGATGCGACTCATTTTATTAGTATGCTGTTTATTGAGTAGTATTTGGAGCACTTCAAGCCTGGCTAATAGCGGCGAAATGCCAAAACAGCAGCAGCTTGCAGTGCAATACATGCAAGCATTAACCAGCCATGATTACCGCACTTTAAAGAAGTTTTATAATCGTGAAAGCGTCTTTTTTGATAAAACCGCCAATGTAAAATACACCGGCGGTCGTCATATTATCGAGTTTTTCCAGCGCGCCCATGATGGCGTTCTTGAGTATAAATTGAATATTGAGCACATGTTTAATACTGGCTCTTTAGTGGTACTCATTGGTAACTATCACCTTAGAGGCCCAGGTGATCAATTTGGCAAACCCGGCAAGATTATTGAAATCGCCGTGCCTGGTGTTACCACCTTAAAGTTCGATATGAAAACCGAGCGGGTGACAGAACAAGTTGACTTAATGGACTATCAAACCATGTCCGATCAACTTGAGTCACAATAAAGTTAACTCGCGCTAAAAACCTGTGTAGATTGCCATTATTTGGTAAATTTTACCCATAAAAAAACGGCTCATTGAGCCGTTTTTTGCTTTTAGGGATTAAGCCCCATCAGAATTTATTGTCTGCCTATACAAGCGAAACTTTAGCAAACTTGCGCTTACCTACTTGGAATACCGCGGTCATACCCGCAGTAAATACCTGACGAGTATCAGTGAGCTTTTCGCCATCCATTTTAACCGCGCCTTGCTTGATCATGCGCATGCCATCAGATGTTGAAGCAACCAGTGCCGCACTCTTAAGTAAGTTAGCAATCGCTAAGCCTTCGCCAGCTTCAAGCTCAACTTCTTCGATATCATCAGGAATAGCGCCCTTCTGGAAACGATCAATAAAGGCTTGATGTGCTGAGTCTGCTTGAGCTTGATCATGAAAACGAGCGATGATTTCTTTTGCTAAGGCAATTTTGATATCACGTGGGTTCTGACCGTTTTCAACATCTTGCTTAAATTGTGCAATTTCAGCCAATGGGCGGAATGACAACAATTCAAAGTAGCTCCACATTAGGTCATCTGAGATTGACATAATTTTGCCAAACATCTCATTTGCAGGCTCGCTAACGCCAATGTAGTTATGTGCCGATTTAGACATTTTCTTCACGCCGTCTAAACCCACTAATAAAGGCATCATGATCACGGTTTGTGGCTTTTGCCCTTCCGCTTTTTGTAACTCACGACCCATTAATAGGTTGAACTTTTGATCGGTTCCGCCTAATTCAACGTCAGCTTTTAATGCAACTGAATCGTAGCCTTGCAGTAATGGATACATAAACTCATGAATTGCAATTGATTGACCACCTGCATAACGCTTTTTAAAGTCATCACGTTCCATCATGCGTGCAACGGTTTGTTGTGATGCTAAACGGATCATACCAGCAGCGCCCAGTGACTCTAACCACGATGAGTTAAACTCAATGCGGGTTTTTGCCGGGTCAAGAATTTTAAATACCTGCTCTTTGTATGTTTCAGCATTGGCCAGTACATCTTCACGAGTTAATGGCGGGCGCGTGGTGTTTTTACCACTAGGATCACCAACCATACCGGTAAAGTCACCAATAAGGAAAATCACCTCATGACCTAACTCTTGGAAGGTACGTAGCTTATTTAAGATCACCGTGTGACCTAAATGAATATCTGGAGCGGTTGGGTCTGCACCTAGTTTAATTCTTAAAGGACGACCTTCTTTAAGTTTTTCTAGCAGATCAGACTCAACTAAAATCTCGTCAGTACCGCGTTTAATTTCTGCTAACACTTGGTCTAAATCAGCCATTTCGGCACCTACTCCTGCAGCTTGGATAAAAAATAAGACGCCTATGTTACTTGTTAGCCACAGTAATTGAAAGTGTGTACACTAAGGGGATTACAACGAAAAAGAGAAATTGGTACCTAGGTCAATGGCAAAGTTTATCACTTTATTTAAATTGCTCCCTAAAGTGCACCAAATTGCACTGTGTTCATTAGTTATTCTCACGATAGTTATCGTGTTATTCCCATCAGATAATGCCCAAGCATCCAAACAAGCTAACACTGGTACAGTTGATATTTCCGATAGAATTGGCATCCAAGCCCCTTCGTCTGAAGAAGGTCATGTCAGTAACAATGACAAACAAAGCCAATACTCTGTACCGCTGGCCTTTAGAACCCCAACTCCGCCTGGAGGCAGCGCCCCAGCAAACACTATAACGGCAAGCAATAATGATGCTCAGCTTCGCCCTTCGCAAGAAAGTAATCCTATTGCTGATTTAAACCCATTAATGACAGCCTCAGACGGCTTATTAGCCACCCAAGCAGATGTTGAAAATGCCGTACCCTATCGTGAAGCAGATTTACTGTCACATAAAACCTTTAAAGTCGCTAAAGGTGACACTTTTGGTGGCTTAGCCAATAGAGCAGGCTTAAGTCCAAAAGATGTTTATCAAATTACCCGTTTGCCTGTATCTAAGAAAAATTTACTCAAAATCATGCCCGGTGAAGAGATTATTGTCTCTAAAGATGCCCAAGATGAAGTGACTCAAATTAGTTATCAAATGGACAAAGTCTCTACCCTATTGATTTCAAAGTTTGATGATAAATTCGAAGAAAAGGTCAATGTTAAGTCCATTACCTTAGAAACGAAGTTCATCACCGCCAATATTAGTACTAATTTTTGGAGCGCTGCAGCCAGCGCCGGTTTATCAGCTAACCATATTATGCAACTTGCCAACATTTTTGGTTGGGATATCGATTTCGCTCTAGATATACGTAAAGACGATCATTTCTCATTGATGTTTGAAGAAGAGTTTGTTGATGGCCAATTTATTGGTACCGGCAACATTTTAGCCGCCGAATTTGTTAACCAAGGTGAGCGCTACACAGCTGTACGTTATACCGATGGCGAATATTACTCAGAAACAGGCAGTAGCATGCGAAAAGCCTTCCTTCGCTCACCTGTTGACTTTAAATATGTCAGCTCAAGCTTTAATCCGCGTCGCTTACACCCAGTCACAGGCCAGGTTAGAGCACACCGTGGGGTAGATTATGTGGCTGCTATTGGTACCCCTATTAAAGCTGCAGGTCGCGGTAAAGTGATTGAGTCAAGTTATAACAAATACAATGGTAACTATGTCTTTATCAAGCATAACGATACCTACACCACTAAATATCTGCATCTAACAAAACGCAAAGTAAAACGTGGCGAAACCGTTAAGCAAGGGCAGATTATTGGTACTTTAGGAAAAACAGGTCGCGTTACTGGCGCTCACTTACATTACGAATTTATCGTTAATGGCGTGCATCGCAATCCAAGAACCATCAAGTTACCGCAATCTAAGCCAATTGATAAAAAAGAAAAAGCGCAGTTTGATATACTCAGCAAGCAAATAATGGCTAAAATTGAGCAAAACAAGCAGCAGCATTATGCCAGTAATTAACCTGTGATGCCGCGATTGAACTAGCGTTTCTCTAGTCACCCATTCCTTTGTTGGGCTAGTTTCATACAGAATCTAGCCCGCTTCATAAATGAGCCAATACCATGGATAAACCTCAGTATTATATCGGTTTAATGTCAGGCACCAGTATGGATGGTGTCGATGCTGTTTTAGTTGATTTTAGCAATAACCAAACCCGCTTAATCGCTACCTATACGGTAGCAATTCCAGAGCATGTTCTGCATCAATTACACCGTCTATGTAGTCCTAATAATGATGAACTGAACATTATGGGCCGCATGGACAGAAGTATGGGCTTACTGTTTGCACAGGCGGTCAACGAATTATTAGCAACCACCACTATTAATAAAGCCGATGTCATAGCCATTGGTAGTCACGGCCAAACCATTCGCCACATGCCCAATCTTGAGCATGGTTTCAGCTTACAAATTGGTGATGCGGATACCATAGCGGTTACCACGGGTATTAACGTCATTGCAGACTTTAGGCGCAAAGATATTGCCTTAGGCGGTCAAGGGGCGCCGTTAGTACCAGCATTTCATCAAGCGTTATTTGCTAAAGCTCACACACCACGGATTATTTTAAATATTGGCGGCATTGCTAATATCACTTACTTGCCAGGGGAATCTGATCAGGTTATTGGATTTGATACAGGCCCAGGTAACACCCTCATGGATGCATTCATTCTGCAACAGCAGCAGCTCAGTTTTGATGAATCAGGTCAATGGGCCGCATCAGGTAACACCAATGCCGAGTTATTAACTCACCTGTTAACTCACCCGTACTTTTCGATGGCCTATCCTAAAAGCACTGGTAGAGAGCTATTTAATCATGCTTGGCTTGAACAGCAATTGGCTGATTTTTCTCATCTAGCACTAGAGGATATTCAATCCACGCTACTTGATCTTAGCTGTCAGACAATCGCCAATGATATTAATCAACTCACGGATGCTGGCGATATTTTTGTTTGTGGCGGCGGCGCTTTTAACACTGAGTTGATGCAGCGTTTAGCCATGCTGGTGCCTAACTTTACCCTGTCAAGTACCACAGCAATCGGTATGGACCCCAAATGGGTTGAAGCCATCGCCTTTGCCTGGCTTGCTATGAGACATCACCACGGCTTAACGGCCAACTTACCCGCTGTGACTGGCGCAAGTAGAGCGGCGATCCTTGGCAGCTTTTACAGCGCTATTTAGTAAGTGAATAGATAGCAATACTAGTACCTAAACTCGCTATCAAAACTCGATATCAAAGCGATGCATATAACTGAACAAAAGTGAGTAGGGTTTCACCCACAAGCTTTGTTCAGCGTTAATACTTTTTCTTTAAATTCCCTCTCTTGTACAAAGTCACATTGTAATAACGGTAAATTACTGCTTAACTCTTTGTAGTGATTATTTTTTGTTCGTACAGCAGTATTCAATTTAAATTAAGGAAGGTTAAATGAGTATTTCGCAAAAAATGTTTGCAGAGTTTCTAGGAACCTTATGGTTAGTGTTAGGCGGCTGTGGTAGTGCGGTATTGGCCGCGGCTTTTCCTGAAGTAGGTATTGGGCTATTGGGCGTATCCTTAGCTTTTGGTTTAACCGTACTCACCATGGCATTTGCCATTGGTCATATTTCTGGCTGCCATCTAAATCCAGCAGTTTCATTTGGTTTATGGGCTGGGGGTCGCTTCCCCGCATCTGAGCTAGCGCCCTATATTATTGCCCAAGTGGCTGGCGGTATTGCTGGCGCAGGTATTTTATACCTTATTGCCACAGGTCAAGATGGCTTTAGTTTAGCAGGCGGTTTTGCCTCAAATGGTTTTGGTGAGCACTCTCCTGGTGGCTACAGTTTAACGGCGGTATTAATTACTGAAGTGGTAATGACGTTATTCTTTTTATTAATCATCTTAGGTGCCACAGACTCTCGTGCTCCTGCGGGGTTTGCCCCGATTGCGATTGGTTTAGGGCTAACGTTAATTCATTTGATCAGTATTCCAGTATCAAATACCTCAGTTAACCCTGCTCGTAGCACTGGGCCTGCATTATTTGTCGGCGATTGGGCGGTATCTCAGCTGTGGTTATTTTGGCTTGCACCCATTGCAGGGGCGATTATTGCAGGTTTGATTTATCGCTTTTTTGAAAAGCCAGCTGACAATACATAAGCACACTCATTAGCCACTGAGTCACGAATAAAAGAGCACCTTGAGTGCTCTTTTCTTTTTCAATCTAAAAGTCGATGTTATCATGAGCCACCGACGGGATTTGGTAACGCTAAAGCTTGCTCTTTAGCTGCTCAATTTAGCCAATACCGCAACCTATTTACTTATTTTATTGAGAATACACCATGAGTAGCAAATCAAAATCTATTGCCGACCAATTAAACATGACCCCAGAAGCAAGATACGATTACCTTGTTGAGCAAGTTAAGCAAGAGCAGCAAATCTGGAGCCTACAAGATCAAGATGGCTGCGTGATGCTCACCACTGAAGATGAAGATTGTATTCCAATGTGGCCTTCTGAAGATGCGGCAAAATTATGGGCTGTTGATGAATGGAGTGATTGTGAACCATTATCAATTCCACTTAATGAATTTCAACAGCGTTGGGTAAGCGGTATGGAAGAAGATGATTTATTCATTGCCGTATTCCCAGTTCATGAAGATTTGGGTGTAGTGATCCCACCATTTGAACTTGATTCACGTTTAACGCCGAAAAAGCAATCAAAGCACTAACTCTTAAGCAAAACATAATTCTTAAGCACAAACATAATACTTTAATACAGATATAAACCATGACAGATAAAAATGTGACCACAAGCGAGATATGCCCTGATAAAGATAATACTCCCGCAATGGAGCAAAGCGCTGAAAGCCAAACTAAAGCTGTTTTCCCTAAAAGGTTAATGGCTTTATTGGCGGTCTACGTTATCTCGTCCGTCAGCGGTTTAATGGCCCAGCAAGGTGTATTGCTCTGTATATTGACCTTAATGATGGTGCTCGGTATTACAGGACGTCAAAAAGCGGCTTTATACATGCTTCGTGGCTACGGGATCTTGCAGCTGGCCTTATATAGCATGCTACCTGTCATTATGTATGATCCTGACAACTTAGTCGCTGGGCCGACTACTTTTGATTTTGGCTTTATGCAAATGGTACTGCCTGATTGGATTATCTTTACAGCGCTAATTATTTTGGCATTAATCCAAGTGTGGATTAGCTTTAATGCAAAAGTGCTGAAGTGGTTTAAGCCGCGGATGAACTTCAATATTATTAGTTGATTTGATAGTCAATTTAAGACACAAAAAAGCCGTCACATGACGGCTTTTTTATTGGTCTCAGTTTAGCTATTAAACTGAGAAACTGGCCCCACAACCACAGGTTGTTGTTGCATTTGGGTTTTTCACGAAGAAACGTGACCCTTCTAAGCCTGAAGTGTAGTCAACTTCACCGCCAACAAGATATTGAAGACTCATAGGATCAACAACCAGTTGTACCCCTTGCTTTTCAATAGTGAAGTCACCTTCATTCACTTTTTCATCAAAAGTAAAACCATACTGGAAACCTGAACAACCGCCTCCAGTTACGTATACTCGAAGTTTTAATTCAGGATTCTGCTCTTCTTCTAGCAGCCCTTTAACTTTAGTTGCCGCAGCATCGGTAAATTGGATTGGCATTGCTGCATCTGTTTGTTCAGTCATTACTACCTCTAACTTCAGTTTCAGATCGGGATTATCTATTACCTGACTAATTTGTTCAAGTATTACCCTTAGTTCTTTTTTAGCTTTCTAGTAACTCTGCGATATCGAACGTTTGCTCAATACGTCCACCTCGTACCCCGCGGGCAGCTGAGACTAGCACTACCGCTTTTACACGTTGTAAAGCAAAGCCTTCAGGCAGGTTCATTTCAGTATCAAATATTTGAAAGTAGCGAAAACCAAATGCAAATTTTTCAATATCAATGTCAGATAATGAAATTTCAACTTGCTGTTCATGTTGTAAACCCACCAACACAATATCTGCAACCCCTTTAACGCTGGTTTTACGCTTTTGGTTTTGGGTCAAAATTAATCTTAATTGATAACTATTGGCGACTAAGCCTTTTGACAGTTCGAGACCATGGATAGCAATGCCATCCACCTCTTTTTCTGGTGACACTAAGCTGCGATAAAATGCTAACTCTTGTTCGATAGTTTTTTGCTGTTGCAGTTGTTCTTTGAACATGGTTTGCATGTTGCTATTGGCTTTTTCAGCAATTGATACTGCCATTTCAAGCCGTGAAATCACCAGAGATTGTTTCTGGTAAGCCGTTTGTAATGCCTGAATTTCTTCCGCATTAAGCTCGGGTTCTATCACTTCTGACATAACAAAATGTTGGCTCAGCACCCCAATGGTGAAACTAATCACAATCAGCCCAAATAAATACAGACCTGAAGTGCGCTTTTTTCGTTCTAAAACTTGCAAGCGGTTCAGCAAGCGACGATAATTTAACATTAGGTAACAAGCCTTTAATAAAATACAATGCTAACAATATGCCCACAGATGGAAGTTAGGCAATAAAGTGCAATTCAAGTTTAGTAAAGCCGCTATTATTCACACCAAAGCAGTTACACGCAAATATCTTCGTAACGATTTGAGAGATAAACTTTCTCAAGCGAAAATTAGTGTGCAACTTTGTGCGTTAGCGCTTCTATTTGCTCTCATTACCTCCGGTGTGATCATCTTATTTCGCTTAACCTTGAACTGGGCACAAGTGTATACCCTTGCTGAAGCCACCCATTTCACTGACACAGTCAGTGATTGGCGCACTTACTTACCCATTTTAGGCGCATTACTTATTTGGTTGGTGGCTGGTATTGGTTCCAAACGCTATCGCCGTATGGGCATTGCCTATGTCTTACACCGATTCAAATTACATTACGGCAAAGTGCCGTTACCATCGGCTGCGGGTCAGTTTTTTCAAGCATTAATTGCGCTAGTGGCAAATTTTTCAGTGGGTAAAGAAGGCCCAGCTATTCACCTTGGCGCGGTGAGCGCGAGCTTTTTAGCTGAAAAATTTAAATTGCCTGACAACAGTGTGCGCATTATGTGTGCCAGTGGCATTGCTGCAGGTATCGCCGCCATTTTTAACGCGCCATTAGCCGCTGTATTATTTGTATTTGAAGTGATTGTGCGCGAATACAAGATTCATTACTTCTTTCCGATCATGCTTTCAGCCATATGTGGTGCATTATCAAGCCAGTTAGTTTTCGGCAATATTCATGAATATGACTTAATCAACGTCACTCGTATTCCGTTAGATCAATACCCAATTCTTGCCATAGGCGGTATCGTTTTAGGCTGCACTGCGGCGCTGTTTAATCACTCATTACTTAAAATGACCGCCATTGGTCAGCATTGGCCTTTAATTTATCGATTAATGATTGCCGCGGTCATCACCACCTTAATCGGCTTAATACTGCCACAAGCACTAGGCTCTGGTGATTTAGCCATTGAAGCCGCCATTAGCGAGCATCCAAGTTTATGGTTTTTAGGCGCATTGCTTGTGGCTAAAATAATCGCCACCATTGCTGCAATCAGTTTTGGCATTCCTGGTGGCTTAATTGGCCCCTTGTACGGAATAGGGGCATTAATTGGCGCCATGTTAGCCCTTGTTAGTGCGATTTTTTTTCCGTCAATTGCGCCTTATGTTGGCCTTTATACCGTGATCGGAATGACGGCGATGATGGGGGTGTGTTTAAGTGCGCCACTAGCCGCATTAGTGGCACTATTAGAGCTCACCAATGACGCTGCGATTATTTTACCTGCCATGTTTGTCACTATCCCCGCCTTTTTGATTGCCTATCAGGGCTTTAATACCAATTCGGTTTTTTTAAAACAATTGGACATTATGGGGCTTGGCTATAAAGTGCCGCCGGTTAATCTTGGGCTGCAAAAGAAAGGCGTACGGGCGCTGATGGATAAACGCTTTGTGATCGTTAATGACGATAATGACTTACTGCTTGAAGTCATGAAACGTGCGCAAGGCCGCCCAGTGATGGTACGTAATGCTGATAACCAAATTGAAATGCTCAGCCTTGAGATGCAGTCCTTTGAAGATAAAACCACCCTTTCACGGCATTTGATGCACGGCGTTGCTGATACCGCAACCTTAAATGAAGTGTACGAGCTATTGTCACTAAAACGCAGTGGTGAAGTGTATATTTATCAGAATAATACCAATAATGTCGTTGGGGTCATTAGCTGGGCAAACCTATGGCAAGAAATCCGTTCTGGGCAAGTATAATTGGCGTGAGATCTTAAATAACAGAAATAATCATTAGCATGATTTAATATTGGTTCACTCTCTGTTAAAATCTCGCCTCAGCCACCCTACATAACCACTGAGTAGATAGTTCTATTTACTCGCCTAATAATTGGAAATCAGGCTGATGACACAGTTTACAGGTTCTCACATCCTTTCAGTTAACCAACTGAATATTGATTCAATCAACACTATTTTCAACGTTGCCAATGATATGACCCCTTATGCACTTCGTGAAAAACGAACCAAAGTGCTTGATGGCGCCATTTTAGGTAATTTATTTTTCGAACCTAGTACTCGCACTCGAGTCAGCTTCGGTTGCGCATTTAATTTACTTGGTGGCAACGTAAGAGAAACCGTCGGCATGGGCTCATCCTCATTGTCTAAAGGTGAATCACTTTACGATACAGCAAGAGTATTATCGACTTATTCAGATGTTATCGCTATGCGCCACCCGGACGCTTTTTCAGTTAAAGAATTCGCACAAGGCAGCCGCGTTCCTGTGATAAATGGCGGTGATGGCGCTAACGAGCACCCGACACAGGCTTTATTGGATTTATTTACCATTCAAAAAGAATTGGGGCATCACGGACAAGATATCAGCGGCATGCACATTGCCATGGTCGGTGATTTAAAACATGGTCGCACGGTACATTCCTTGTCACGTTTGTTATGCATGTATAAAGATGTGAAGTTCACATTAATTTCACCAACTGACTTAGCAATGCCTGACTATGTGATCAGTGACATTGAAAATGCTGGTCATCAGATCACAATTACAGATCAGCTAGAAGGTAATTTACATCAGGCTGATATACTCTATTTAACTCGCATTCAGGAAGAGCGATTCCCTTCACAAGATGAAGCGGATAAATATCGCGGAAAATTCCGTTTAAATCACAGTATTTACACCAAACACTGTAAATCTAACACTGTGATAATGCATCCATTGCCAAGAGACTCTCGTGCTCAAGCCAATGAATTAGATAATGATTTAAATAGCCATCCTAGTCTGGCAATTTTCAGACAAGCTGATAATGGCTTACTTATAAGAATGGCACTTTTTGCTCTAACACTTGGGGTTGAAAATCAACTACAACAATACGAGTGCCCCGTTAATTGGTATTCACGCAAAGCCGATAAATAATTGGCTAACGACTTAAAAGGATTACACATGACCCGCTCAGAAGCGCTTTTTGAACAGGCTAAACAAACCATCCCTGGTGGCGTTAACTCTCCAGTCCGTGCATTTAATGGTGTCGGTGGCTCGCCACTGTTTATCGAAAAAGCAGATGGTGCATATATCTTTGACGCTGATGGTAAAAAATACATCGATTACGTTGGTTCTTGGGGCCCAATGATCCTTGGCCACAATCACCCACAAATTCGCCAAGCAGTATTAGACGCTGTGGAAAATGGCCTTTCATTTGGTGCGCCGACTGAACTTGAAGTCAAAATGGCTGAAAAAGTGATTGAGATGGTGCCATCAATTGAACAAGTTCGTATGGTAAGTTCTGGTACTGAAGCGACCATGAGTGCGATTCGTTTAGCACGTGGCTTCACTAACCGTGACAAAATCCTTAAATTTGAGGGTTGTTACCATGGCCATGCTGACTGTTTATTAGTAAAAGCAGGTTCTGGCGCGTTAACTTTAGGTCAACCTAGCTCACCAGGTATCCCTGAAGATTTTGCAAAGCACACACTTACCGCGGTTTATAACGACCTAGATTCAGTACGTGCTATCTTCGAGCAACACCCTGAAGCGATTTCTTGTATTATTCTTGAGCCAGTTGCTGGCAACATGAACTGTATTCCTCCGGTTGCCGGCTTCTTAGAAGGCCTGCGAGCAATTTGTGATGAATTCGGCGCATTGATGATCATTGATGAAGTAATGACAGGCTTCCGCGTGTCTAAAAGCGGCGCTCAAGGTCACTACAATGTGAAACCAGATCTTACTACCCTAGGTAAAGTAATCGGTGGCGGCATGCCAGTGGGCGCTTTTGGTGGTCGTAAAGATGTGATGCAGTTTATTGCACCTACTGGCCCAGTTTACCAAGCAGGTACTTTATCAGGTAACCCAATTGCGATGACTGCAGGTCTTGCACAAATGGAAGCCCTTTGCCAAGACGGTCTTTATGACGAGTTAGCAGCAAAAACTAAACGTATTGCAGAAGGCTTTAAAGCCGCTGCAGACAAGCACGGTATACCACTTAACATTAACTATGTTGGCGGCATGTTTGGCTTCTTCTTCACTGAAGACACCAGCCCTATTACTAGTTTTGATCAAGTGACTAAGTGCAACATGGAGCATTTCCGTAACTTCTATCACCTTATGCTAGATGAAGGCGTTTACTTAGCACCAAGTGCTTATGAAGCAGGCTTCTTATCAATGGCTCATGGCGAAGAAGAACTTGAAATGACCCTAGCGGCAGCAGATAAAGCTTTTGCGGCGTTAAAAGCACTGTAATCGCCCGATAAAATAAAAGGGGTTGATAGCATTGCTATTAATCCCTTTTTTTGTAACCAAATAAGAACGAAGTTGTAACAACCCTGTTTATGTGATGAAATTCCGCGCACTGAAACAAACCAATATTAACTTGGTTTGCCTACTTTCATTTTAGCAATCTAGCTTTGCTAAGCAGCAATGGAAATATCAATATGTTTGAAGTCTTTCTCATATCGCTGGCAGTACTTGCCTTACTCAGTATTGTGTTTGAAGAAGTCACTCATATTAACAAAGCCAAAACCACGCTATTTCTTGGCTGTATTGCTTGGATTAGTTTATTCATCTCTGCTGCTGGCACCGACAAAACCCCGTTCATTGCCGCAGAGTTAAACGACAATTTACTGGAAATTGCCACCTTGTGGTTATTTCTCATGTCGACAATGACCTTTGTGGCTTATCTCAACGCCAAAGGCATGATCCAGCTGTTAGTACAAAAAATCTTTCCGCAGCAAGTTTCTGTCAGAATGCTGATGCTGCAAGTCGGCCTTTTTGCACTGGTACTATCCACCTTCTGTGACAATGTCACTGCCACCTTGGTGTCCTTAGGCTTATTAACCACATTTAATTTAGCAAGTCGAATGCGTCGCCGTATGGCAGTATTAATTATCTTCGCGGTTAACTCAGGCGGAGTAGCCTTGATAACGGGTGATGTCACCACCTTAATGATATTTCTTGCCGGTAAAGTGCAAATGTCACAACTACTGATTTTGTTTTTACCTGCCGGCATTAGTGTGATGCTATTAGCGCTGTTATTCTCTCTAAACGCTGAAGGTCATGTCAGTACCACACCGGTAGATAAACAACTAAACCCTATTGATATCATTATCGGACTGATTTTCTTAGTCACGATTGTTCTGACAATGCTATTTAATATCTTATTTGATATTCCGCCCGTGCTTACCTTTCTTGCTGGATTATCGGTGATGTTTTTAGTTGGGCGTACCAGTCACACTAAAAAAGAAGAAATTCAAATTTTAGAGTACATTCGCCAAGTAGAATTTGACACTTTACTATTCTTTTTAGGGATTTTATTGCTTGTAGGCATGCTCAAGGAAATTGGCACTTTGGAGCTACTGACGCAGGCTTATGGGCTGTATAACCCAGCGATATCGAACTATTTTGCCGGAGTAGGCTCAGCAATTTTAGATAACGTACCACTGACTGCGGCGCTACTTAAAGCAGAGCCAGTACTCACCACAGCCCAATGGTTAGGTTTAACCTATTCTGTCGGTGTCGGAGGCTCACTACTAGTCATTGGCTCTGCTGCGGGGATTATTGCCATGAGTAAGATAAAAGAGCTCACCTTTGTGAGTTACTTAAAATACTTTCCTGCATTATTACTGTGTTACTCCGTGGGTTATGGCTTAACGATTTTAATCGCTAATCAGATCCATAGCTAAAGTGTTAGCTTTAAGACTAAGCGCTAAAATAATCAGAGCTAATAACTAAGCGTTAATAGCCAGTGCTCAGCCGATACTCTGCTCTAGTAACACACATGAGTAGCACACATAAAACAATAAAGGCGCCATTGGCGCCTTTATTAAAATCAGAGATTAACTAAAGAAGTTACCCAAACTAAATTGCTGGCACTTTAAACTCTGAGCCATCGATTTCAAGTACCACATCTCTGGGTCTAATTTCGATAATTTTAAGCTTACCACTGATCACATCGCCTTCTTGAAGCTCTGCACCATCAATGTTTAACCAGCGATTATTTGCATCAGAAGAATAGACATGAGCCTGAATATTAAACTCTGGTACTTGTAATTGCACACTGGCAGGTAGCTCACCGTATTTAGGGATGCTATCTGATTTCGGAGTAGGGATTGGGTCAAACTCAGCTTCAGTCACAGGTTTATTGGCTGATTCTTCATATTCAACATCTTTAAGAGCGGCTTGAAAAGCGGCCATTAAATTATTCGATTGCTCAGCAGTTAACTGATTTTTTTCTGGGGTGTTTTGGATAGCGGTCACTTCATTGCTCACGCCTTGCTGCTCAAAATTGACGTTTTCAGCTGCGGTTGCCACTTTCATCTGCAGTGCAGTTAAATCCGATGTTTGCTTGTAGTTAGAATTGGCCCCTAAAATAATCGCATCTTCGCCATAGAGCGCGGTTAACTCAGCGGCAGTTAACTGCCGTTGAGGGTCATTTTTGCTCGCATTTGCAGTACCTGTTGAACTTACTGCGGTGGCTGCAAGCTCATTTTGCGATGCTGAGCTTACTTGACCTCGATTACTCTCATTCAATCGATATTCATACTGGGTATTATCACCACTATTTGACGGACTCTTTGCAGGTGAATCACTTGAAGATAAGCTATTTAA
Organism: Shewanella sp. 4_MG-2023; assembly: GCF_030548015.1. Taxonomy (NCBI): domain Bacteria; kingdom Pseudomonadati; phylum Pseudomonadota; class Gammaproteobacteria; order Alteromonadales; family Shewanellaceae; genus Shewanella; species Shewanella sp. 4_MG-2023. The sequence continues at coordinate 62,887 of NZ_JAUORL010000002.1, forward strand.
AGACGAGTTATTTGAAGATAAGTCATAGCCAGCAACAGCTTGTGGTTTTGCCAAGGGCAAAGCCACTTTATTGGCAATTCTTATCTCACCACTATCTGCTTGAGCGGTATTGGAACTCTGGCTTTGCTGCGATATGGCTTGCTTAACAGTCGAATTTTCCTCATAAGAGGTCTGTGCTGAATTCGCCGTTAAAGTCGGTTTCACTAATCTCGCTAAGCCCCAAGCAGATAACACACCTAATAAGATCACTGAGATTAACACCAGCGCCTTGCCCCAAAGCTGACGTAACCAATGCTGGTTAGTCGCTGGTTTATAACCAGCCCTTGGGGTTAATACCGCATCAGGTAATTCGCCCATCTGTTGCTGTTTTTCTTTGGTCACGGCATCTAATAAAATAGACATTAGCTGCGCCCTACTTTAGTTAATCTTGGGCCTTGCTTGCTGAGGTATAAGTTAAGCTGCACCAAGGTTTGGTTCCCTGCTATGCCATCAGATTTAAGTCCATGTTGACGCTGAAAGGCCATTAAATCTTGCTCTAAGGTATCATCGAAACGGTTTAATAATCTCGGCGCTCGTTGTTGCACCAAGGCTAAGTTATTTTCTAACCATTGAATTTGCGACAAACTGGATGTTTGACCAATTTCACTTGGCATTACTCCATCGGTTTGCCATAAAATTTCAAAGGTGCCGCTAAAATGACGGTTAAACCAATCCTTGCTGACCCAAAGCTGCTGCTCATTTAATTGCAGTAATACTTGCTCACCTTCGCGAGCTACCACAACCCCATAGAATTGCTTAGCTTGCTGATCTTCTAAATACACCACCGCCGGGTAATTAAGCCTTGCAATACTGTTCCAGTTCCCCTGCTGCTGATGGCACAACAGCCCTTGCTCAGTCGCTGCTTGGCAAGAAGATAAACCAATAATGGGTTGTTTTCCCCATAAGGCAAACAGTCCAGCAAATGCATTATCAATGCTGCGACTTTGCGCCATTGCGGCGCGGACAATGCTTTGATTGCGATTAACTTGTGTTAATGCCACAGGGACAACATCTTCAATAACAGCTACTTTATCAACCGCTTGTTTATTGACTAAAGCACTCGCCTGCTCTGAGCCGACCTGTTGAGGAAAAAAGCCATAAAAAGACACCCCAAAGGTAATCACTAATGTCGCAGCAATGGTTAAAGGCCAATGGGAGCGAGTCTCAACCGGCATTTCCCCTAATACTTCAGCAGCAGCTTGCTTAACCATATGCTGATCGATTGGCACTTTTGATTGGCCATAACCGGCCATTAAGGCTCGTTCACACAACAGGTTAGTTAAGCGTGGAATACCGCCACTGTACTTATGTAATGCTTTGCAGGCTTTTTTAGAAAATAACGGCTCAAAACGCCCAGCGACTTGTAATCGATGTTGCACATACAAGGCTATCTCTTCAACGGTCAAAGGCAACAAATGATATCTTGCGGTAATTCGCTGGGCTAACTGACGTAGCTCTTGACGCTTAAGCAGTTGCTGTAATTCTGGCTGGCCAATAAGAATCACTTGCAGCAGTTTTTTGGTATCTGTTTCAAGGTTAGTCAGTAATCTTAGTTGCTCTAACACCTCAGGGCGCAAATGCTGCGCTTCATCGATAATTAATACGGTATTGCGGCCATTTTTATGATTATTGAGTAAATACTGGCTGATTAAGTCGGTCAGTTGTTTAATTGAAGGAGCATCAACATAGCTAATGGCAAGTTCATCACACAAGGTTGCCAGTAACTCTTGTTCAGTTAATGAAGGATTAAGTATAAAAGCAGTATCCGTGTGCTCAGGTAATTGCTTTAATAAACAACGTGACACAGTGGTTTTGCCAGTGCCAACCTCACCAGTTAATAACACGAAGCCACCGGTCTCGCCCAGACCATAGGTTAAATGCGCTAATGCTTCTCGGTGACGGTCGCTTAAGAACAAATAATGTGGGTTGGGTGCGATTGAAAATGGATTATCATTTAATCCATAAAATGCTTTATACATCGGGCCAAAAATCCTTATCTATAACTGACGGCTCAAGTTATATCTTGCCGTACTGCTTGTCAAAATTTAGCAGCAGAAATGTTAGTCGTGCTAAGATTTATCTTAAGATACTTAAGATAAAGCTCCTTAGGCAAAAACATTTATGAAAATCTATTTAGTGGGTGGCGCTGTACGTGACGGCATTTTATCACTTCCAGTCAAAGATAAAGACTATGTGGTTGTGGGCGGTTCAACCGAGGAGATGTTCGCCCTTGGCTATAGTCAAGTTGGCCGTGATTTCCCCGTTTTTTTGCACCCTAAAACCCAACAAGAATATGCCTTAGCACGTACCGAAAGAAAAAGCGGCCAGGGGTATTCTGGTTTTAGCTGCGATGCCAATAAAGAGGTAACACTGGAACAGGATTTACTGCGTCGCGATCTAACCATTAATGCCATGGCCCAAGATGACCAAGGCAATCTATACGATCCCTATGGCGGCATGGCGGATATTGAAAGTCGCCAATTACGCCATGTGTCGGATGCATTCATTGAAGATCCATTACGGGTTCTGCGGGTTGCCCGATTCGCGGCGCGTTTTGCCCACCTTGGTTTTACTATCGCCCAAGAAACAATAGCACTGATGCAAAGTATCTGTGACTCAGGCGAGTTAGCGTATTTAACGCCTGAGCGCGTGTGGCAAGAGCTAGATAAAGCTTTAAGTAGTCAGAACCCTGAAGTCTTTTTTGAGCAGCTGCGTAGTTGTGGGGCGCTTAAGGTGCTATTTCCAGAGATAGATGCCTTGTTCGGCGTACCTCAACCTGAAAAATGGCATCCAGAAATTGACTCAGGCATTCATACCATGATGGTATTGCAAGCCTCGGCTAAGCTCACTGATAAAAAAACCATTCGTTTTGCCGCTTTGCTTCATGATTTAGGTAAGGCCATCACCCCTACAGAGCTTTGGCCAAAACATCATGGGCACGGCCAAAAGGGCTTACCGATAATCAAAAAGCTAGTACAAAGAATTAAAGCCCCAAATGAATACAAGGAATTGGCACTGCTGTGCAGCGACCAACATCAAAATATCCATAATGCGCTAGAGTTACGCGCTGAAACCATTATAAAGATTTTTGATAAGGGTGATTTTTGGCGCAAACCGCAACGCTTAACAGACTTACTATTATGTTGTCAGGCCGATATTCAAGGTCGAACAGGTTTTGAGCAAGCGCAGTATCCTCAAAGCGAGTTTTTAACCCATTGCTTTAACATTGCTAAAGAGGTCGATGTGCAACAGGTGATTAGTGATGGGTTTAAGGGCGCAGAAATTAAACAGCAGTTGAGCATACGCAGAGCTGAGGCCATTAGCCTGTATAAAAAAAGCCAAGTACAATAAGCGTTGCAATTGTAACGTTTAAGCAATCGTGATGCACTAAACGAAACCTTAGCACTACTTCAATATCAGAGTGATTAACCTAATACTAACGCCGTAGATTATGCCTTTTTACAAATTTCTACAGATGAATATCCTTATATTAATTGGGTTTACGCTGTTTTTTATGATTTTTTTTGCCAATTTGTGTAGCAAAATACAATAGCTGTGACATAATTAAAAGGCTGTTGGGTATTACGCCTCAGCAACTTATTACAACCTATAATGAAGGGATTTTCCATGAACAAGAAAGTATTAATGATTGCTGGTGTTGCTATGACTGCTCTTATCGGTGGTTGTGCAAACACTACTGCTTTAGAAGAAAGTGTTGCTAACCTAGGTAACAAAGTTGATCAACTATCTTCTGAAGTTAGCTCTTTAAAATCAGAGCAAAGCAAATTATCTGCTGATGTGAAAGATTCTAAAGCAGCTTCTATGGACGCTCAAGCTGAAGCTAAGCGTGCAAACGATCGCATCGATAACATGGCTTCTTCTTACAAAAAGTAAGAAACCATGAAAATTAGCTTATTTTTATAGGTTGATTATTAAGGCTTGAACATAGTAAACAGACTTAAGTCGTTTACCATTTCAAGCCTTAATTGTATCTGCAGGATTAAATCAACATAAGGGCATGCCGCGCAAACGTTAACTCTGTAATAAACTTACTTGGCTTCTGCTAGCTTTGCAGTAATCAATACATAATCAAATTCTAACCCTGTCACAGGATGACTCTTAATTTGATGCTTTAATTGATCATTAACCCGCCATGCAAGGTGGTTCATCTCCAACAGTGTCATCGCTTGTTCGCCGCTCACATCACCAGTAAAGCTAATCGATTTTGTATTAACCACTTCAATCTGCTTGGGTAAATTCAACTGCAATGGCTTTTCCGCTAAATTGTCATATACCTGCTGCTTCAGTTGCCATAAATGCCGAGGACCGGGCACTAACATTAATAATCGACCGCTGTCTTTTAACACCCTTAGGCACTCTTTACCTTTTAAAGCCACGTCAAATAGCGACACGATATCTAAACTGTTATCAGCAAAAGGTAACTTCTTATAAGGGGTAAGGATTAGACTAGCTGGGGTATTTTCTTTGCTGGCTGCAAATAGTGCGTTCTCAGCTTCAGAAACGCCCCAATGGCTAACATCAACATTAGTGCTGGTAGCAAGGTGTCGCAAATATAGACCATCTGCACAGCTAAAATTCAGGTGCTGTAGTTCGGTGCGCCCATCAATCAATTGATTAAATGACTCACTCAGTTTATCCATTAACGGTTTAAATAAGTCTTCAGCCATAAGAAAGCGTTTCGAGCGCAGTTGCTGACGTGACTCATTCGCGCCCTTGAACTTGGTTGAGGTAACAAAGGATAAATAGCCTTGGGCATTTTTATCAATATGATGCTTATTATCACAATAGTAGCCTGCTGAGGCCTGATGATAATGCAATGCTGTCGCACACTTAGGGCAGATCAAAATTGAGTTCATTACAGAAAACGTCCTAGACTTTACAGCTAAATTTAAGGAATAAAAAACGGGTGATAACACCCGTTTTTTATTTTATTAATCATTGATGATTTTGTCTCTCATAATGATTAATCTATTGTGGTTTATATTACAGGAATATAAAGCCACATAATACTGCGCCAAGCGTTAGGCGATACAGCACAAATGGGGTCATGCCAATCTTGCTGATAATTTTCAAGAAAAAGTAAATACAAGTATAGGCTGCAAAAAACGAAACCACGATACCCAGTAGCACCTCACCGTAATTAATCACCAAGTCACTTGAAACGGCATCTTTAGTCATTAAAATCGCCGCACCTAAAATCACCGGTATTGACATTAAAAATGAAAAGCGTGCTGCAGCTTCTTTGTTTAGACCTAACATCAAAGCGGCGGTGATGGTAATACCTGAACGTGACGTGCCTGGAATAATCGCCAACGCTTGAGCAAAACCAATTAATAGCGCCTTTCTCCAACCGGTTTGATACTCGGTTAGCTCATTACGGGCCATTTTATCACCGACCCACAACAGCAAACCAAATATAACTGTTGTGATAGCAATTACCCCAGGGCCACGAAGGTAGGTTTCGATTAAATCTTTTGCCATAAAGCCAAAGAACACCGCCGGTAATGTCGCTAAAATGATCCACCAAGCTAATTTACTGTCTTGGGTATGAACACCTTTAACCATGCTCGCTATCCACGCATTGAGCATGAGCCATATTTCTTTTCTAAAATAGATCACTACCGCTAATAATGAACCAATATGAACAGCGACATCAAAGAAAAGACCTTGATCTTGCCAGCCTAAAACTTGCGCCGGCAAAATCAGGTGAGCGGAGCTTGAAATCGGTAAAAACTCTGTTAGCCCTTGAATGATGGCAAGTATAATAACCTGAATGGTTTCCATGATTGTCCTTTATAATATTAACGTGTCAGTGTTGCAGGGAAGTCAAACTCAATCGGCCAAATATGCTGGCTAGATTTATCGTAATTATCCCAAAGTAATTGATAGGGTTGATGCGTTATTGGGTGAGTTAATTGCGGCGCAATTTCTGCCAGCGGCCACAATACAAAAGCATTAAATAAAATCTCACCTCGAGGCAGTTCAACCGGTTGCTGACAAATTTCATTATCATAAAGCAGTAAGTCGATATCTAAACTTCGTGGACTAAATTTTTTTTCACCGCGAATGCGGCCATTTTGCTTTTCTATTCGTTTAAAGCTGGCAACCACCTCAGCAATACTCATATCGGTATCAGCTGCGGCCACCATATTTAAAAAGTTGGTACCTTGAAACCCAACTGCTTCACTTTCAAACATCCTTGATAACTGTAATGGGCCAAATTGCTGCTGCAAATCAATTAATCCTGACTGCATGTGTGCAACAGGGTCAATATTAGTGCCTAGACTGATATAAATACGTGCCATTAACTCACTCTGTAATATAAAGAACAAACATGAAAAGATGATTAAATAGTGCTAAAACATGTTACTAAAATTGACCGCGCTCAATAACCACACCAACAGAGACTGCAGTAGGTACCGCACCAGGTTTCATCACTGTCACTTTAACGCCTTCAACCTTAAATTCAGTCATCAAACACTCGGCAATCATTTCTGCGACAGTTTCAATTAGCTCAACGGGTTTTTGAGTGATTAATGCAGTGAGGCGATTAGACACACTTTCGTAGCACAAGGCATGTTGATAATCATCAGTGGCAGCAGCCATTTTATTATCCCAAGCCATATCTAAATCGATGAGCAATATTTGCTGTATTTGTTTTTCCCACTCGTAGATCCCTATTACAGTTTCAATTTTTAGCTCGCGAATAAGTACTTTATCCATGCTTTCTCCGAGTTTTACTCATTTTTTTAAAAAAACAGCCTAAAAAAGCTGATAATGACATCAATTAACCGTTATCATGATTTTTGTCTTTTTCCTGAGCAACTAAAGCAGTAGGATAATGGCTAGCTATTTATGAATGATAACCATTCTAAATAGCGTTTTAAAAGCTGATAATAACCATTAAGATCAAGTGATATAAATTAATGGGCGATGATACCCTAAGAAGACTAAGGACACCAATTTGAGCGCTGTTACAATCACAATATTGATGATTATAACCGCCTACCTAGCCGGTTCTATTTCAAGTGCCATTTTGGTTTGCAAATTAAGAGGTTTACCCGACCCTCGCACTGAAGGCTCAGGCAACCCTGGGGCAACCAACGTACTTCGTATCGGTGGCGCAAGCTCTGCTGCCTTAGTTTTATTTTTCGACATGCTTAAAGGCGCCGCGCCCAGCTATTGCAGCTACTTACTCGGTCAAGATGCGGTGTCATTAGGGCTCATTGCCATCGCAGCTTGTTTAGGCCACATCTACCCGCTCTTTTTTAACTTTCAAGGCGGCAAAGGCGTAGCAACTGCCTTTGGCGCGATGGCTCCTATTGGCGGCGATTTAGCCGCCATGTTAATTATTACTTGGTTAGTATTTGTAATTATTACTCGCTATTCATCATTAGCCGCCATTTTAACTGCAATACTTGCACCAGTTTACACATGGTGGTTAGACGAGCGCTTTGTCATTCCAGTGGCAATGCTCTCTTTATTAATTGTCATTCGCCATAAAGATAATATTAAGCGCTTGAGAGTGGGCGAAGAAAGCAAGCTTTCCCGTAAGAAAAAACAAGCTAACTAGTTTTAACTCAAACTATCTAACTGATTATATTATTGATATAAAAAAACCTAAGCCATGGCTTAGGTTTTTTCATATCAGGTAATGACTTAATTACACAGCAGACAAGATATCTAATGGCCAGCGCGGCTTGCCTTCTACCTCTAACGACTCCACCTGCCCAGCTTTTAAGCGCTGTAAGCCAGCAAAAGCGATCATTGCACCATTATCGGTACAAAACTCACCTCTTGGATAAAACACCTCACCATTTAACTTAGCCATCATGGTCGCTAAATTTTCTCTTAACCGAGTATTAGCGCTCACTCCACCTGCTACAACTAAGCGATTATAACCTGTTTGTTTTAATGCGCGTTGACACTTAATCGCTAAAGTATCCACCACTGCCTCTTCAAAAGCGCGGGCAATATTGGCTCTTGTTTGCTCATCATCAGGCTCTTTAGCGATGGTATTCGCGGTAAAGGTTTTTAAGCCTGAAAAGCTAAAATTAAGCCCTGGTTTATCTGTCATTGGTCGAGGGAATTTATAACCTGCCTCAACACCTTTTGCTGCTAACTTAGCTAAACGTGGCCCACCAGGGTAATCAAGCCCCATCAGCTTAGCGGTTTTATCAAATGCTTCACCAGCAGCGTCATCAACCGATTCACCTAACACCTGATAACGGCCAATGCCTTCTACTTGCACTAACATTGAGTGACCGCCAGATACCAGCAGAGCAAGAAAAGGGAACTCAGGCGCATCATCTTCAAGCATTGGCGCTAATAAATGCCCTTCCATATGGTGAACTCCAATTGCAGGCTTGTCCCACGAATATGCCAATGAACGCCCAACACAAGCGCCGACTAATAGCGCGCCAATTAATCCAGGTCCTTTAGTAAAAGCGATGCCATCAATATCATCAACAGTAGAGTTAGCCTCTTTAAGCGCCTGCTTAATCAATGGAATAATTTTACGCACATGATCACGAGATGCTAATTCAGGCACAACACCACCATAATCTGCATGTAATTTCACTTGGCTATATAAAGCATGGGATAATAGTCCCTGCTCATCATCATAAACAGCGATTCCAGTTTCATCGCATGATGTTTCAATACCTAAAACCCGCATAGCATCTCGTCTTGATAAATTTGTAAGGCCGGCAATTCTACCTGTTGAGAAGATTTTATTCCACCAAGCATAATCATCAGTCTCAAAAAAATGACACCTTGATTGTCATTTGCGATTAACAAAGGGGTTTACAAAAGCATCGTAATCGATGTAGAATTCGGCACCATTTTAAATAGCCTTGGTTAATCTACCAAAACAGGTAGTGCCAAATTAACTACACCTAAGGGGTGATGGCGTATGCCAATTATTAAAGTACGTGAAAACGAACCATTCGACGTAGCTCTTCGTCGTTTCAAGCGCTCTTGTGAAAAAGCAGGTATCTTAGCTGATGTTCGCGCTCGTGAATTCTACGAGAAGCCAACTTCTGCACGTAAGCGCGCAAAAGCTGCCGCTGTTAAGCGTCTAGCTAAGAAGCTTTCTCGCGAAAACGCACGTCGCGTACGTTTATACTAATCTCACTATGAGCCTAGTCGAACAGCTAAAAGACCAAATGAAAGAAGCTATGCGTGCCAAAGATAAGGCGCGTTTGGGGACAATTCGTATGGCACTGTCTGCCATTAAACAGATTGAAGTGGATACCCGCGAAACTCTGACTGATGAACAGACAATAGCCGTTTTAACCAAAATGGTAAAACAACGTCGCGATTCTATAACTCAGTATGAGTCAGCAAATCGCCCGGAGTTAGCAGCAGCTGAAGCAGCAGAGATTCAAGTCATTGAAACTTTCTTGCCTTCTCCTTTAACAGAAGAAGAAGTTGCCGCAATCATTGATGAAGCTATCTCTCAGGTAGGTGCATCAACCATGGCGGATATGGGCAAAGTAATGGGAGCATTAAAATCTAAGGTTCAAGGTCGTGCAGATATGGGTGCCATTGGCAGTCTAATCCGTGCTAAATTAAACTAACAGATCGTTAATGTGTGAATAAGCCGTGCACCTTGCACGGCTTGTTTGTTTTATCTATTTGGTAATGCGAGACCTATAGCATTTATGGCGATACCTCGTGACTTTATCAATGAGCTAATAGCTCGAACTGACATTGTTGATCTAATTGATCACCGTGTACCTTTGAAAAAAGCAGGGAAAAATCACTCTGCATGTTGTCCTTTTCATAGCGAAAAATCACCTTCTTTTACCGTCAGTCAAGACAAGCAATTTTACCACTGCTTTGGTTGTGGTGCTCATGGCAACGCCATTGATTTTATCATGGAATATGATCGACTAGAATTTGTCGATGCCATTGAAGAGCTTGCCGGTAAACTCGGACTCGAGGTACCAAGAGAGCAAGGTACTGGTCCTAAAAAAGATCAAAGTTTAAGTCGTGACTTATACCAATTGATGGAAGAAGCGAATCTTTATTATCAAAATCAATTGCGTCAACACAGCGACAAACAAAAAGTTGTAGATTATTTAGAATTCAGAGGGCTCTCCAGTGATGTTGTAGAGCATTTTGGAATCGGTTTTGCGCCAGATGGTTGGGATGGACTATTAAGTCGATATCGCCAAAACCCTGCAGCACAAGACAAATTACTCACCGCCGGAATGCTAATTGCCAACGATAATGGCAAGCGATATGACCGCTTTCGCGATCGGTTAATGTTTCCTATTCGCGACCGCAGAGGCCGAGTTGTTGGCTTTGGTGGTCGAGTTTTAGGCGATGGAACACCAAAGTACTTGAATTCGCCAGAAACGCCCATATTTCATAAGGGAAATGAGCTTTACGGTCTTTACGAACTCAAGCAAACCCATAGAGACCCACAACAAGTATTAATTGTTGAAGGCTATATGGACGTTGTGGCGCTTGCCCAATTTGGTGTTGATTATGCCGTTGCATCACTTGGCACAGCAACAACCGCTGAACAATTTCAGCTGTTAGTGCGTAGTGCTAAAGAAGTCATTTGTTGTTACGACGGTGACCGAGCAGGTAAAGAAGCCGCTTGGCGTGCACTAGAAACCGCACTGCCTTTATTAAAGCCTGGTGATGTCGTTAGGTTTATGTTTTTACCTCAAGGCGAAGATCCAGATACCATGGTTCGCCAAGTAGGCAAAGACGGTTTTGAAGAGTTAATGGTCCGCGCCCTCGACTTACCGGCGTTTTTATTTGAGACCTTAACCAGTAAATTCGGTAGTGATAAAAGCTCATTGGCTAAACAAGCTATGTCGCTAATCGAACGTGTTCAAGACACTGTGTTACAGAATTTATTATTAGAAAATCTCGCCCATAAAATTGGTATGAATAGCGCAGATGATCTAAAGAAAAAGTTAGGTTTTGCAGTAAAACAGCAACAACCTATGAATAAAAAAGGTTTACAAGGGCGTGGTACCCCACTGCGATTAGCCATTGCATTATTAGTACAACGTCCAGAGTTAGGATATGGCTTAGCTATACAACCCTCACTTGCACATTTAAAGATTGCTGGCATCGAATTGCTCAGTGATTTATTGAATTTAACTCGAGACCGAAAGTTAAACAGCGCACAACTACTTGAGATTTATCGTCAGCATGAACAAAAAAATGCGTTGATAAAATTGGCCCAATGGGACCACCAAGTGGCGGATGAAAACCTAGTTCAAGAGTTTAAACAATCCCTGATCTGGTTGAACAATCAATATATTGAACAACGCTATCAGGAACTGAGTCTTAAACAAACTCTAAATAAAGCTGAAAAAATTCAGCTCACGAAGCTTATTTCTATAATGAAAGGCATTGCTAAATAACATCTTTTATTAAAAAAATGTTCCCTTAAGTCATGTCATGGACTAGCGTACTTTAGTTCATAGAGCTATAATTGACGATTTGCTTGACACTTTGCCTCGGCAGGTGTCCAGTCGTTATTTCAGTTACCAACTTGGATGATATCTATGGAGCATACTCCGCAGTCGCAACTTAAATTGTTGCTTGCTAAAGGTAAAGAGCAAGGTTATTTAACCTATGCTGAAGTCAATGACCACTTGCCAGCTGACATGGTCGATTCTGATCAGATTGAAGATATTGTCCAGATGATCAATGACATGGGCATCCGCGTGTTTGAACAAGCGCCAGATGCCGATGACATGATGATGTCTGAGGACAACACCGACGAAGATGCAGCAGAAGAAGCTGCAGCAGCGCTTGCAACGGTAGAAAGTGAATTAGGTCGTACCACTGACCCAGTACGTATGTATATGCGTGAAATGGGTACAGTTGAGTTATTGACTCGCGAAGGCGAAATCGTCATCGCAAAACGTATTGAAGAAGGCATTAATACGGTTCAAAGTTCTGTCTCTGAATATCCGCAAGCGATTGCGATGATTTTAGAGCAGTTTGATAAGTATGAAGCTGACGAAATACGTTTAACTGACATTATCGCAGGTTTTGTTAACCCTGATGATGATGACGTAGCACCAACAGCAACACACGTTGGTTCTGAGTTATCAGAAGAAGAGTTAGAAGACGAAGATGATGCCGAAGATGCTGAAGACGAAGAGGAAGGCCCAAAAGGTCCAGATCCTGAAGAAGCTAAAGAGAAGTTTACTCAATTACGCGAAGTGTTTGAAAAAGGCTTAGCTGTTATTGAGAAAAAAGGCCGTGATCACCCTGAAGCCATCGGTGCTTTATTTGTCATTGGCGAGCTTTTCAAAGAATTCCGTTTAGTACCAAAGCAATTTGATCGCTTAGTAAAAAGCATGCGTTCTATGATGGATCGCGTACGTGTACAAGAGCGTTTAATCCTTAAGCTTTGTGTTGAACAAGCTAAAATGCCAAAGAAAAACTTTGTTAAGTTCTTCACCGGTAATGAAACTGACTTAACTTGGTTCCATGCTGAAATGAGCAGTAATAAGCCTTATGCTGAAGGCTTACGTATGGTTAAAGACGATGTGATTCGTTGTAGCACTAAACTTGCTGCTATCGAAGAAGAAACCGGCTTAGTCATTCGCGCAATTAAAGACATCAACCGTCGTATGTCAATCGGTGAAGCAAGAGCTCGTCGTGCGAAGAAAGAAATGGTTGAAGCGAACTTACGTCTAGTAATTTCTATTGCTAAAAAGTACACCAACCGTGGCTTACAGTTCTTGGATTTGATTCAAGAAGGTAACATTGGTTTGATGAAAGCTGTAGATAAGTTCGAATACCGTCGTGGTTATAAGTTCTCAACTTATGCAACCTGGTGGATCCGTCAGGCGATTACTCGTTCAATTGCTGACCAAGCACGAACCATTCGTATTCCAGTACACATGATTGAAACGATTAATAAACTTAACCGTATTTCACGTCAGATGTTACAAGAAATGGGTCGCGAACCAACACCTGAAGAATTATCAGAGCGCATGTTAATGCCTGAAGATAAGATCCTTAAAGTGCTGAAAATCGCTAAAGAGCCAATCTCAATGGAAACACCTATTGGTGATGATGAAGATTCGCACTTAGGTGACTTCATTGAAGATAACACGCTTGAGCTACCATTAGACTCAGCAACAAGCGAAAGTCTTAAAAATGCCACTCATGAAGTGCTAGCAGGCCTAACAGCCCGAGAAGCTAAAGTGTTACGTATGCGTTTTGGTATTGATATGAATACCGACCATACCCTTGAAGAAGTGGGTAAACAGTTTGATGTAACCCGTGAACGTATTCGTCAAATTGAAGCAAAAGCACTACGTAAATTGCGTCACCCTTCTCGCTCAGAAATCTTGAAGTCTTTCTTAGACGAATAGAGTCTCACTAAGAAGTTGCAACAATAATGAAAGCCCGTTAATTCGGGCTTTTTTTTGCCTCAAAATTACTTTATTTAATATAAAAAACCTCATGATTGCTTAACAGATAACCAATTGAATCTTTTAGTCACAATTCTCAGCAATTGGCGGGTGACAACCGTGAATAAACTTCGTATACTTCTTTCCGCTTTCGATAGTGACGACTATCTTAAGTCGGCCCCTTAGCTCAGTTGGTTAGAGCATACGACTCATAATCGTCAGGTCCCCAGTTCGAGTCTGGGAGGGGCCACCAATTTATTGATAGGCCGCTTGGATTTATTCAAGCGGCTTTTTCATGTCTAAAATTTTAACTTTAGCGAAATACCAACAAATATCAACATCATCATTCCACGTAGATAGCGGCTGAAAACTCACAAATGATGTAAGTCACTAAATAGTTCTAGCAGCTTTATCATGACTTTAATTCCACTGTGAGCCTAAAGACATCAAACTAACATTCCATTGATTGCAAATAACACTCAAAGCGTTTTTATATTTGGCTGCCTTACTGAAATTTAACAAAAACACATACCCCAAATGATAACTTCACAAAAAATTGATCTAAAACACAGTTTATTTGTATTATTATATTAAATTAAACCTACTACTGTTACATCGCTGTTTGCCATGACATTTTGGCTCAAGGTTTTCGTTAAAAGGAATAAAAATGAAAAAAATAAAACTGTTACCCTTAGCGCTTATTGTTAGTAGTTTACTGGGTGGTTGTGCATCAAGCTCCGAAACGCCAACACCTTCAAATATCGAGATGAAACCAGCAACAGGTGAGCAAGTAGCGCCTGCTGATTATGCAAAATTTTCATCAATATTAAGTGCCTCAAAACTGCAAATATCAACACCAAACGCAAAACCCGGCAGTAAATATGAATTAGCTCAAGACAGCAATTTTAGCGGTATCGTTAATGAGCACTTTTATGTAGATAAAGGCTCTGAAGCCCTGGTCATGAATATGGAAGGTTATAAGTTACGTAATGAACTACGCGTCTTAGAAAACTTCAAATCTGATGAAAGCCAAACTTTTTATCGTCTATCTGCTGATTTAATGCCTATCAATCCACGAGAAGCCGTAGAAAACAGCCCTTCGAAAAATGATGCGATGACCTTCTTACAGGTACACAACAAAGGTACTTTTGACGATGGCAAGCATGGTGTGGGTTATATCCCTCACCCATTACTGCGTGTCGTTTACGAAGCCGACCGAAAAGGCATAAAAGATCATTATTGGGCTATCATCAAAAATAACAATGTGAATTGTGGTAAAGACAGTGGAAACCGCGATACGCCTGTTTGTAAAAATTCGTATGTGAGAATGAATTTAGGGAAGTTTACCCCTGATGTGCCAACGCATTTTGACATCATTATTGGCGATCAAAAGCTGGTCATTAAAGTTGATGGTGTCACTAAAGTGAAGCATGACATTAGCTACTGGAAAGACATGCTAAGCTACTTCAAAGCTGGGGTTTATAACCAGTTCGAAAACGGTAAAAGCGAAGCTCATTTCTACAATTTAGAATACGCCATAGACACAAAACAAGCGCAATAAGCTCTCTTTAATTGCTGAGTAATACACCGCATTACAAACCAATGTAAACCGTTCTTATAAACACACGGATTACATTGGTTTTTCCATCTTACCTTGCCATTGAAATAGCTCTAACGGCCCTTAAACAGGTACTTAGTTCTTACTTTCACGTTCCTGTTGAGCGATTTCCAAATAATTTTGCGCCGCAGTAATGGCTTTAACAGCCCGAGAGTTAAACTCTCGATGATAGAGAATATAAACCACCAGCAAGCTGGCTATTATCAGTAAGATGGGGTTCCAAAACCAACAAAGCGCTGCCATGGAAAAGTAATAACTTCGTAAGCCATAATTGTAAGAGTGAGCGGCCTGATCGCCCACCGTGGCCATTTGGCGCGAATACTTTGCCAAGTTTTTATTGCTTCGTGTGCGATCAATGGGCGCTGCGCCAATCATCACATTTAAAAAGCCATATTGACGCATTGACCAAGTAAATTGAAAAAAGGCTAATACAAAAATACTTGCCAGCATAGCCAACTTCACCTGCACTAAGGCATGATTAGGTTCAGCGGCAAAGGGAATAGAGCTGATCACTTCTTCAAGGCGCTCAACTTGAGCAAATAAGGTCAATACACCCGCCAACACCAGTAAGGTGGTTGAGGCAAAAAAAGCGATATTACGTTCTAAGTTTGCCAACAATGCTGCCTCACCCACACGGATCTCCTTGGTCATCACTTCGGCCATCCAATAGATACGATGCTGATGCAAACAGCGGGCGATACAGTTCGTTGTTTTGGCCTTTTTACGGGCAAAAAAAGTGTAACCCACCCAGCATGAGAAGAAACACGCTAAAGCGATAAAATCGATAAAAGAGAAAAGCATAAGACTCAAGCTATTATGGAATTAATGGTTAATTATGCAACACATTACTCTTGCCTTAAATAGCCTTCATGTTATTAACCGCTAAATAATCAAGTTTAATAACAGCTAGGCAGTTATCAGCTTGATTGAAGCGTATATTTACGACCAAGGCAGCCTTTAAACCGCTAAGCAAATATATTTCATTTCAAGATACTCATCGATACCATGATGGGAGCCTTCGCGGCCAAGCCCTGAAGACTTCACTCCGCCAAAGGGGGCGACTTCATTCGAAATTAACCCGGTATTAACCCCGACCATACCGTACTCAAGGGCTTCTGATACTTGATATACGGTAGAGATATCTTTGGCGTAAAAGTAAGCCGCTAAACCAAACTCGGTATCGTTGGCTTGTTTGATCACTTGTTCAACTGAATCAAATTCAAAAATCGCCGCTAACGGCCCAAAGGTTTCTTCTTTGGCCACTTTCATCGACTGCTTTAGATTAACCAATACTGTCGGCTTAAAAAAGTTAGCGCCTAAAGCATCGCCCTTACCACCCAATACAATTTGACCGCCTTGTTGTAGCGCATCATCAATATGAGCTTGCACCTTTGCTACTGCGGCTTGGTTTATTAGTGGTCCAATAGTGACGCCATCATCTAAGCCGTTACCCACTTTGAGCTGCGCTGCTGCTTGGGTAAACTTTGCCACAAATTGCTGATATAAGCCTTTTTGAACATAGATACGATTAGCGCAAACACAGGTTTGTCCGGCATTACGATATTTGGCTTGAATAGCCCCTTCAACTGCCGCGTCAATATCAGCATCATCAAAGACAATAAACGGTGCATTACCACCAAGCTCAAGGGATAGCTTTTTAATACTTGGCGCGCATTGCTGCATCAGCTTTACGCCTACAGCGGTTGAGCCAGTAAAGGACAACTTTCTCACTATGGGGTTAGCACAAAGCTCTGCACCGATGGCGATGGCATCGCCGCTGATCACGTTAAATACCCCAGCAGGAACACCGGCTCGACTTGCAAGCTCAGCTAAGGCTAAGGCGCTAAAGGGGGTTTGCGGCGCAGGTTTAAGCACCATAGTGCAACCCGCTGCTAATGCAGGTGCAGCTTTACGGGTTATCATCGCAAGCGGGAAATTCCACGGCGTAATAGCAGCGGTAACGCCTACGGCCTGCTTAATCACCATAATACGTTTATCAGCTTGATGGGCTGGAATGGTCTCACCATAAACCCGTTTGGCCTCTTCAGCGAACCATTGCACAAAGGAGGCGGCATAAGCGACTTCAGCTTTGGCTTCGGCTAATGGCTTACCTTGCTCTAAGGTCATAATCAGCGCTAAATCATCGCTATGGGCTAATATCAGCTCAAACCAAGTCATTAATATTATTTGGCGCTGTTTAGCT
This sequence comes from Shewanella sp. 4_MG-2023, assembly GCF_030548015.1. Lineage (NCBI taxonomy): Bacteria > Pseudomonadati > Pseudomonadota > Gammaproteobacteria > Alteromonadales > Shewanellaceae > Shewanella > Shewanella sp. 4_MG-2023. The sequence continues at coordinate 80,174 of NZ_JAUORL010000002.1, forward strand.
GTGAGTGCTTGCCATGCTGCTAAGGCACTATTGGCGCTTTCAATGGCTTGCTGGGTTTCAGTCTGGCCCATTCTTGGCACTGTACCTAGCTCTTTATTGGTGGCAGGATTAATAATCGTGTCGCAATGGGTCGATATGGCATCACGCCATTGCCCATTGATATAACATTGATGACGTAACAAACTGGGGTCTTGTAAATGCACAATCGTATCCTTTAGCAGCAAAATAGCAGACACTACTATCTTAGCTAAGTTTGCGAAGGTTAACGAGCTAACGATTTAGCAACTGGCTGACAACCAAGCTGTGCCCCCATTTCGCCCTTTACAATCGCCGCTTAAATGCCCTGTAAATGTGAGCTAGATTACAAAGCGTTAAAAATAATTGCATTCCTCAACTAGCAGAGTATTTTAATCAGTAAGACATTGAAAATTTTGATTTAACCTACTGAGTCATTTCAATTAATATTCAAGGCACTCAGGCTGTAAATACAAGGATATTGTTATGGTAGATACACTATTTAAAATATTATTTGTGCTGTTATTTCTGATTATCGCTTACAAGCTCATTTTTTCAGGCAGCAGAGGATTGAAAGTCTTTGAAATGCATTTTAAAAACGGCAAACTCGATAAGCACTCGGGGAAAATCCCTGAAGCATTTCTGCGGGAATGTAAAAATATAGCCAAACACGAAAAGCTCACTTGTACTGTCAGAGCTGAAAAACTGAACGGGGTAAGATTACATGTCTCTGCCAATGTTGGTGACAAAATCACCCAACGGATCAGAAACGTTTTTCCATTTGAGTATTATGATAAGAAGCAACAGGACAATTCAAAGCTAAAGGGTTAAGGAAGCCAGAGGCTTTAGCGGTCAATATAAGTTGTATTAGTTGACCGCTACTGTAATGCCTTCAATCTGCCTTCAGCCATTGATATTTGAGTTACTCTTTGCTGATGACTAACGTAACCTGAGCAACCGTAACCCCAAATTTGATGATATCGCTTTTGTTTATAATGGTGCTTTCATCCACTAAAAACATCCAGTCATCAAAATGCACCTCATATTCTGAGTCATCAACCTCTAAAATCATGTCATAAGCCCAGCGCAGCGCACTGCCTCTGGCCTCACCGGTCGCAGTGCCTAAAATATCATTCGCCGTACCTTCATATTGGCCATTACCTAAATCGGTTATATGCCAAATTCGGGTTTGCTTTTCGCCATCATCATAAATAAACCACTCGTTAATAACCCCTTTATTACCTTGCCAACTGGCTTCCATAGTGACGGTAAATTTTCGGGTCACTGTGCCAGAGAAGTCTTGTACGATACCCGCCGCAGTTAACTTGCCGTCAAAAAAGCTACGTAAATGAAGTTCCGGAGTGGTTTTATCATAATCTTCAATAGATGCTGATGAACACGCTGTCAATAACACTAACGAAATGACCAGCAAAGATGACTTCTTAGCCATAGCGTAAGCGCATTGCAACTGTCGCCACGTACTGTTTAATGCCGTTAACGCTAAACTTGCTTTAATCATTTCTTAACTCCAATTAACTGCTGACGTAATTTAGGCCTGCTGGTGTTTTCTGATAACCAAATGCCAAGAAATGCGTCTGCAAACCCCGGTTCTAAGATCATCGCCAAAGGCTGTTCGTTATAAAAAAACTGGCCTTTATTTTGCTCGTGCATCATAAAGCTTAGAGTGTCACCTTGCTTAACATCAGGCCATATACCTTCTAGATGAGCCTGCAGTTGAGGGATGCGACTTTGCTCGATACCAATGTGCTGCCACTGCTCTACGGTAGCTTCAATTAAATCTTCTGCATCAATATCTCTATGGTATTGGATTTCAAGTTTCAGTGGATATTGCTGATTTTTGTATTCACCATCTACTGACATTAGCTTGGCGCTGTAAACCGAAAACCACAATAAATCCAGATCGGCTTGGCCTACCAGTTTAAAATCTGTCGTGGCTAATGCTGTCGAAGCTGGTGTCGTTGGCACTGACGAAGATTGCACTGATGAAATTAGTTCTGCTGCGGGAGTTGGCTCAGTATTTAACTCTTGTGCGTTAGCCAATACGTTTGTACTCATAACAGCTAAGATACAGGCACTAAAAAAAAACCTAACTAAGCTCAAAACAACTAAGTGAAAACTTGCACGTGTATTTACACCAAGCGCATTAGGAACTGCTAACGAGCTTATCCGAGAATAACTATTCATCATATTGAGTTCCTCTATTGAGCCAATATAATCAGCCAACCACAGCCAGATAATTGCACCGCCGTTAGGTACACAAAGCTGGGTTAATTAAATAAGCTGGGCAATTTGTTTCACTTCGTGTTTGTGGCGAATGAACTTGGCAATGTGAAAAAATAACGGCATCAACAAGGCCCAAATAATGGCTAAAATTGCAGTGGTAAACAAATCGCCGTGAGGGAAATCGACCGCGCCGAAGTTGGCTCCAGCAAGGTAACTTAAACTACCAAATACGCCACCAACTAACACTTGAACAATAATGGGTAAGCCGCTAAAAATGCTTAAACTGTAATTAAGTGAAATCGCAAAATAACACCACAGCAGTAATAACCATATAGGCACAACCGTAAAATCAAAAAGCCCCGTTAAGGTAAGCGTTAAGTCAACTAGTACCCCGATAATGGTGCAACTGAGCATCACTTTGATATCTAAAACCCGTTGACGGCTGACGATAAAGTGCCAAATCAACAATAATCCTGGGATATATAGCAGCTGATTGCCAGCTAATACCCCTGCCCACCAGATAATCTGAAAGGCAATAACATTGATAATGATATTATGATTAACCCAGAGCATATACGTTATGCGCCACTGGCTAATGCAGTACGATATTGCGGCCTTACTGCCACTAAATGAACTGTGCTGGTAGTTCTTTCTAAAAATCCACCTTCACAATAACTCAGGTAAAACTTCCACATTCTGATAAAGTCTTCGCCATAGCCCATCTCTTTGATTCGGTCTTGGGCTTTATCAAATTTTTCATGCCAATGGTTTAAGGTTTGAGCGTAATCTTTACCCATATCATTGATGGACCACACCACCATGTCAGTTTTATTGGCAATGTGCTTATTCATTTCACTGATAGACGGTAAACAACCACCAGGGAAAATATAGCGCTGGATAAAGTCGACACTTTTACGGTAACTGTCATAGCGCTGATCAGCTATGGTAATGGCTTGAATTAACATGCGCCCATTTGGCTTAAGTAAACTTTCTAACTTCTTAAAGAAGCCCGGTAAATATTCATGACCTACCGCTTCAATCATTTCAATGGACACCACGCGGTCATACTCACCGGTCAAAATACGGTAATCGTCTTTTAACAAAGTTATTTTGTCAGTTAAGCCTTCTTGCTCTACCCGCTCTAGTGCGTAATCATATTGGGCATCAGAGATAGTTGTCGTGGTCACGGTGACATCAAAGTGCTTGGCCGCATATATCGCCAACGCCCCCCAACCAGTACCGACCTCAAGAACGGTTTGCCCCGCTTGTAAATCAAGACGCTCACAAATGGTTTGCAGCTTATGCTGCTGGGCTTGTTCTAAACTGGCATCGTGGTGCGGGTATAGCGCGCTTGAATAGAGCATTTCTTTATCTAGAAACTGCTCATACATCGGGTTGCCTAAATCATAATGCGCCAGAATATTGCGCTTTGAACCCGTTGATGAATTGCGGTTAAACAAATGACCGATACGATTAATACCAACACTAAACCATGAAAAGTAACGCTCAATTTTATCCAGTAATGAGAGGTTTCGGGCAAAAATCTGCACCACTTTAGTTAAATCAGGGCTCGACCAATGACCTTGAATGTAGGCTTCGCCAGCGCCAATTGAACCACCCCAAATGATCTGCTTGTAAAAACTGGGGTGAGACACCTGCATAGTGGCATGCAAGTCAGAATCGACATTACCAAAGCTTAAGCTTTGCTCTGAGCTGCCAATTGCAGAGTTATCAGAACTAACAATGGTAAGATGGCCATCTGACAAGTGGGCTAATGCCTTAAGCAAAATCTTCTTCGCAAAGCTGTCAGAAATAGTCTCTTGCACTAAGCTGGTGTTGGTTGCCGCATTTTCCATAACTCTCTCCGCTGACTACTTTTTATATGCAATTTTTTGTGCGCTATTAGTATTTTAGCTGTAAATTTTATTTTTACTCATAAACAACAGGTTAGATTTCAATACACTAAAACTCTCGCTAGGCAAAAATTATTTGTTATGAGTTGAACATTACTAAACCAATACGCATCATTTCATGATTTGGTTTAATTTAAGTTTGTGGATGAGAGATAAAAGGGATCCGTTTAATAAATAACTTCAGCGCTTGCCAATAAATTCCAAACATAATTTTCAATGTCATTAGCGGAAAACTGAGCAACATACTGCGAATATTTTTGGCGGTAAAATCCTTTTTATTGAGCAACAAACTGGCATCGAACAGCTTATTGTCGGCATCATCCCTGTTTTGTATGGTCACATTTAAGCGCTTGCTTGGCGCGATGACCTTCCAAAAATAATGCATCTCAAGATCCATAAATGGCGAAACATGAAACACTTTATCTGTGGTGGTGGTTTTAGTGAGATTGACTAAGTAACAATGGCGCTGATCCCATGGCGTATTACTTACCTCCGCCAGCATATAAACCGCTTCGTCACCTTGATAGCAAAAATAGAAGTTAACCGGGCTAAAATAAAAACCAAAATGCCTCACTTGGCCAGCAAACACGACTCTGTCACACTGCGTCTGAGCCCCAAGCTTTGCTATCGTCCATAACACCCGCTGTTTCATCGCTTGCGGCGGGCTCATTTTATCTATCAATGCTGCATCAACAGGGGAGCAATTAAACTGGCTTTCAAGGGCATTTAAATAATCATCAGGATTAAATCGTAGTACTGAGCGCTCAACTGCGCTAAATAAACGGCTAACCTTAGATAGCTGCGCCACTTCATCTAAGTCTATTGCCAGTAAGGCAATCTGATAACTAAAGCTGTGCAGCTTCGGCGTAAAGCGCCGGTGAATAATATCGCCACTGTATATTCCACTGGTGAATTCACTCATAGGCTAATGCCAAAATCATTGCACACATCAAGTGCACTGTGGACACCATCTTCATGAAAACCGTTATACCAATAGGCGCCAGCAAAATGAGTATGGTTAACGCCGCAAATACGTTTACGTTCGCCTTGGGCTTTCATACTCGACTCATTAAACACTGGATGGGCATAATTGAATTTTCTGAGAATTTTAGACTCATCAATTAAATCTGTTTGATTTAAAGTCACACAAAACGTCGGCGCATCTTTGGGTAAGCGCTGCAAAATGTTCATGTTATAAGTCACGCTGGCAGGTCTGTCAGCAATTTCAGCTGCATCCTTGCCTTCTAGGCGGTAATTCCAACTGGCCCATGCCGCTTTGCGTTTTGGCAGTAGATTAGTATCTGTATGCAAAACTACTTCATTATTTTGATATGCCATCGCCCCAAGTACTTGTTTTTCATCCTCAGTTGCATCGGTAAGCATCGCCAACGCTTGGTCGCTATGGCAAGCTAGAATGACTTCATCAAAGCGTTGAACTTCGCCATCATTAATACGTAAGTTAACCCCATCGTCGCTGCGTTCAATGGAGGTCACTGCAGAGTTTAAAAACAATCGCTGTTTGAAAGGAGCAATAAGCGCAGGAATATAGCTTCGAGAGCCACCTTTTAATACGTACCATTGTGGGCGGTCACTAATATTAAGTAAGCCATGGTTATGGAAAAATTGAATAAAAAATCGCAATGAGAATTTGCGCATATCATTGATACTGGCAGACCAAATGGCCGCGCCCATTGGCAAGATGTAATGCTCGCTAAAAAAGTCAGAGAAACCTTCAGCATCTAAAAACTGCCCTAAACTGTCACTCGGGTAGTTTTCCGCTTCAAAGATAGCCTTGCATTGATTATTAAAACGCACTATCTCGGCTAAAAACTTATAGAAATCTGGTTTTAACAAGTTACGTCTTTGGGCAAACATGCTCCACAAGGTATGGCCATTGTATTCTAATCCGGTTTGCACATTACGCACACTAAAGCTCATTTCAGTGGGTAATGATTCAATGTTCATTTTTGCCATTAGCTTTTGAAAACGTGGGTAAGTGCGGTCATTAAAGACAATAAAACCACTGTCGATAGCATAAGGCTTACCGCCTACTTCAACATCAATGGTCGCAGTATGGCCGCCAATATAATCGTTAGCTTCAAATACGGTGACTTGATGAAGCTCACTGAGTAAATGTGCACAGGTCAGTCCTGAAATACCCGATCCCACAACTGCTATTTTTTTCATATTATTCCTTCAACTCATTATTATTATTGCTATGACTACAGTTAATGGCATTTGAATTTAGAACTTATTTCTGACTGACTTTGGGTGCCAACATTTTGTTAATTAACGCTGAGGGCAAGCACGATATTGCTTTCAATATTAGTGTGAAGCGCTTAGGAAAGTGGATTTCATTCTTACCCGTTTTTAATTCTTTAAAAATGGTATTCGCAGCGTCATCAGCGCTGATTTGCATTGGCATCGCAAAGTCATTTTTATCGGTTAATGGGGTTTTCACAAAGCCCGGACAAATAACACTGACACCGATACCGATTGCTTTTAAATCAAGACGAAGACTACTGGCAAGGTAACTCACTGCAGCTTTTGACGCGCCATAGGCTTCAGCCTTAGGAAAAGGTAAATAGGTCGCACTGGAACTCATTAACGCCACTCTGCCGTTGGTAGTCACTAGCGGTAAGAAATGCTCTAAACAATAACCCATCGAGATGACATTAGTTTGAATCACTCGCTCAAATAAAGCGCCATCAAAACGCAGCGGATTTTCAATGTATTCACAACTACCCGCATTAAGAATAACCAGCTGTAATTTCGCGTTAGATGCGGCTAATTTATCTGATAATGTTTGCGCTGCGGTTTGAATTTGCTCTTTAACGTTAATATCAAAAGCAAGCGGCACAACGCCACTTATGGCATTTAAGCGCTCCTCATTACGGCCACAAGCAAATACCATGTAGCCTTTTTCAACATAAAGCATCGCTAGTGCTAAACCGATACCAGAACTGGCCCCGGTGATTAACACTGCAGGTCTTGCTACTGATTGATGAACGTTTCCCTGATGAGAGTTAGCTTGTTCCATTATGCTGACGCCTTGTTTTTGATGAACTTAATCAACCGACCTACTAACGGGAGTTGTTCATACAGCATACTGCCAAGATCAAAATAATCGCGATGGGCTGTAATTTTATCGCTAAATTTAAGCTGGCTCATTCCTTCAACAGTGATGAGTTGGCCGTTGTTTAATTTAGAGTGACGATAGTGCATTGCCCAGAAAACGGCGGCCTGCTGATGGCTACAGCTCACCTCTTTAATATCAAATTCAATATGGTCAACGTTGGCATATAGGTTAGCAAAGTACAGGCTAAGGTTTTCAATACCTTCAACTTTGTGTAATGGATCTTGAAAGATAATCTCATCGCTATACACCTGATTAAGCAAGTGTAAGCTGTCTTTATTAAGCAGCTGGTACATACCGATAAAGTCATCAATAATTTGTGGTCTAGCAAGATCATTATTGCTGGCTGGCTCAGTTAAATGACTCACAGTATTGGCAGTACTTGGCATTATGTCTCCTTTACCACCTCAAATAACGATTAGCTGATTAACTAATAGCAATCTAGGTGGCGCTTAGCTAAACCTTGCAAACTTTGGTAATCAAATCGAGCTGTCATATTGCGACTGCAAGATTAATAGTAAGCTTAGTTGCACGTTTTGTCCTATGTTTAACCGATAAATAACTTAAATAATCATTGATTTTCAATAAGTAAATAATGCTACTTAATCGGATTGTTAATGATTAATACGCAACGATAGTCGCTGCAGGTCACAATAAAAAAGGCGCTTAGTTTTCACTAAGCGCCTTTAATAAACACAATAATCAGCTTTGGCGATATCAGTCTCTATCGCTATTTTAAGCTAATAAATTTAGCTCACTGGTAACCTCTTGCAGCAATTGGGTCCCAGTTTTTCTCAACTTCTTCTTTGATGAATTTTTGCTTCTCTTCGCTTAACTTAACTTCATCAATTCCAACCGCAGCATGAGCAGATTCTTTACTGCTAATGTCAGGGTATTGCACCTCGGTAACCTTAAGCAATCTAAGGACTCCCGCAATAGACTCACGCGCAGCGGTTGCTTGCTCAATAGCTTTAGTTAATAACTCACGACCTTCATCTGGGTTATGGGCATATAAACCATGTGAAGCCATGGCAAAATCCCAGCGCCACTGTCCGTGACGAATCCCCATGATGCCTTCATTCATTTGATGCCAATTTGCACCAGCATCCCAAGCGGCTTTAGCTTCGTAATGCGCCTTAACCAATAGGCCCTCAACCTTACGTGCCATGGCATCAATTTCTTGTTTATCACTGTTCAGTTTAGCTGTGATTTCGTCTTTACTTTGATGACAGCCTTTACAGGTTTGATCAAAATACGGTAATGCTTTATCAACCTTATGGCTGGTAAATGTCTCACCTTGTTCATTTTCTTCCGCAGGCATATGACAAGTAATACAGGTTACGTTATGTTCAGCATGCTTACTTCGGCTCCAATGCTCAAATTCTGGATGACGCGCTTTGAGTATTGGCGTTTTAGAAATAGGGTGAATCCACTCGAAAAAACGGCGGGTATCATAGTACTTCTCAATATCATCAGCTGTACTACCGAAGATCCAAGGCATGTTTACTACGTTACTTTTTTCAGGCTGGAAATAATAAGTCACGTGGCACTGGCCACAAACTTGTGCCCCCTGCATAGAAACTGATTGTTCCGCAAATGGCAGACCCACTTTATTCATCGCATTCTGAGCATGAGGCCTTGGTAGGGCTAATTTTTCAGAACCGTTTTCATGGCAATCACTACAATAAACCACGCTTTTAATTTCAGTACCTAAATCGGTAAAGTTTTTTGCTGAATAACCTTCAAAGCCTAACTCATTAATTAGTCTTGGTGCATCAGGGGTTTTACAGGTCCAACAACTGGCAGAGGTGCCTTTCTCGCCTTCTTTTGGTGGCACACCAGTACGTAATGTTTGCGTCACATCCGCAACAGCAAATTGATGACCTCTAGGGCTGTGATATTCTTTGGCAAATGATGAACCAGCCCATAAGATGATGTTAGCTGGATACTGGGCTAACATATCTTCACGTTCAGACTGCTCTTCAGTTGCCGCCCATGACTCATAATGTTCAGGAAATTTAGTTTCAAAAATATCCTTGGTTTCAGACGCAACTGCGCAGCCAAAAAAACTCAGGCTTAATAATACCGATACTGCTTTTACTGCCTTTGATTTAACGACTAAATCTCGGGCAACTAGGGATAAACGTTTGTTCACTGTGCTTCCTTAATATTACAAACTGACATAACTGACTAGTATAAATTCTATAGTTTTAACGACTTAAATTGCTTAAAACGGTGACTTCACTTTTAGCTGACCCAGCTTAGCCAGGCCTGCCATCAATACGAGGACGAGTAAGTATTGGGCTGTAATGCAGCACAAATAATCCAAAAGCCATAAACCAAAACCCACCTGCTAACCACAACCACATTTGGGTTTGAGCGGGTAAAAGCAAAGGCATAATGGCACGAAATATTGCAGCTATGGGTAAACAGGCAAACGCCAATACCATGCTAGGCCCTTGATAAATATTTCTACTGGTGTGGCCCAGTGACACTCTTGAAATCATGGCTAAACATAGAGAAGCAACACAACCAATAGCAAATAAGTGCAACATGCTTCGATAAGCATAGTCATCATTGATAAACCAACCTAACCCCAGTAGCGATAGTGGCAGTGACAAATAAGACACATGTAATGACCACAACATCGGCTCAGACAGGGTTTTGTGGGGTAACCAACGGCTAAATCGAACTAAATGCAGCGTACCTGCTAGCAATAACAACACTTGCTCAACAGCTACAGGCAATAACTTAAATATAGCTTGAACAGCCAAAAGTACCATTAATATCAGCAAGCCCTTTTCTACAACAAAAATTGGCTGAGCTTTAGTAGCCTTTAAACGCATGGCGGTAAAAAACGGAATAACCCGTCCACCAACTATGGTAATCAGTAGCGCCAGCCAAAATATCATTCCCTGCCAAATTTGATTAGCTAAAATAAAATTGCGTTCGTTTAATGCGTAATAACTCACAAGATTAACTATAAGCGCTACCATGAGCATGATTGAAAAACCAATGTTCTGCCATTGCTTTACCCGATAAACGCATCGCCACATGGTAAATGCAGCAATGCCTAAAAAGACACTATCAAAAAATGCCGGTAAAATTAACGGGATATCCATCGGCAATAACAGCAGTAACCTAGCAAGTAGCCAACTGATAAAAGTAATCGCCAGAGGGATGCCTTTAAGGCTAGGTTGATTGGTCCAAGTTTGCACTGCCGTGAGTAAAAAACCACAGACAATAGCTAAAATAAAACCAAATAACATTTCATGGGGGTGCCACCATAAAGGTAATACGTTCGCCCAAAAATTACTATTAAATAGGCTGTATTGCGGGGTAAACCAGCCCATTAACCATAATGGGATATACAACATTGCCAGTGCTGCGCCACCTAAGAAAAAAGGCCTAAAAGCTAAGCGCCAAATAGCAGCGGTTTTTTCTATTTCTGCTGGGTCGTCAATATTTAGCATAATTATCAAGCCTTTTTTGGTGAACACATAACATGCATTTTATATACATATTATATTATGCTGTTCTGAGCCAAGCAGCAATAGCGATTAGCCATTCTGTTACAAACCTAATTGAAACTGTGAACTCAGGCAAACAATCATAGCGTGCTTGGAGCAAATAAGCTCAAAACCAAGTCACTGCATTAGCAATGACTATTGGGGAGATGGTTAAGTTAACTCACTCGTTTCGCCAGCTTTAATCGGCAAACAAAGGGGAAGCAAGGACTAAATAAGAATGGAGATATGATTAAAATATACTGCTCATAAAAGGCCAGAAAGCCCTAGCGCTTTAGCGCGCTTAGGACTTCAATGGCACGCTTTCTCGCCATGGCATGTTCAACTATCGGACTGGGGTAGTGCAATTTAGCAGACGAAAACTCACGTTCAAAAGCAAATAACTCGCCGTTAGCATTGATATCTTGCTCACTTATTTCATTGCTGTTTATACCATCACAACTCAAAGTATCACCACTGAATATAGGCTGATGAATTTGCTTTAAACTCACCGAGGCCAACTCTGGAATATAATGCTTGATAAAACTGGCATCGGGGTCAAATTTACTACTTTGATTCATCGGATTAAAAACCCGAAAATAAGGCTGGGCGTCACAGCCCGTACCAGCAGACCATTGCCAACCGCCATTGTTGGCAGCCAAGTCACCATCGATAAGGTGCTGTCGAAAATAGCGTTCGCCCCAACGCCAATCCACCAACAAATGCTTAGTTAAAAAGCTCGCCACCACCATGCGCAAACGATTATGCATCCAACCGGTTTGATTTAACTGCCTCATTGCGGCATCAACAATGGGAAAGCCGGTTACGCCGTCACACCAAGCTTTGAACTCTTGGGGATGATTACGCCAATTTACTTTGCTGCCATTTTCATTAAAGTTTTTGCCTTTAGACAAATCAGGAAATGCCACTAACAGGTGCCGATAAAACTCACGCCAAGCCAACTCATTGACCCAGGTTTTAGCAGGACTAGTATCATCCACTAATGCATCTGGAAAACGGTTCAATACTGAGGCGAGACATTGGTTAGCACTAATCACCCCAATGGCTAAATAAGGTGATAATCGGCTGGTACTGTCTAGCGCAGGAAAGTCTCTTTCTGCTAGATAATCCTGTAAATTATTAGCGCAGAAACGGTCTAAAATGCGCTTTGCAGCCCCCTCACCAGCAAGCCAATGCTGACTAGAGACTTTCGGATAATCAAATGCTATCGGTTTAGGTTTATCAACTGCTGCGCCAATAGCTTCTGGCACAGCCACTGGTGCAATTCGTCTAGATGACACTATCTCACGCCACTTTTTCGAAAATGGCGTAAACACTTTATACATGCTGCCAGCCAGATTATTAACTTCTCCTGCCGCGATAATGCAATCTTGAGCGATAAACTGGATAGGTACACCAATATCAATAAGCTGTTGATCGCGTTTACGTTCATTAAACTCGGGTTCCTGGGTGGCAAATACCTGATCTATTTGATTATCGATTAGGTATTGCGGCATCCAGTCCATAACATCGTCGAACCAAGGTAAGGTTATCACCTCCAACTCAACCCCTAATGCAGCTAGACTTTGGGCTAAAAGGTTGACATGGCGCTCAATAAAATCCACTTGAATCGGCGCGACATCATGACTTTTCCACTGCTCAGTACTGGCAATAAAAATCGCTTTAACTTGACCATTTGTTTGACGAGCCAGCTCAAAAGCTTCAACAACACTATGGTTATCAGCAAGACGCAAGTCTTGCCTAAACCAAATTAAGCTATTCATTAATACAACCTCTTAGCTAAAGTCTTATCTGGTTTACGCCAACCGCAGGGTTAATACGACCACGTTTATTACAACTTAGTAAGCGTAGCGTAACCTGAGTTCTTCAGGATGCGGATTTAAATACACCTGCCCTTCAATATAAGGGGTTGGGTGTTCGCGTAAATAATGGTTAATTAAGGTTATTGGCACCAATAAGGGTAATAGTCCTTCGCGGTATTTCATTATCGATTCGGTAAGCTCTTCTTTTTGATCTTTAGACAGATGTTTTTTGAAATAGCCCTGAATGTGCTGCAAGGTACTGGTATGGTTTTTTCGCGTCGCTTTGATCTTTAACGCCGTCATAAAGCCTTCAAAATAGGTTTGTGCTGTGGCCTCAAGATCATCAATCTTCGCTAAGATTGGCCCTAAATCACGATACCATTGTGGGCTGTGAGCCATTAATAGGTATTTATAACGGGCATGAAACTGCATGAGTTTGTGCTTAGTCCAGCCTTCAGCTTGCAAGCAATGCCATTCATGGTAAGCATAGACGCGGGTAATAAAGTTCTCTTTTATCAAAGGATCATGTAGCCGCCCTTCTTCTTCCACGGGTAAATGGGGATAGGTCTCCATTAATTTTCTGGCATAAACTCCCACACCAGATTTAGTGCCATTATTGGTACCGTATTTATACTCAATCACCCGCTCCATACCGCAGGTTGGCGATTTAGCGCAGAGAATATAGCCACCAATAAAGTTGAGTTCCTTAACCCGCTTTTCACTAAACTCAGCAAGTTTGTCGGTAACATCGATACTACCATCTGCACTTTTAACAAAAATTTTATCACCATCAATTTCTTGGCGAATACTTTTGCGTGGCGCGCCCATACCTATGGCCATTTCAGGGCATACGCTGATGTAATCAAAAAATGGCGCGAGATCTTTATTGCAATAATTTGAGTTTTTATGGCCGCCATCAAATCTTACTTTTTGCCCTAACAGGCAACTACTGATACCTATCTGAATTCTCTCAGGTTTAAAGATTTCTTTATTCACTATACAACTCCTTGTGGCTTACATTTGTTTACGTGCCATGTAATTAGTTAGATCATCTTTTTATTGATAGTAGCCCTGAATTGGATATAAGCAATCACTCTTTTGCAGTTAATTTTCAGTAGGTTCAAATCAGGGTCAAGAATGTCAAAGCAAACATCAACCCATTGTTCAATCCCATAAAAAAGGCTAAACAATTGCTGCTTAGCCCTTCTCATCATATTTTCGGTTAAATTAAAAACCGCGCTTTAAGACGAATGCTGTTGACCGAATTTCTCTAGGCCCCAAACTAGGCTAATACCCACTATTAAACAAATTACCGCAGCCACTAATTGAGCAGGCTCGCCCGTCATTTGCTCAAATTGCATTGGCGATAAGTTTTGTTCAGTGAGTGCCACCAGCTCACCACTGGAATTTTCACGCCAAGTGAGGACTTCTTTCCATGGCCAGATTTTACCTAAGGTGCCTAACATTAACCCAGTTAAAAACATCAGTGTTTGATCATGAAACTTACGTAGCATGGCTGAAAGCACATGACTAAAGCTCAGTAAGCCCACAACACAACCACAGGCAAAACAAGCCAGCATTAAAATATCAAAGCCTTTGGCTGCAGCTAATACGGCTGGATACATACCTAATAGCAACAGAATAAAACTACCTGAAATACCTGGTAAAATCATCGCGCAAATGGCAATGCAGCCAGATATAAAGAAGGTAAAATAACTCACTTCAAGCTCAATGGGATTAAGCACTGTGATAGCCCAAGCAAAGGCGACACCTAAGATAAATAATGCCACTTGGAGCAAGTTAATCCCTTTCACTTGCTTAAGCATATGAACAACAGAAAATAAAATCAGCCCGAAAAAGAACGACCATACCGGTATAGGATGATTAGTTAACAACCAAGAAATGAGTTTTGCCAGCGTGAAGATACTGGTTAGGATCCCGCCAAACACACAAACCAAAAAAGGGCCATTAATGTGCATGAAAGCCGCTTTAAAACCTTGCTGCTTAATAATGCCAAAAAGTGAAGGATTAATTTTACGAATCGCATCTAATAACGGGTCTAAAATGCCCGTAATAAAAGCAATTGTGCCGCCAGAAACGCCAGGTACAACATCGGCTGCGCCCATCGCCATGCCTTTGAAGTAATTTAATAAATGATGCAAAACCAATCCTTATTAATAAAATGAACACACCTTAGAGGTGAGAAATACAAGCTTAAATACCTGATAAAACCTTATCTTAAAGCCAGCCGATAAACATCTTATGTTGGACGTTTATAAACTGAAAGTCATGTGACTTGGTTAGCAGTAACAGCATATAAAACAAATTATACCTGCACTAAGCTCAGTGAAGGAATATATCTTTTATCAATATGATTCGCTTATGTGCAAGCCGTTACAAGGATGTTAAACTCAAACCCCAAAAACTCATCTGACCAGATAAAAATAAAACCAGATGGCTGAAAACAACATTAATCCTACGTTTAGAATCATTAAAGGACTGCTATGAGTCACGATAAACCCAATCACGTATTAGCCTTGTATCACAAAGTCACTAAATACCCTTTCGGTAATAAAATATTCTCAATGATGGTATCAAGAACAGCGCCCTACTTTGCTACCGTGCGCCCTCTCGTGACCGCATTAAGAGTTAACCACTGTGCTGTTTTAGTTAAAAAACGTCGCGCGGTACACAACCACATAAAAACCGTGCACGTTATTGCTATTTGTAATGGTTTAGAGATGGCCATGGGCGTGATGGCAGAAGCGTCTATTCCAAAGCATTTACGCTGGATCCCAAAAGGCATGTCGGTTGATTACACCGCCAAAGCGGGCACAGATATTTTATGTGTCGCCGAAGTCACCCCTGAGCAATGGCAAGTGGGCGATATGTTAGTACCGGTTAATGCCTATGATACTGAAGGCAAAGTGGTTGTTCGTGGCAGTATCAAATTATGGATTTCAGAAAAACCCGCTAAGTAGTCTCAGCTAACAGTCTGTATCAATTTTAACCGCAGGCTGTTAGTCTTTTATTACAATAATTAATCAACAAAGATATGAACTCGAAATGGATCCTTCAACTCATATTAATCGCCCTAATGCATTAACCTCAGATACACTTCAACAGCCACCACCAGCGTCATTAACCATTAATGAAAGTCACGGTAATCGCAATGCCAATATGGATGCCCTCAGAGGCATCGCCATTATTGGTATTTTGTTCATGAACATTTTTTTTATGAACAATAGCTTTTATGGCTATGCGCAGCATTACCCTCAAATTCAATCAGACATCATTTTAGAAGTCTTTAGTAATTTCTTCCTTGAAGGGCGCTTTATTTCGCTGCTATCTATCCTATTTGGCGCTGGATTATATATTCAATATAAGCGCTACGAGGCGGCTAGTTTAGTGGCCTACCCATTATTAAAACGGCGCATAATATGGCTTGCAGTATTTGGTTTACTCCATGGCATTTTTATTTGGGGCGGCGATATATTACTCAGTTATGCCTTTAGTGCATTTTTAGCCCTGAATTACCTCAACGGCGATATCACCCAGTTAAAAAAACGGGCTAATCAATTTATTGTTGGCTCGCTGCTCGTTATGGCCTTGCTGAGCTTGTTAGTAGAGCCAGAGTATTATTATCGCGGCTCTGAATTCCACCTTCAGCAGCTGCAAGCATGGTCTGCAAATTATAGTGACATAGTGTTATTACAACTTAACCAAGTCGGTTACATGTTACTGATTATACCGTTAACCTTAATGTGGTTTTTAGGGGGGCTAATGATGTGGGGAATGGCACTTTATCAACAAGGGGCATTTGAACATGGATTAGAGCGGACAACCTTAATCAAGTGCGCTATTGCGGCCATTATATTATCAAGCCTAGATAGCCTGTTAAGCTTCAGTTCAAGCGCTATTTTAGTTGAGTTTTCAGCAATAGTGATGATGCTAAGTGCAATTCCTATGGCATTGATTTACTTACACCTTATAGTAAAAGCCTGTCAAGATTCCACTCACGTGCTCGCGCCTTTTCAAGCTGTGGGAAAGCTGGCTTTTAGTTGTTATATTTTACAATCCATCATAGGTGTCAGCCTATTTCGTTATCTTATGCCTGAGCTTAACGCCAGCCTTGATAGAGTTGACTATATCTTAATTGCACTTGGCTTAAGTGGGCTGCAATTGCTGTTAGCGCCGCTTTATTTGCGCTATTTTAGCCAAGGCCCGCTAGAGTCACTTTGGCGTAAGCTGGTTTCAAAAAAATGACTGGGTTAAAAACTAACTGTTAAGCTGATATTTAAAATGAAAGTTGATACTTTGGAATAAAAGGATTCATGACACTGATGAAAATATTTGCACTAATCAGCTTATGCTTAATGGCACTCTTTAGTTATAGCATTTGGCCATTTTTGGCAATTTATGTTGCCGCGATAAACCTGTTAAGCTTTTTGATTACATGGCTTGATAAACGCGCAGCAGCAAAACAAACATGGCGAACACAAGAGCGCACTTTACACCTTTTTGCGTTACTTAGTGGCTGGCCTGCAGGGCTTTTGGCTCAACAAACATTTAGGCACAAAACCCAGAAAACACCTTTTAAGTGGATTTACCTCTGCAGCATAGTTATCAATATATTGGCTTTGGCGGGCTTGGCTTACCTGCAATATCAAGGGCTTTAACTGTGCTAAAACTTATGTGGTATGTTTCTAAACCGCTAACTAAGCTCTTTGGGTTAAAAATCATGATTTAGCCGTTAAAAAAACGCCGCTGCACTTTACCCACTGCACTTGGGTGAGTACCATTCATTTATTGCTAGCAACCATAAGAAGAAGTTATGAAAATCATTTTGTCCGTTTGTGTGATCGCAGGGATCATCTTTTACTTTTACACGCAATCAAACAATGAAAAAGCCTCGAAAGAGAACATCATTAAAGGCAATGCTTTCTTATTAGAAAATGAAAAAAATCCAGATGTCGTTACCACCTTGTCAGGGCTACAATATGAAATAATGCATAAAGGTGATGCAACTGAGCATCCAAAAGCGACTGACACAGTGACCGTTCATTATCACGGCACACTTATCGACGGTACGGTATTTGATAGTTCGGTTGAACGTGGTGAAAGTATCGACTTCCCACTAAATCGGGTTATTCCTGGCTGGACTGAAGGGGTGCAATTAATGTCAGTGGGCGATAAGTTCCGCTTTTTTGTTCCTAGCAGCTTAGCTTATGGCAATCGCTCGGCAGGTAAAATCCAAGGCGGTTCAGTACTCATTTTTGAAGTTGAGCTATTAGCAATAAACTAAGAATGAAATCAGCTAAAAATCTACTCTGACTAAAGATCACAATTTAAGTAGCTAAGTTTAGACGGCTAAGTTTAGACAACTAAGTTTTAGCGACTAAGTTTAAGCCTCTAGGTTTAAGGTTTAAGGTTTAAGGTTTAAGGTTTAAGCGCCAGAAAATAAAAATCCCTTATAGCCAAGCTACAAGGGATTTTTTATTGGTTCATCTATATTGTTTATCGCAACTCACTAAATAGTGATGTCGATATCTAGCTTAGCCCAAATGGATCATCAATTGATTTAGCCGGCTGGGTGAACCACACAGCGCCAGATTCAGTCATATAAAAATGATCTTCGTGTCTAACGCCAAACTCACCTGGTACACATAACATCGGCTCGTTACTAAAGCACATTCCTGCTGCTAGCTGGGTGTGATCGTTTAGCACTAAATAGGGCCATTCATGAATATCTAAGCCAATTCCGTGTCCGGTGCGATGGGGTAAGCCTGGCACATCATAACCTGGGCCAAAACCTGCATTAACGATTACTTCTCGAGCCGCTTTATCAACACTTGCACACGTTGCGCCAATAGTCGCAGCAGCAAACGCCGCCAGTTGCGCTTGTTGCTCTAAATTCCATAATTCACGTTGGCGCTCACTTGGCTCACCAAATACATAAGTGCGGGTAATATCTGAGTTATAGCCGCCTAGCTGACAACCGGTATCAATCAATACCGTGTCGTTTAAATCCAGTGTTTTAGGCGACTTAACCCCATGGGGGTAAGCGGTATCTTCGCCAAACAATACAATGCAAAAATATGAACCTGCTGGCGCGCCAACCTTGATGTGGGCTTGATGGATAAAATCTTCCACTTCTTTGGTGCTAATGCCTTCACGTAAGATACTGGCGGCAGCAATATGAACCGCTAAGGTCATGTCCTTAGCTCGTTGCAACAAGGCCAGCTCCGCTGGCGATTTAATCATTCTACAACCGGCAGTGATGCTTTTGGCATTCACATAATTGAGTTGATCATTGGCGCTGCGAATACCATCAAAAATAAAGAAAGCGCTGGCTTCATCAATGCCCACCTTGCCAGCATTAATGCCTTTATTTGCTAGCATGTCGGCAAATAACTGAAAAGGGCTTTCATCTTCTTGCCAGGTATTCACCTTGCCCTTGACGGCCATATAACCTTGTAAGGTATCAAGCTCAAATGCAGGGGCAATATATTCAAGCTCACCGCAGGCAGGAATAATCGCCCCAACCATACGCTCGCTAGCATACCAGCGAGTACCGGTAAAATAGTACAGGTTAGTGCCAGCATTAATGTAGATGGCTTCAATGCCTTGTTGCTGCATTAATTGCTGTGCTTGGCTAATTCGCTGTTCAAACTCTCCTACCCCAATAGCAGCCACATCATGGGTCATATCTGACAAACTCGCTAATGCTTGTTGTGGGGTTTGGGTTCCGACTCCGACTGTCATAGTACGCTCCGATAATTAATGCTAGATAAGCAAATTTTATTCTATTAGTGATCCGATAATCCGCATAGTGTAAACTTCAACCACAAAATGTATACAATATAAATTATCAATTGTATTTCAACATTACACTCGCTGCGGTTACCCTGCAGATGATGACTATCGTCAGCGCTTTGTTTGAAAATAAACCGCCGTTGCGATAATCGCTTTACCTTAATAAGACTGAATCAATCAGCCACCTCCAATGGAGCAACCATGCCAGATACGATCACTCAGCGCCTTGACGCCATTCGCCAAACCATGTCGCAACAAAATCTCGATGCTTTTATTATTCCCCGAGCAGATGAATACCTCGGTGAATATGTCCCTGAGCGCAATGAAAGGCTGCATTGGGCTACTGGTTTTACCGGCTCGGCGGGCATGGCTATTATTTTAAAAGACACGGCCGCTATTTTTGTTGACGGTCGTTACACAGTGCAAGTGGCACTGCAAGTTGATGCGCAGTTGTTTAGTTATGAAAGCCTAACGGATACGCCGCAAATTCAATGGCTGATTGATAAGTTAGCTCAAGGTAAACGTGTTGGCATAGATAGCCGATTACATACCTTAGCTTGGTATCAACAAGCACAGCATCAATTAACAAAAGCTGATATTAGCTTAGTGTCAGTTGCTGAAAACCCAATTGATATCCATTGGCAGCAACGCCCAATGCTACCAACAGAGCCCATTACCTTATTTAGCCATGAGGGCGCAGGCCGTAATAGCCTTGATAAACGTCAACAAATTGGTGACATCATTGCCAAGCAAGGCGCCGATATGGCATTAATTGCCGCTTTAGACTCATTCTGTTGGTTACTTAATATTCGTGGCAACGATGTGCCAAGATTACCCGTCACCTTAGGCTGCGCGTTACTCAATGCCAACGGTGATATGACCTTATTTGCTGATAGCAACAAACTGCCCCAAGGCTTTGCTGAGCATGTCGGCGCTGGCGTTGAATTTAAAGATGAATCATTATTAGCTGAAGCGCTTAAGCAACTTAACGGTGTAAAACTGCTGGCAGACCCTAATACCAGCAATGCTTGGACCCAGCTAACCGCAGAGCAAGCGGGCGCCATATTAGTTGCGGGCTCAGATCCTGTCGCGCTGCCAAAAGCACAAAAGAATGCCGCCGAGCTTAGTGGTATGCGAGCATGTCATATCCGTGATGGTGCAGCAGTAAGCCGTTTTCTTGCTTGGCTTGATATGGAAGTTGCCGCCAACCGTCTTTATGATGAAGCCCAGCTTGCCGATAAACTGGAATCATTCAGATTAATTGACCCGCTTTATCGTGAGCCAAGCTTTGATACCATTTCAGCCACCGGTGCTAACGCCGCTATGTGTCATTACAATCATAATGACGCCACGCCAAGTCAAATGACCATGAACAGCATTTACTTGGTAGATTCTGGGGCGCAATACCTTGATGGCACCACAGATGTCACCCGTACTATTGCCATTGGTGACGTCAGCGCTGAGCAACAAAAAATGGTCACCTTAGTATTAAAAGGTCATATTGCCCTTGATCAAGCCAAATTCCCTAAAGGCACATCAGGCCAGCAGTTAGATGGCTTTGCTCGTCAGTACTTGTGGCAACATGGTTTTGATTATGACCATGGCACAGGCCATGGCGTAGGACATTTTTTAAGTGTTCATGAAGGCCCGCAGCGCATTGGTAAAAACGTGAATGGCGTGCCATTATTGCCAGGTATGGTGTTATCCAATGAGCCGGGGTATTACCGCGCTAATGAATTTGGTATTCGCATTGAAAACCTAGTGGCTGTGCTCCCATCACCAAGCCTAGTTAATGCTGAGCGTGAAATGCTGGAGTTTGATGCCTTAACACTAATCCCTATTGATAAGCGTTTAATTGATAAATCCTTACTCACTCAAGCTGAAATTGATTGGTTAAATCGCTACCATCAAAAAGTGTTTACCACCTTATCAACTATGCTCACAGGTGATGACCTTGCATGGTTAACTGAGGTAACGACTGAGCTTTAATATAACTCAGTCATTATCCCCATACTTGCCCAATTTTAAGCCATTTAAATTGGGCATTTTTGTTTTCAGAGCCCGTTTCTAATTGCCATAACGTCGCCATAATCATGCCCTAAAAACTGACCACAAAACTTAGTTAAGAATTAATCAAAAAACTTTGTTATACTCCGCCGCCGCTGATCCATTAGCGAACTTTAAAACCCATGTTAAAATGACATGCTAAGTCGTTTTGGTACTAGCACGATGAACTATACTCAGGCAGGTTGAAAACTAATATTTTTAGTTAACTAGCCACTGAACTGTTGAATGACGTGATAATGATAGGAACAAGATACCAATGAAATTTGAATCTTTTAGCTTCGCCCCAGAAATATTAAGTGCGATCGCTGATTGCGGGTATAAAACTATGACACCCGTTCAACAACAAGCTATTCCAGCAATTCGTCGTGGCCAAGATGTACTTGCCAGCGCCCAAACCGGTACTGGTAAAACAGCCGCATTTGCATTACCTATGCTGCAAAAAATGGTTGAAAACCCACGTGAGTTACAGCATTCAAATACCCGCGCGTTAATCTTAACCCCGACGCGCGAGCTAGCTGCTCAGGTTGCTGACAATATTGCTGATTACAGCAAGAACATCAACATGGAAGTACTGACCATTTATGGCGGCGTAAAGCTGACTAGCCAAGCGCAAAAGCTTAAACGTGGTGCTGACATTATTGTAGCAACCCCAGGGCGTTTACTTGAGCATTTAAACGCATGTAACT
This sequence comes from Shewanella sp. 4_MG-2023, assembly GCF_030548015.1. Lineage (NCBI taxonomy): Bacteria > Pseudomonadati > Pseudomonadota > Gammaproteobacteria > Alteromonadales > Shewanellaceae > Shewanella > Shewanella sp. 4_MG-2023. The sequence goes on from NZ_JAUORL010000002.1 coordinate 102,380, forward strand.
TAAGCCTTTCAAATGTTGAGTTTTTAGTCCTTGATGAAGCTGACCGTATGCTGGATATGGGCTTTAGCACCGACATTCAAAAAATTCTTCAAGCCGTGAATAAGCAGCGTCAAAACTTATTATTCTCAGCCACCTTCTCAACCTCAGTTAAGAAGCTTGCTAACGAAATGCTTGAAAAGCCAGTGGTCATTACTGCTGACAAACAAAACACCACCGCAGATACCGTAAGCCAAGTGGTTTATCCCGTTGAGCAGCGCCGTAAGCGTGAATTACTATCTGAATTGATTGGCACTAAAAACTGGCAACAGGTGTTAGTCTTCACTGCCACCCGTGATGCTGCAGATAAGCTAGTGAAAGAACTTAACCTTGATGGTATTCCGTCAGCTGTGGTTCATGGCGAAAAAGCCCAGGGCAGTCGACGCCGTGCATTACGTGAATTTGTTGAAGGTAAAGTACGTGTGCTAGTTGCAACCGAAGTTGCCGCTCGTGGATTGGATATTCAAGATTTAGGCTATGTTGTTAACTATGACTTACCATTTCTTGCTGAAGATTATGTGCACCGTATCGGCCGCACCGGACGTGCAGGTAAATCAGGTACCGCAATTTCATTTGTGAGCCGCGAAGAAGAGCGCACCTTACATGATATTGAAAAATTAATCGGTCAACCAATTCGCCGAATTACTGCGCCAGGTTATGAAGTTGGCAGCCGTGAATTACTGTTAAAGCAAATTCAAAAGCGTCGTAGCTTTGCGAAGAAACAACAACGTGCTGATAGCGCGGGTGAGCAAGTTGTCGGTGAGCGTAACATGCAAGGTCGCCGCGTAACGGTAGGTAAATCAACCAGTACCGTTAAGTACAAAAAACTGAAGTAATCATCCCTTTATTATTTCAATATTAAGGCGCTATTAGCGCCTTTTTTTATGCCTAAAAACCAATAAGTAACTCATTATTCGCTTTAAGTAAGTTCGATGAAATAAAAACTGTGGTGATCAGGTCTAATCATTGTCGCCGTAACAGCGAATATTATAACCAGTATAACTCGGCGATAAGAAGTGCCAATTAGGGCGCTCACTAAGATCATCACTTTAATTGAATATGGATTTCAGCATGTTAAAAAAACTTATATTAGTCGTCGCAATGGCCTTATTTAGCTTACCTTCAATGGCTAAACCTATTGCTAGCGATGAATACCACGTCATGCCATTAATGAATGGACAACAAATCCCGAACCTTGACCTTAAAGATGTTGCCGGCAATAAGGTTAACCTACTAGCATTAACCGCAGCTAAGCCCACTATCTTCTTTTTCTATCGTGGCGGTTGGTGCCCATTTTGTAATGTTCAAATGGGCCAACTTAAAGCTATTGAGCCTAAATTAATTGAAATGGGTTTTCAGTTAGTGGGGATTTCACCTGACTCACCCGCTAAACTTAAAGCCTCAATGAATGACAATAAACTGGATTACCTATTGCTATCAGATGAAAATATGACCGCATCCCAAGCATTTGGTATTGCCTTTTATACCAGTGAAAAAGTCACTAGTATGTACCGCGCCAAGCTCAGTGTTGAAAATACTCTTTGGACCACACCTGCAGGTGAGCAGCGCTTAGTCTTACCAGTGCCTGCAGTTTATCTGGCAGATAAAACCGGCTTGGTACACTTTCAATACATAAATCCAAATTATAAAGTGCGCCCCGCACCTGAGCTTATCTTAACCGCGGCTAAATTACTGCAAGGGCAATAATTTGCAGCAGCAATAACTCGCCTTTGCTACAATAGCCTCGCCGCACTTCCCATTTTTCTGCGGCGGAGTTATTTATGCAAAATACAACACAAGCACCAACATACAACCAAGCGATTTTGGCCCTAGCTGAAGCAGGGATTAAAGCCTTGCAAGAGTCTGCATTAAAGCAAAAAGCCAAGCGAACCCCAGCCCAAGAAAGTCATTTTCTGTGTGCATGGATGGTGGAGTCATTACGGGATAAGCGCTTTCCTAAAATGGTTGCAGATGATCTCAATAGCTGGATCCGTATGGCTCGCAGCCAAGGCGCTGGCGCCATGTTACCGCAGCTACTGCAACGTATCGCAACTCAATACCAACAAGTGCTCACCACCACCTTATCTGAAAAAGGCGCAATCGATGCGCTTATCGAGCATTTAGATAGCAACGAATGGTTTGTTATTACTGATACTGCGTTTTCAGACTCAGGAGCCAAAAAGCTCAAACTGGCGGGTAATGGTCAATCGAGTATGGTGATTTGTGAACATCAGCTGTCGCACTATTTTGATGTAGATAGACTCATTAAGCCTTTAGCTATCTATGTGCGTGGTGATGAGCAATATTTTGCCGAGCAAGCGCTCAATAAAGGGCTATTGGTTAGCCAAGGTAATAAAAAAACCAGTCTTATCAAACATCATAAAACCTATTTGGTATACCCAAACAACCAGTTATCAGAGTTATGTTTATTAGTAGAGTCGCTGGCTTAACTCGCTAATTAACTGCTGTAACGAAAAGCGCTAACTTAATGTCGGCGCTTTTTTTTTGTTTCTGGTTGGGTTTCTTAAAGAATTTTAAGATGATGTTTAGCCAAACATTTTAGAAAAGGTTTTAGAAACGGCTTTAGAATGGGTTAAGGCTATAGCCTTGCTCCGCCAAAATAGCATGGGCCGTCATTGCTGATAACGCCATTTCAACTCCAGGCAATAATGCTTGATTACTAAGGTTGTAATACGCTGCGCTTTGACCACAAATATAGACCTTCACCCCATATTCAGTTAATTGCTGTACCAAGGCTTTATTGGCATTTTCGATGGGCGCAGCTAAGCCGTGTTGCTGGCGATAATAGCCATCATCAGCTAAGTCCCCAACGGCGCTGCCATGTACGACCATAGCTAAATTAATATCTTTAGATTTAACCCCTGCAGCCTCATGCATATTAATAAATCTAGCAAGGGTATTTAAACTGCGATTAACCTCACCAACCTTAGCCGCTTTGCTCATATCAAAAGCGATATTAAATTGCATGCCTTTTGGCAAGGCCAGTTGGCTGTCAATTGTCGCGATTTCGCCATAGCCTTTTATCACAGTTCCAGCTTTAAAGGCCTCTTTTCCTGCCATAGCAGCACTAGAGGTTACCAATAGTAAGCTAACCATCAGCAATTTGAGACTTGATATTTTGTGCATCTTTTATCCTTATTGATTGCATTATGACAAAGCTATCTTGAAACGCTGCATTTAGCTATAATAGCCCTCAAATTTTTACCCCTGTAAATAAATTGCTCAGGGGTATCAATCTCAAAGCTGCGTAATCAAGTATCAATGCTTAACCGCCAGCTTATCTTAGTCGTATGTGTTGCTTAGCAAGCTAATGTTAAGCCGCCAAACTCAGGAGTTTCCATGGCTCGCCAAGTCATTTATACCTTTAAAGGTAAAACCAAAACAATCGCATTCAGTTACGATATACATCATGACCTATACGAAGCTGCGGCTGAAGCTGAAGGTATTGATTTAACCAACTTCTTGGCTATGGAACAGCAAATTGCAATGACCTCTAAAAAAGGGGCTAAAGCAGAAAAAGATTACCGTAAAACCGAGTTTGCCCGTTTCGGTTTTAGTAGCATCAAATTTGTTCGTGATGATGACGAGCAAAGCTAACAGTCAAAAACTAACCGCTAAGAGTTAAGCGCATTTGTATTAGTGGCATCACCAATTATTAGTGACAACAACAATAAAAGGATTTACATGATAAATTCAGACCACGCTAATTTCCCTAGAGCCAGCTTTATCCGCCGCTGTGGCGCCATAATATATGACTCATTATTGGCTGTAGCCGTATATATGGTTGCCGGTGCCATTGGTTTTGGCCTGTTTGTCGGCCTTACCAGCAGCGGCGTTATTTCAATGGATGGTTACGAGCACATTGCAGATGCACTGCATCAAACCCCACTGTATAAAGGTATTTATCAGTTATGGGTCGTACTTTGTGTCGTCGCTTTTTATGCCTTATTTTGGAGCCGCGGCGGTCAAACATTAGGGATGAGAGCATGGCGCTTAAAAGTGCAGCACCCTAATGGACAAAACTTAAGTTTTGTTACTGCGCTTGCCCGCGTGGTGTGGTCACTGGCTGGTATTGGTAACTTATTTATTCTTATCAATCCTGATAAACAGGCCCTACAAGATAAAATGACCCAATCAGAAGTCGTAGTACTGTCGGTTGAAGCGAACCAAATGCGCAATTGGCGCGGCGCTTAAACTAGCGGCACAAACTAGCGGCACAAACTAATGCCATAAACTAGTGCCATAAACTAATACCATCAAAGAACACGCCGTAATCCTATGGGTTACGGCGTTTTTTATTGGCGCTGTAGAACATCAAGCCGCTAACATGGCGCAGCGATTTGGGCTAAGGCTAAGGCTCAAACTAAAAGCAGAACTAGAGGTAGAGGTAGAGGTAGAGGTAGAGGTAGAGGTAGAGGTAGAGTACAGCAATAAAACCCTGGTTGATGTGGTCAAGTAAATTGATGTGGTCAAGTAAATATAAAAAAATCCCAACAACTAACGTCATTGGGATATTTATTATTGCAGACTTGCCAGAAGCAAGCGCCCTATCAGGCAAAGGCTATTTTCTGATGAAATATAACGCGCCAATACTAAAGAGTAGTGGTGGCATACCTGCACCTATATAGGCGGGTAAGCCATAAACAATACTCATAGGGCCAAATATCTCACTACAAATATAAAAGCTAAAGCCAGCGACCACGCCAAGCAAGACTCTTGCGCCCATTGTCACGGTTCTTAAGGGGCCAAATACAAATGACAGTGCCACTAAAATCATCACTGCTACAGTAATTGGCTGCATAATTTTACGCCACAAAGCCAGCTCATAACGACTCGGATCTTGCTGATTAGCTTCAAGGTAATCTAAATAACCCACTAGACCTTGAATGCTTAACGCTTCAGGTTTTACTGACACCACACTTAATTTATCAGGGGTTAAGGTAGAGTTCCAAATTCGCTCTTCTTGGTATTCGAAGCTAATCTTGTTATCAGTAACTATGGTATTTTTAACATCAAATAAGCGCCATACATCATTAGAAAATTTAGCGCTTTGAGCCTGAGTCATGGTGGTTAACTCTAACTGATCATTAAACTTATAAAAGGTCACTTTATTTAAGGTGTTTATGGTTTCAACTTCACCAATATTGACAAATAAGTCACCGTCTCTTGCCCACACGCCTCGATGAGATTTGATCAGGCTACCACCAGAAACTTTGGTTGCTTGTAGCTCTTTGGCCGTTCTTTCTGCAACAGGTGCACCCCACTCGCCTAAGGCCATTACAATGATCATCAATGGAATGGCAGTTTTCATCGCTGAAATCGTAATTTGCAACCGAGACATACCGGACGCCTGCATTACTACTAATTCAGAGTTCGATGCCAACATTCCCATACCAATCAGCGCCCCAAGTAATACTGCAATGGGGAAAAACAACTCAATATCACGGGGGATTAAGTAAATAACATAGATAATCGCATCAAACATAGTGTAAGCACCGCGGCCAACTACACGTAGCTGATCAACCCACTTAATGATGCCCGACAAGCCAGTTAAAATAAGTAAACATAACGCCGATGTGCCAATAATCACTCGGGCAATATAGAGATCGAGTATCTTCATACTGCCACCTTCTTACGTTTAAGTAATTGCAGTAACTTAGCACCACTTGGACGCTCTTTACCCAGTAAGAGTATACCGATAATAAATGCGGAGCCATGGATCCACCACATGCCTAATACTTGTGGGATGACTTCATCCTCAAGCGCTTTACGGCCGGCAACCATTAAGCCGAAATAGCCTAAATAAAGTAAAATCGCTGGGAACATTTTGGCAAACTTACCTTGCCTTACATTCACCCGAGCCAGTGGCACTGCAATTAAGGTCATGAGTGGAATCGCTAAAGGCAGCGCTAAACGCCAATGGAATTCTGCTGCTGCTTCAGGGCCTGGCGTAGCAAGTAACTGATCAACCGGTAAAGCTGAAAGCTTACGACGACGTTCATCCACTTCTTGCTCTTTAATTTCCATCTTATAACCACCAAACTCAATCATTTGATAGTCAAGATTATTCGGGCTACCTTGATAACGGGTACCATTATCAAGTTGTAATTGCTGGCTACCAAACTTATCTTCCACTACGCGGCCATTTTCTGAAACCACAATATTAGTTAAGCCTTTTTCGTCTTCAGGATCAGGTAACTGAGCCACAAACACTTTTTGTAATTCGTTAGATTTAGTGATTTTTTCAACAAACAACACAGCTCGGCCATTAGGGCTAGCTTGAAAGCGGCCTTGGGTAATTGCTGCTAAACCGGCTTCTGACTGTGCCTGTTCTAGCACTTGATTTTGTCTTTCTTCCGCCCATGGACCTACATAAACCGATAAAATACCAGTAAACACTAAATTTGCTACCGCCAAAAGCAAGGTCACACGGGTGACATACCACTCACTGATCCCGACGCCATGAAGCACCACCATTTCATTTTCGGCATACATTCGCCCATGGGCGAGCAATATCCCTAAGAAAAAGCTCAGCGGCAACACCAAAACGGTTAATTGCGGTAAATTTAGCCCCAATAACGTCAGCACTAAAGACGCAGGAAAATCACCATCAGAGGCATCTCCCAGTACTCGCACAAATTGCTGGCTAATAAAAATAGTTAACAGCACCAAAAGTATCGCAAATTGGGCTTTTAAAACTTCAACGATCAAGTATCTAAATACAATCACAGGTAGGATCCACAGTCTAAAACTTGTCTTTTTGCTGGTATCAGAGTAACTTCACTATTAAATGTCTGCTTTTAGCAGTTATTGATAGTTTTCTGACCAGCGCGTGAGCTTCTTTAAGTGTAATTCATTTAGCTGATATAGCAGAAAATTACCAAGGATTTATTTCCTTAAAGGTTTGTAAATATGGCCTAACAGGCCGAATTAAAACATTATCTAATAAATATAAAAATTTGTCTTTAATAATCTAGGAGTGCTCATGGAGTTTAGCGTAAAGAGCGGCAGCCCCGAGAAACAACGTTCAGCTTGTATCGTTGTCGGTGTATACGAACCACGTCGTTTGTCAGGTATCGCAGAGCAGTTGGATAAAATCAGTGAAGGTTACATCAGTAACTTGCTTCGACGCGGTGATTTAGAAGGCAAACCTGGACAGATGTTATTATTGCATCATGTTCCCAATGTGCTCAGTGAGCGTGTTTTGTTAGTCGGTTGTGGCAAAGAGCGTGAACTTGATGAGCGCCAATACAAACAAATTATCACAAAGACTATCAATACCTTAAATGAAACGGGTTCAATGGAAGCAGTTTGCTTCTTAACTGAATTACACGTTAAAGGCCGCGATACTTATTGGAAAGTACGCCAAGCAGTTGAAACTACTTATAACAGTTTATATAGCTTTGATGCTCTGAAAACCCGTAAAGGCGAAACCCGTCGTCCGTTACGTAAAATGGTATTCAATGTCCCGACTCGTCGCGAGTTAACTCTTGGTGAACGCGCTATCGACCATGGAATGGCAGTATCATCAGGTATGCACTTATGCCGTGATGTTGCCAACATGCCGCCAAACATTTGTAACCCTGCATACTTAGCCTCTCAAGCACGTCAAATTGCTGAAGTTCATGACAGCCTTACGGTTTCAACTGTGGGCGAAGAGCAAATGGCAAAACTCGGTATGCATTCATACCTTGCTGTAGGGCGTGCTAGTGCCAATGAATCTATCATGACAGTAATGGAATATAAGGGCGCAGTTGATGAGACTCAAAAGCCAATCGTCCTTGTTGGTAAAGGCCTTACCTTCGATTCTGGTGGTATTTCATTAAAGCCGGGCGAGGCCATGGATGAGATGAAATACGACATGGGTGGCGCTGCCGGTGTTATTGGCGCCATGAAAGCCTTATGTGAAATGAAGCTGCCAATTAACGTTATCGGTATTCTTGCAGGTTGTGAAAACATGGTTGCGGGTAATGCTTATCGCCCTGGTGACATCTTAACCACTATGTCAGGTCAAACTGTTGAAGTGCTTAATACTGATGCCGAAGGCCGCTTAGTATTATGTGACGTGCTGACTTATGTTGAGCGTTTTGACCCAGAATTAGTGATTGATACTGCCACATTAACTGGTGCTTGTGTCATTGCTCTGGGCAAACATGCTTCAGGTTTATTCTCATCTCATAATCCACTTGCCCATGAAATACTCAATGCCGGTGAGCAATCAGGTGATCGCGCATGGCGCATGCCGATTTGGGATGAGTATCAAGAAATGCTTGAAAGCCCGTTTGCTGATATGACTAACCTAGGTGGTCGTCCAGCAGGGTCAATCACTGCAGCTTGTTTCTTAGCGCGCTTTGCTAAAAAATATAACTGGGCACATCTTGATGTTGCCGGTACAGCTTGGAACAGTGGCGCTAATAAAGGCTCTACAGGTCGTCCAGTACCAATATTAAGCCAGTTCTTATTGAACCGCGCAGGAGTTGAGCAAGGCGAGTAATTGACTTTTGTTGCAAATAGTTTGTTGCTAATAGTTTACTGTAAATAACAGGCAGTAACCTAATAAAAGGCGAAGTAGTTACTTCGCCTTTTTTATCCCTCTTGTTCGAAGGTTTACATATTTTAAAACCGCAAAAACAGCTCCCTTTGAGTAGCAAGCAAACCGATAAGCCTGACAAATAAATGCGAACACAAGGATTGCTAAAATTTCAGCAGATTTCTATTCAATTAAGCAAAATTAACTCTCCTGCACCCTAGCCCCAATCGATGCTTTTAGTGTAAAATTCGCCTTTACTTCATCAAAAATTAAAATAATGTCAAAGACTCTGTTTTACTTAATGCCAGCAATCAATACCCAAGCCAGTGCGCTTGAAAGCGTATACCTTGCAGCATGTCAGATTGCAGAACGGCATTATCGCCAGCAGCAGCTTGTTTATATTCACTGTCAGAATAAGCAACAAGCCTATGCCATTGATGAATTATTATGGCAATTTGAGCCAACAGCATTTGTTCCCCACAATTTAAAAGGGGAAGGACCGATAACAGGTTCACCTGTCGAGATTGGTTTTGATAAATTAGGCGCCAATAAAAGTCGCCAATTACTGATAAACCTTGCAGACCAAGTGCCAGCATTTGCGGTTAACTTTCCGCATATTATCGATTTTGTTGCTAATGATGATGCGCTTAAACAGATTGCCCGTATTCGCTACCGTGAATACAAGCAATTGGGCATTGAGCTTACTACCACTGAGTTCACTGGCGTTTAAGTCAGTTGATTCGTTAACAATACCAACTATTAATTTAGATTGAGAAAACAAAAATCCCATGGAAAAAACATATAATCCGCAGTCAATTGAGCAATCTCTATACCAAAATTGGGAAGAGCAAGGCTACTTCAAACCACATGGCGATGAGTCAAAAGGTAACTATTGCATCATGATCCCGCCACCAAATGTGACGGGTAGTTTGCACATGGGTCATGCATTCCAAGACACCATCATGGATACGTTGACTCGCTACCAGCGCATGAAGGGCAAAAACACCCTTTGGCAAGTGGGTACCGATCACGCAGGCATTGCAACCCAAATGCTGGTTGAGCGTAAAGTCTTTGCAGAAGAAGGTTTAGGTCGTCACGACCTAGGCCGTGATAACTTTATCGAGCGCATCTGGGATTGGAAAAATGAATCAGGTGGCACCATCACCAAACAGCTACGTCGTTTAGGCGCTTCTGTTGATTGGGATCGTGAACGTTTCACAATGGACGAAGGTATGTCTGAAGCCGTACAAGAAGTATTTGTACGCTTATATGATGACGAGTTGATTTATCGTGGTAAACGCTTAGTCAACTGGGATCCAAAACTGCACACTGCTATTTCAGATCTCGAAGTAGAAAACAAAGAAAAGCAAGGTAGCATGTGGCATTTCCGCTACCCGTTAGCTGATGGCGCATTGACAGCCGACGGTAAAGACTACTTAGAAGTTGCCACCACACGTCCTGAAACCATGCTAGGTGATAGTGCCGTTGCGGTTCACCCTGATGACGAGCGTTATCAATCACTTATTGGTAAGTTCATTCTTCTGCCAATCGTTAACCGTCGTATTCCTGTTGTGGCAGATGACTATGTTGACATGGAGTTTGGTACCGGCTGTGTGAAAATCACTCCAGCTCATGACTTTAACGATTATGAAGTCGGTAAGCGTCACGCCCTACCTATGTTCAACATCTTAACCATCAATGCTGACATTCGTAGCGCTGCAGAAGTGGTAAATACTGATGGCACCGCAAACACCGAATTAGATAACAGCTTACCTGAGCGTTATGCCGGTCTTGAGCGCTTTGCTGCACGTAAAGCCATTGTTGAAGAGTTCGACACCTTAGGTTTATTAGGCAAAATTGATCCTCACGGATTAAAAGTGCCATACGGCGACCGCTCTGGCGTGGTTATTGAGCCACTACTTACCGACCAATGGTATGTGTCAGTTGCGCCTATGGCTAAAACAGCCATGGAAGCGGTTGATAACGGCGACATCAAGTTTGTGCCACAGCAATACGAGAACATGTACAACTCTTGGATGCGCGACATTCAAGATTGGTGTATCTCACGTCAACTTTGGTGGGGACATCGTATCCCAGCTTGGTATGACGAAAGTGGCAAAGTCTATGTGGGTCGTGACGAAACTGAAGTTCGCACTAAACATAAGCTAGATGACTCGGTTGTTTTACGTCAAGATAACGATGTATTAGATACCTGGTTCAGCTCAGCGTTATGGACATTCTCAACACTTGGCTGGCCAAAAAATACTGAAGAATTGAAAGCTTTCCACCCAACTGACGTGTTGGTCACTGGTTTTGATATTATCTTCTTCTGGGTGGCGCGCATGATCATGATGACCATGCATTTCATCAAAGATGAAAACGGCAAGCCGCAAGTGCCTTTCAAAACGGTATATGTCACTGGACTTATCCGTGATGAAGCCGGTAATAAGATGTCCAAATCTAAAGGTAACGTATTAGATCCTTTAGACATGATTGACGGTATCGATCTTGAATCACTTGTTGAAAAACGTACCGGCAATATGATGCAGCCCAAAATGGCCGCTAAAATTGAAAAAAGCACTCGTAAAGAATTCAGTGAAGGTATTGAAGCACATGGCACCGATGCACTGCGCTTTACTTTAGCTTCAATGGCATCAACCGGTCGTGACATTAACTGGGACATGAAACGCCTTGATGGTTACCGCAGCTTCTGTAACAAGATCTGGAACGCATCACGTTACGTGTTGATGAACACTGAAGTGCAAACTGAAGATGCAGCAGACGATGCTATCGGCGAAGCATTAGATTGCGGCCAAATCTTGGTTGATGGCAAGCCAGGAGCAATGGAATTGTCGCTAGCTGATCGCTGGATTATCGGTCTGTTTAACGAAACCGTTAAAACCTACGATGAGCACATGGCCAATTACCGTTTCGACTTAGCGGCTAATACTATTTATGAGTTCACCTGGAACCAATTCTGTGACTGGTACCTAGAGCTCACTAAGCCGGTAATGCAAAACGGCACCGATGCACAACTGCGTGGCACACGTCATACGCTGGTTAATGTACTTGAGCAAATGCAGCGCCTAATGCACCCAATGATGCCTTACCTCACTGAAACTATCTGGCAGCGCGTTAAGCCGCTAGCAGGTGTTGAAGGTGATACCTTAATGATTGCGCAATTCCCTGAGTATGACGCAACTAAGGTAGACGCGCAGGCAATGGAAGATCTTGAGTGGGTTAAGCAAGTCATTACTGCTGTGCGTAACATTCGCGCTGAACTAAACATTGCCCCATCTAAGCCACTTAACGCCCTACTTCGCGGCGTGAGTGAGCAAGATAAGGCACGTTTAGAGGCTAATCAAACTTTCTTCAAGACACTAGCTAAGCTTGAGTCTATGACAATTCTTGCTGATGGTGAAACTGCCCCAATGTCGACTACCCAACTTGTCGGTGACATGGAGCTATTAATCCCAATGGCAGGGTTGATTGATGTGGCTAAAGAAGTAGCCCGTATCGACAAGCTACTTGAAAAAGCAGCTGGCGAGTTCAAGCGCATTGAAGGCAAGTTATCTAACCAAGGCTTTGTGGCTAAAGCCCCTGCCGCCGTGATTGAAAAAGAACGTGCTAAGCAAGCTGAATATCAACGTGATATGGATAAGCTTGCAGAGCAAAAAGCAGAACTTGCTAAGCTAGAAGGCTAAGTAACAAAGCTTGGTTTATTTGCCATCTCGCTAAATAAACCCAAACTAAAAAGGCTATCAAGGTATTTGATAGCCTTTTTTAATGGCTAAAATTAACCCAAGCGATGAAAAGTATGATTGTTGAGCAGTTACAATAGATTGTAAAAACTTATCTCCATTAAGTTAATTACAACGCCACTGGCGGCTTATTCAGGCAAATAATACCTAAAAAAATGGTCAAAATGGCTTAGATACTGTATAAGCTTCGCCTCTAGATATTTTTCATCCATTTTAAGAGTCTTGAAGCTTTAGCTTATAATCACTTATCAACCTTAAGTTAGCTTCAAATGCCTTGGTTTACCACCTTGGTTCAAATACTCGACATTTAAAACGATAGGCAGGCACAACACATGTCAGATAAATTCTTTTTCAAAGGCCGTCAAACGCCAAAACCTGCCTATGGCGAAAGTGGTTACAACACCAAACGCCAAGCTAAACCTGGCACTGCAGCGCTTCCTTTACAGTTATCAGTTCAAACTGATAAGCGTAAGCTTGAAGTTGAAGCATTAGTTGCAGAGAGCAAACTAGTCGCAACTATTACTGTTAACAGTGACGTCGCTGAAGATATATTTGAACTTCTGGGTATTTTAAACAAGCCAACGGCAGTCACCGCAGAAGCCAAAATTAACCGTAATGACCCTTGTACTTGTGGTAGCGGTAAGAAATATAAAAAGTGCTGTGGCTAAGTCCTTTAAGTGACATCAGATTAATTAAAGCGAGCGATTAGCTCGCTTTTTTGTATAAAAAATCCCCCTCCGAAACGCAATTATCACATTCCTGCTCAGTAACTTTGGTAAATTTGGTTAATTTAGGTAAAGTGTCTGCCGACCTATTGTTAATAATAATAATCATAAGGGTGATTTATGAGTGAAAGTTCACACTCAGGCAACGACCTAAGAGAAGTGAAACAGCTGGGCATGTGGGCATCTATTGCCAGCTTAAGTTATATATTTTGGATTGTCGGCGGCATGGAGCTGGTGGAACGTATTGCCTACTATGGGGTAAAAGCCAGTGCCGGTTTATATGCTAAAACACCAACCTCGGAAGGCGGGCTGGGTATTAGCCTTAGTGATTACGGTGTCATTATTGCCATTTGGGCATTTATGCAAACCTTCATTCCAGTATTTACTGGCGGGATATCTGATCGCGTAGGCTACAAAGAAACCATCTTTGCCTCAACAGTAATCAAGATCATGGGTTACTTGGTGATGGCGATGTTTCCAAGCTTTTATGGCTTCTTGATTGGTGCAATATTATTGGCCGCAGGGACAGGGATCTTTAAACCCGGTATTCAAGGCACCTTAGTGCTTTCAACCGGACGGCAAAACACCTCAATGGCGTGGGGCATATTCTATCAAGTGGTCAATATTGGTGGCTTCCTTGGGCCTTTAGTGGCTGTACATATGCGTCAGTTATCATGGGATAATGTGTTTTACGCTTGTGCTGCCATCATCTCTTTTAACTTCCTATTTTTACTAGCTTATAAAGAACCAGGTAAAGAAGAGCGACTTGAGCGGGCCCGCAAAGTCAAATCAGGCGAAATTAAACAAGAAGCATTATGGCGTGATGCGCTTCATGAGCTTAAAAAGCCCGTTGTTATCTATTACATGTTGGTATTTGCTGGTTTCTGGTTCTTATTTAATGCCTTATTTGATGTATTACCTATTCATATTGCTGAATGGGTTGATACCAGCGTGATTGTCACCTCTCTATTTGGCCCTGAAGGCACCTCTAACGGCTTTTTCCAGTTTTGGTTAGGCCTAGATAATACTGGTACTAAGGTGATGCCTGAAGGTATGCTCAACCTCAATGCTGGTATGATCATGACCAGTTGTTTCTTGGTTGCTGCACTTACCGCTAAGTATCGTATTACCACTGCCATGTTAGGTGGTTGTTTACTGAGTATTTTGGCATTCGTGCTCATTGGCGCAACCAATGCTGCATGGATGATTGTACTGGCTATTGCAATGTTCTCATTCGGCGAAATGATGATTAGCCCGAAGAAAAATGAGTTTATGGGCAATATTGCCCCTGAAGGTAAAAAAGCCATGTACTTAGGCTTTGTGATGTTACCTCAAGGGATAGGCTGGACTCTGGAAGGCTACTTTGGGCCTAAACTGTATGAGATGTATGCCTCAAAAGAGATTTTCTCACTGCAGCTTCTTGCAGAGCGTGGCATGAGTCAAACAGATGTTGATGCAATCCCCCAAGGCGAAGCATTTTCAACCTTAGTGACTTATACCGGTGAGCCTGCACAGCAGCTAACAACGCTGCTGTATAACACCCACAGTATCGGCAATGCTTGGTATATTATCGCTGCGGTGGGAACAATTTCGGCAGTAGGAATTTATCTTTACGGTAAGTGGTTGTTTAAACTGCAACAGAGCTAAAGTAAATTTAAACAAAAAAGCTGACAAGGCTATTCATAGCATTGTCAGCTTTTTTATGGCGCTAATTTAGTATTACGCTGCTTTTAACGACGCTGGTGCTGCAGTGGTTTCAGCTTTACTTGCTGCAAATCTGACTTTTCCAACAGGCAAAATCACCCGGCCATATTCAGCATTCAGCACTTGCGCCATGGCAAAGTAAATGGCGCTTAAGCCACATAAAATACCTTCAAAGCCAGCAATGGTGCCAATTAGCTCGCTGCCGGTAAAATCTCGCGCAGCTAATAGGAAGAATAAAATAGTTAGCAAGCCAAAGACAATTTGCTTGGCTAATGGGTAACGCATAGAGCCAATAAACATAAAGCCAGTAAACATGCCCCAAAGCGCTAGGTACCAACCCATAAAGCTTGCAGGACTTGCCGCAAAACCCATTTTAGGCATGACAAGTAGACCAACTAAGGTTAACCAAAATAGCCCATAAGAAGTAAATGCTGTAGTGCCAAAGGTATCGCCACGTTTAAAGCACATGATGCCGACAATCACTTGGCCAATGCCGCCGTAAAAAATACCCATAGCAAGGATCATTGAATCAATTGGAAAAAAACCAGCATTATGAATATTAAGCAAAATGGTGGTCATACCGAAGCCCATTAAACCAAGTGGCGCTGGGTTTGCGTATGAATTTGTCTGCGGTGTCGACATTGAGTTCCCCTACAGGAAGTAATCAATTAAGTAAGTAGTGACGATAGTGTCGTCACACTAGATTAACTTTGGTTAATCTTAGCGCCGCGCATAATAATGTAACCGCAGGAGGCAATCAAACTAGCAACCAAGGGAGCTGAGGAATAAGCACACTAAACAATGCGATTAATTAGTGTTGCTTTTCAGCTTGTTAAATAAAAAAGTGGCATTAACCCCTCAAGTGAACACTTGAAGGCTTGCCAGCTCACAAATATTGCCAACTACCGATCTAACTCACAATAAATCAGCATTAAAGCCTGCTTATAAGTAAACTAAAACACGCTAGAACGTTTAAAAATTGCACTGACTCACAAAAATGAATAATAACGCCATTGGGATCAATAAAAGGGTTAATGCAAACACTGAGGAAAAAAAAGGGAGCCCGAAGGCTCCCAGTGGTTTATTTGCTATGAGAAGCAGGGGATCTCATAGCTGATGAAACATCTATTATTGCTAACTAGTGTGCCCCTCCAGCATGCATTATATCAATACCGTAAGTCTTACCTTCAGCATGACAAGTTGCACAAGATTCAACCGGCAGATTAGCAATTGAAGCTGGATTGCCCTCAACTATCGCACCATTACTCTTGAAGTGAGCCATTGCTGAGGCACTTGAGTGAGCGTGACAAGTACGACATGCTTCAGCGGTTGGGCTAATGAACATTGTTGCACCAGCATCTACTGCAATTGCGCGTTTACCTGAAGTAAGACCACCATCTGCTGCGAATAAACTCACATCATCTTTATGACAAGCTGCACATTCGGTAGCCACTGCTGGGTAACCTTGTGTTTCCATATCAGAATTTAAGTGTATTGCAGGGAAGCCACGGTTATCATCCCAAAGACCTGAATGGAAACGGTGAGCGACAGTGAATAAGTCACGGTTGCTATAGGTTAAGCCTTCAATTGTTTCAAATACTGGGTCGCCATTTTCATCAACTGCATCTGTTTTATATTCAACAGTCGCATGATAAGAACCACCCCAAGTGTCGTTATGACAACCTACACATTGGTCGAAACGTTCGTTACCGTAATGCTTAGCAATACCTAATGAAGTATGACAAGTATTACATTTAGCTTCATCAGCGGTTACCCGTGCTGGGTCACTAAAGCGAGATATCGTTGCACTGCTACCATCAGCATTGGCGAGATTCCAGTAAGCTGGCGCCATAGTGACTGCTACATAACCAACATCATATTGCGCTTCGCCGCTTGAATCTAAACACTCAATGAGCATGCCTTCTGAATCGGCACATACTGAGAAGCGTGGCGTTACAGAAATACTCTTTCCGTCTAGATTAAACTCACCGAATTGAGTCACCATTAACTGACCAGCGGATGCAACAACACCATTTAGTTTAACCGAAGCACTACCGTAGTAAGTACCATCAGTGTCTATCCAGCCGGTTTTCATTTCATCGTATTTAGTAAAGTTAGTGAACTCGAAACCATCTTCAACGGCAACACCATCAATAGTGACATCAAATGTAATCACCATTTCATCCATGTCAACTGTTGCGCTTTCAGTGTAACTCACACTATTTAAAGCAATTTCAATTGAATCAGTGGCAATCGCTCTCGCTGCAACATTATGTGCTTGCATTGGGCTTAAGCTACCTGCGCCATGACAACCAGAACAGGCTGCATCACTTTCAGGTACGATACCTAGGTGGTTTTCACCAGTGGCTAAATCTACATCGGTATGACATGACACACATGCTTCTGCGTAAACATTATCATTCCATTGCATACCGTTATCATGACATGCGGTACATTGATTTATTTCTGATGGGAAGCCAATTTCGCCAAACATCTCTGCAGCTTCACCTTCTAGATCGTCAATATGATGACCAGCGTGTAATGTGTGAATCATTGCATTCCAATTAGCGTTAAAGCCTTTTTCTGGATCATCCTCTCCACCCGCATAAGCAGGATTATGACAGGCTACGCAATTTTCAACTTTTTGATAATTATGGTGGGCACCAATATTGGCAATTCGAATATCAGTGGCTTCATACCCATCCATTTGAGTATGACACTTAATACAAGAGGCGTTAGACACTGAATCTTTTTCAGATACAGCTAGCTCACCTGTTGCTGGAATAAAATCAACCGGAGTAGAAAGAAGCTTGTCTGCAATGCCTTCACCAGTGCTGTCTACAACATCATAGCTACGAACCATAACGCGATGTAAGTTATTGGCATCGCCATCTGCAAGCACAACCGGTGCATTGCCTTCATGTTCCCAAGTACCAGTGTAAGTGCCAGGGTTTGCTTCATCTTCAACTAAGGTACAAGCTTCAACTTCTGCGCCGCCGCGGGCTTCTGCCATACCTGTTGGCGTACAATACATACTTGAACCAAATTCATTGGTTAGGGTATGGCTTTCCCACAATAGTGGCGCGCCAGTATCCGTGGTATTGGCCGCTTGATTCATCACATAAAGCGCTACTTTGTCTAAGCCACTAAAGGGCACATCTTCGCCTTTAGCTGTTTTGCCTGTTACCGTAAATTTGATAGCAAAATCATCACCTCCTACTACCACGATATCTGCAGGGGCTAAGCTCAACACAAAATCAGCAGCACCCGCTACTGTATCAACAACATTTCCCGCTGGTGCACCTGGTTCTCCTGGCGCGCCGGGTTCTCCAGGGGCGCCATCTTTACCATCATCTCCATCACTACAACCTGTTAGTCCGATAGCAGCGATTAACGCCGCCGCTAGAATCGATTTTTTATATGTTCTCATTATCAGATCCCCTTTATAGGTATTAAATTCTGCTTTGCAGTAACTTTAATATAAAAGATACCCCTTTAGATGTATCAAAAGAGTTTCATATATGTGACTGAAATTTAAAGATTTAGATCTTGCAATTTTACAAATCGAAGTTGGCAATTTCGATATATGAAATTTGTATAGGTTATTGAGTTTTATACTGATAATGATTGTTATTAACGAAACAGATTTGCGCTAAAAGAATGGTGGAAACAAGCATAAAAAATGCACAGTTCAAGGTGAATGACTCGACAGCCATAGCGCTTCTCTAGCCCATTAAAATGATATTCAGCGGCAGCTCCCCCAGCACAGGGAAATGGCTAAATAGCACATAAGCGATTTAGGCAGCGATTAACTTAAGCACTGAATTAATAATAATCTTTCTGCTGTCATCACAATAGCGGCGGTATGAGGAGGTTCTTTCAATAAGGTGGTATTGCGGCGCGGCGCCATGGCCAAGCAATTTTTCTCTTTCGGTTTCCGGTAAGCTTTCAACACGTAGTGCATTAAAGTGATTTAACACTGCAGCTTCTGATGTGGCTATAAAGCTGAAACTTCGCATGGTCAACAAGTGACAAAACCACTCTTCAATGGAACTAACTCGACTGATATTAAGCGGCTCAATCCCTGATTGACGGCAGTAAATTTGGAAGAAATCTAATTTATCATTAAACCCCTTGGTATCGAGCAGCAAAAAGGGATAGTTAGCTATGTCATCTAAACTTATAGCATCATAGCCCCAAATAGGATGATTCGTTCTAGCCACAATCGAAGTGGAATCACTATGACCGAGGCTTTCAGATAATAAATCGCTGGCGCTGGCTGGGCCAAGGTTAATCCCTAAATCAATGTCACCTTGGTGGATCAACTCTTCAGAATGCTCATTCCATATATGCATTCTGACTTTACCTAACTTATCCATTATGTCGTCGCTGCCAAGCGCCATTGAAAGTGAAGTCATAATGATGGGAGTTACCGCAATATTGAGCACGGTTGATGAATTAGTACAGTTACCTTCATGTACGATGCGTTCAATATTTGAGGCTGACTCGCAAAAACTACATATGGGCTTATAAAGGTGCTCTGCTAGCGCGGTAGGTCTTAACCCTTGTTGACGTCGATAAAATAACTCATCATCAAAGGTTAACCGTAACGCCGTTAAACAACGGCTTATTTTAGGAGCTGAAACGTTTAATTCTTTCGCTGCAAGGTTAGCAAAGCCTGTTTCATAAATAGTTTTAAAGACCAACAAACAGAACACGTCTAATTCGCTGATTTTCTTAAGCGCTTTGAAATCCATGCAATTACCTAGTAATAACCTTGTTAATATTAGGCTTAATCTAACATAGTTGTAACAAGCAAAACTTGATCAAGCCCAACCTTATAGAATTAATTTAAGTTTTTTTAAGGTTTTATAAGATTTACTTAAGATTGATTTCAGTTTGAGTGAGCGAGCGAAACTCCCCGACTAACAATTGCTTATCCAAGTTAATATTGCCCACCGACTCACGATGTAAACCAATCACCGGATTCCTGAAGCGGCCAAACATACGCTTAATTTGATGGTACTTACCCTCTTGTAACGTCACCCGTGCTTGATACTCTGAGATGATTTCAAGTTGCGCCGGTAAAGTGGTGATATCTTCAAAACCAAAATACATCCCTTGATTAAAAGCGCTGATATATGAGTCATCAATGGGATTTTCTAACGTCACCAAATACTGTTTGTTTACTTTGGTTTCAGGCGACATCAAAGCTTGCGACCATTGGCTGTCATTGGTAATTAACAGTAAGCCAGTAGAATTTAAATCAAGCCTACCAGCAATATGCATCATTTCAATATTGACGCCAGTTAATAGCGACAAGGCCGTGGGATGAATATCATCTTTTGTCGCGCTCACCACACCCACAGGCTTGTGTAACATATAGTATTGTTTTTGCTGGTTCTGAATAAAGTCACCATCAAGCATAATAGCGGTAAACTCATTAATTTGATGGTCCATCTCTTTACAAGTCTCACCATCAACATTGACCCGCCCAGCCAGTAAAATTAGCCTTACCGCCTTTTTAGGTAGCTGTAATTTTTTAGCTAAAAACTGATCTAAACGACTTCGTTTACTTTGCATTTATAAGCTCAATTTAAGTGATTTATTCTTATTTAACTAGTTAAAAGAATTAACTTATTACTAATCAATTTAGTGGATAGTTTGAGTTGGCAAACTAAATCGCATACCCTATTTGAGAGCGAATCTAAAAGGGAGTGATATGTTTTTGCAGCCAGTCTATCCGATTTTACAGCCAAATATGAGTATTGTAGAGCTAAAACAAGCCATTACTGATTTTGATATTTGGCTAGAGCAACAGATTAGTTGTAGCCCAATTACCGAGATCCTGACATTTCGCGCTCAATTTTTTGATAAACTTCTCAGTCATATTTGGCAAAAGTTTACTTTTGATACAAAAGAAATCTCTCTCAATGCTGTCGGTGGCTACGGCAGGCAAACTCTACACCCTTTTTCTGATATCGATATTTGTATTATTCATGACCACAACTTATCCACCGATGATGCCAATAAACTCAGTGATTTTCTGACTCAATTATGGGACTTGGGTTTAGATTTAGGCCATGCAGTAAGGCGCCTAGATGATACTTTTGTCGCCTGTAAAGAAGATGTCACCATCGCCACCACTTTACTTGAAATTCGCAATATTTGTGGCCATGAAAACCATCAACACCAAGTTATCAGCAAACTCTATGGCGAAAGTATTTGGAGTAGCGCAGCCTTTTTTGAAGCCAAGTTTAATGAGCAACAAGTCAGGCATCATAAAGCCCAAGGCACCGCCTTTAATATTGAGCCCAATTTAAAAAATAGCCCTGGCGGCATGCGTGATATTCAAACGATTACTTGGATAGCTCGCAAACATTTCTCCATTGACGATCTTAAAGATCTTCGTCGTCTTAATTTTTTAACTGCTGATGAATACGCAGAACTAATGGAGTGCCAAAACTTTATTTGGCGAGTGCGATTCTCATTGCATCAAGCGTCAAACCGCTCTGAAAATAGACTTTTATTGCAACATCAAGCTGAAGTCGCTCGCCTACTGGGATTTGGTGACAGCGGTAATATCACCATTGAAAAAATGATGCGCCAATTGTTTAGAGCAATGAAGCGTATTCGTGAATTAAACCTGATGTTGATGGCTTATTTCCAACGCGAGATATCGCCACTGAAACACAATAATTGTATCGATATCAATGACAATTTTGAGATCTTAAATGGCCAAATAAATGCAAAAAATCAAGATGTGTTTATTGATAGACCGCAGATCATGTGGATGTTTTATTATATTGCCGAATACCATCAACAAGTAAAAGGCATTACCCCTGAGACCTTAAGATTGATCAGGCAAGTACGTCGTCGTTTAATGGGTGATTTACAAGACTTTCATGTCTGCCGTGAACTGTTTGTCAAACTATTCAAGCACCCACAAGGCATGGGGCTGGCAATTACCTTAATGCATCAACATGGCATCCTTACCTCATATTTACCCCAATGGCGTGAAGTGGTTGGCCAGATGCAGTTTGATTTATTTCATGCTTATACTGTGGATGAACACACTCATAAACTGCTAAAAAACTTATATGCACTAACCCATGATGACATTAGTCACGATCACAAATTGGCCGCTGATATCTATGCTCGGTTCCAAGCCAAAGAAACCATTTTATTTGCCGCACTATTTCATGATCTTGCTAAAGGACGTGGTGGTGATCACAGTGAACTCGGCGCAGTAGATGCCAAATTATTTGCCAAATTCCATGGTTTAAAAAACTCACAGCAGCAATTAATTAGCTGGTTAGTGGAACAACATCTATTAATGTCCATCACCTCCCAGCGTATGGATATTCAAGATCCTGATGTCATTACTGCTTTTGCAAAATCCGTGGGCAGCCTCACTAAACTTGATGCTTTATATTGTTTAACGGTGGCCGATATTCAAGCCACCAATGATGATCTATGGAATGATTGGAAAGCCAGTTTATTAACCGACCTCTACTTTGGCACCCGTAAAGCCCTCAGGAATGGTCTTGAAAATGTATTGCAACTGCGCAGCGTGGTTAGGGAGCACAAACAAGAAGCCCTTAATATCATCAATGCCGATTCACAATTAACAGATGAACACCAAATACAGGCTCAATCTGCTGCTATTCAAAAACTATGGAAAAACCTGCCGTTATCCTTTTTCGGTAATGCAGAATCCAGTGAAATAGCAAAATACACCCTAGGAATACTTTCGCATCAGCAACAAGCTCAAGCAGATTCTGAATCGTTAATTATTGTTGATGATAGTAATGTCAAAGGCTGTAGTGATGTTTTTGTGTATACCAAAGACAGAGCAGGCTTGTTTATTTCTCTGTTTAATACCCTATCAACCTTGAAGATATCAGTGAAGCAAGCACAGATTTCACAAACTAAAGACGGTTACGTGGTTGAAGCTTTTAAAGTACTCGACTTTGACGGTAAACCGATTTTCAGTGCTCAGCGCCGCAAACAAGTCACCAGCAAGCTACGTCAAGTGATAGACAATAATGTAATGCCGCCGAAAAAGCGCCCTTTAAGACACACCCAAAGTTTTGATAACAAACCCACCATTGAATTTATTCACTCTAAAAAAGCTAACCGCACCTTAGTGCATATTTTAGCGCTAGAAACCCATGAGTTTATGGGGCAAATAGCCAGTGCATTCAGAGCACTAGAGCTTACAATTCATTCTGCAGCCATCAGCACAGTCGGTGAGCGAGCTGATAACGTGTTTACCCTTTCCAACCAATACGGTGCACAGCTTTCAGAAGAAGAACAAACCGATTTACAGGAAAAATTAGTGAAATCGATCACTTCAACCTTATAATTATCTCAATTAATGTTGTCAATGAGCGATACATGTCTACCAGCGAAACAAAAACAACAGCTTATAGCTATAGTGTTGAATATATTTTAGATCGATCTCATTTTGAAGAAACCTTCGATGAGTCAGTTGTCATTAATACCAGTCCAAAGCGTTACTTAAAATCTGTGGCATTTTTAGTCGCTGGATTTTTAATGACCATCACCGAGTTAAGCCCCTATGTTGCTTACTTCTTTATTGGTTTAGGGGCAGTTGAAGCACTGCAAGTTAGGTTTAATCGCGCTTGGTGGTTAATGAGGCAACTAATAAGTAAGTCAGCGAATAACCCAGTAAATTTAACCATTGACGATAACGGTATTCATTCAAAGTCGACTTATATTGATCATCATTTAGCTTGGGATGATGTTTATCGCATTGCAGAAACAAGCCAAGGTTTTTTACTCACAACCCAATTAACCAAGCATTATGTTTCTAAGCGCTGCTTAGATGACACTTGCAGTGATTTTATTCGCAAAAAAATGAACTAAGCATCTGTTTACATAACGTGTTAACACTTAGAGGAACATTTATGACTAAACCATCATTAAGTTTAAGTATTGTCGTAAGCCTTGTTATCTGCAGTTTTTTCAGCACAGATACCAATGCCAATGGAATACCAGCCCCTGAGGATACCGTAAAATCATTAACGGCGGCCTGTGAAAATATGGCCGCTGAAGAACAAATTGAAGCCATCGAAAAACAGCAATTTATTACCGACTGCATCAATGCTCAGTTAATTGAAATGGGCTATCAAAGGCAAGCACCGCTAGAGATTGAACAATCAAATACTGAACCAGTTGAGCAAGAATTAAATTAACGCCGTGACGCCTTTGGTTAAAAACGGCTTAATGTAAATTAATCACACCAGTATCAGTTTGTATCATTAAGGTAAAATCAGTGTAGCTAAATAATGAACAATGTTAACATTATGTTTATTGAAGTTTTATTGATTAGGTAGCAGCCTTAGATGTATCGATTATTGCTCATACTTACCATTGTTATTGCTGGTATCAAGCCAGCGCAAGCTGAAGACACCTGTCAAATTGATGGCGACTGCATTGTGGTTGGTCAATGGGATGTCAGTCTAGCTTTGGGCTGGGGCAATAAAACCAACCCAGTAAGTACCTATAAAGATATACCTATCTATGTCATACCCTCCGTCGCCTATTATGGTGAAAGCTGGTTTTTTGACAACTTCAATTTTGGCTACACCCTGGTAGAGCAAGAAAGTTTTACCCTTAATCTCGCGAGCAGTTATAGCGATGAGCGTGCTTTCTTTTATCGCTGGGACCCATCAAACATTTTTTTACCCCAAGCCAGTAGCTTTGATGAGACGGTTGAACTCCCTGCAGCGGATCTCACAGAATCTAGAGGTATATCACAACCTGAGGTTTTAAATGAGCTTGAAACCAGACACTTCACTGTATATGGTGGTGTGGAATTTTTTTGGTACGGCAAATTAGGTATATTAAGACTCACCGCAGCCCATGATTTACTTAATGTTCATAATGGACAAGAAGCCAGTGCCAGTTGGTCGTACTCTTTAGCTCTTGATAAATTCCGCTTTGATTTATCATTAGAAGCTGATTGGAAAAGTTCGCAAGTTATTGCTTATTACTATGGTATTAGATCAACTGAAAATCTATACTGGAACACGCAATATCAGCCAGGTTCTGGCTGGAATAAAGCGATTGAGCTAACGACACGTTATAGTCTTTCACAACGCTGGGATTTACTTTTAGCGGCACGTTACACCCGGTTAGCTGATGAAATTATTGACAGTCCAATTATTAATGAAAATTACTCTCGCTCCTACTTCATTGGAGCTGCATATAGGTTCTAATCTTGTTCAGTAAACAAGAATATAACCTCTATCACTTTTTCGGTATATTAATACTGATATTTAGTGCTTTCTGCGTCAAAGCTGATACGCTTGAAACGCAAGCACAGCTTTCGGCTACGCCTCATTTATGCCTCAAAGACGCTCAAAACAAACATTGCGAGATGGATATTGAGCTAAATTGGCAACTGAAAACTGACCAACTCATTTGTATTGAATCTAACTATCAAGCAATGAGTCGCTGGTGTAGTGATTCTACTGATGATCATTCATTGCAATTTTCAGTAAAAACCAATAAAGACATTCACTTTGTCTTGGTAAGTAAAAATAATAATAATGAATTGGCGGACGTAATCCTAAAAGTCACCACAATGTCCGAACCTAAAGTTCGCAGACGTTACCGAAATCCTTGGAGTTTATTTTAATGGCAACCCCCCCATCAACTCATAGAGTTCTGTTGGTAGAAGATGATATTCGTCTTGCCAACTTAATTGTGGACTACCTAAAATCACACGATATGCACGTTGAAGTTGAACGACGTGGCGATACCGTTTTAACACGATTGATTAGTTACAAGCCTGATATCATACTACTTGATATTATGCTGCCTGGACTTGATGGATTAAGCCTGTGTGAAAAATTACCTGACTACTTCTCAGGCCCTATATTGTTAATGAGTGCGCTTGGCTCTCCAGAAGACCAAATCAAAGGCCTAGAATTAGGCGCTGATGATTATGTTGTCAAACCTGTCGACCCAAGCTTGTTAGTGGCACGTATAAACAACCTATTACGCCGTCAGGCACAACCGCCAAAACCAGAATCTCATTGTTTAAGCTTTGGTAAGTTAAGCATCGACCCGCATACCCAAGCGATTCGCTTAGGCAATACCGAGGTTGATTTAACTAGCCATGAGTTTGAATTATTGTGGTTACTGGCGTCACAAGCGGGGCAAGTATTAAGTAGACAATACATCTACCAATACTTACTCAATATCGATTTTGATGGTAAAGACAGAAAAATTGATGTGCGCATATCTCGCTTACGTAAAAAGCTTGGAGATAGTATCGAAACACCATTCAGAATAAAAACTGTTTGGGGACAAGGTTATTTATTCGCGCCTGAAGCGTGGAATAACTAATTAGGTCATAGAAGACTTTGAAAAGACTCTTCATCAGCCTATACCTATTACTTAGCTTAAGCTTTTTAGGTATAGGCTGGACATTAGATAGCCTCTGGCAACAGCAAGTCGATGAATACGAGAACATTGACTCGCCATTAATCGCCTTTGCATTATTATTGTCTTTGCAACCTAAAGAGCAGCGCTTAGCGCAGCTTAAAATCATTCAAAAGCAACACCCCTACCCGTTAGCTTTATTTGAAAAAGATGAAATTGCTTTAAGTGGCAATGTCGAATTCTTGGCCAATGAAATAGTCACCACCACCACTGATAGCAGCCACGAATTGCAATTTATTGCCGTGGGTGATCAAGTGTTAATGGCAGGCCCAGTAGATATCGATCCCCGCGGGTTGCTGCGTAATATTTTTACGATATTCTTTTATTTGATGCTGGCCTTTGTCGCCTTAATTTGGGTATGGCCATTATCCAAAGATCTCAAAACCCTTAAAAAAGCCACGCAAAACTTTGGTGAAGCCAAATGGGATACCCGTATTGAGCTCAATCCCGGCTCTCAAGTCGCACCGTTAGCCAACACCTTTAATGACATGGCGCGGCATATCAGTGATTTAATTGAAAACCAAAAACACCTCTCTAATGCCGTATCACACGAAATCAGAACCCCGCTAGCACGGTTAAAGTTTGCTTTAGCCTTACTACCACAATATTGTTTGCCCAATAGCGATGAGCAACGACGCCAGCAATTTCTTGATGACATGCAAATTGATATCAAAGAAATGGAAACCTTACTGCAAGAGCTATTGACCTATGCCAGCTTAGAAGTGCAACAAGAGCCCACATTAGAGCGCTGCGGCTTAGTGTCCATTACAGAAGAGCTGATCACGCGTTTAACCCCATTAAGCGATAAACCGATTAAATTTAAGCATATGTATAGTGAGTTATATGTGATGGCAGAACCACTGCTGATTGAGCGTGCGATTCAAAATCTTGTTACTAACTCCCAACGCTACACCCATAATGAAATTGTTGTGTCTTTGTCTGAAGATGACCAACACCTGCTCCTAACAGTATCTAATGATGGTCCCGCGATCCCTGAAGAAGATCATGAAAGATTATTTGAGCCTTTTTATCGCAGTAAGTCACAGCACCAAGGCAATAAAGGCCATGGTTTAGGCTTAGCCATTATCAAACGCATCATGTTGCGCCACAAAGGCGATGTCACATTAACCAGTGATGATGACAACACTTGTTTCACTTTAATGTGGCCAAAAAGTAAACGCGAACTAGCTGCAGAAAGCGCACATTAATCTCAATGGTTAGCTTAACGCTGAAGCTGACGATAGAAATAATGGAGATTGGCCGTTAGCGGCGCAGGCTGTAATAGACCCACCACATCAAACTCAATAATATTAATTACAGCTAAAGCCTACCTAAAACCACAAGGTTGCAATCACTAATCTAAGCTAAAATCAGCCAAATCAATGTTGTCATCATCAGTTTGTTCATCAAAGTCAAATTGTGGATTAGCCTGAGCTTGCTGCTGCTTTATCGCTATTTGATGGGCTTTAAATTTGGCATATTGTCGGCGGCGCTTTCGCTGCTGGCATAAGCGAATAATATTATGCTTTTGTGCATCAGAAAAATGCAGCCAGTTAAAACGCTCATCTCGATTTCTCAAACAGCCATTACAATATCCGCGCGCATCAGTTTGACACACACCTATGCAAGGGCTTGGGACGGAAAAAAAACTTAACTGTTCCATATTTAACTGACGTTTCTCTCCGACAAAATTGAAGTTTTATGCTTCTAACTTAGCATTAATTAACCAAAAAGCCATGTTCAGCGCTGGTTATTTGACCGACGAATTCTGTGTAAGATTGGTTTACTGCAGGCTTTTGATTTAAGCTGATTATTAATTCGCTCAAGAAAACATCCTATAACAAACAGATTCATTGATTAACCGGAGCCACTTATGCTATTTCGTGCGTTATTTACAATGTTACTTCTACTAGGATTAAGCGCCTGCCAAAGCACCACAGGAAAGTCAGACTTTGATACCAAATATGACTTTAGTCAGTTAAAACGATTTCATTTTATTGAAGTGTCAAATCAAGGGGATCAACTTAGCGCCGAGCGGATCAGAGCCAGTATACGTGCCAATTTATTAGCCAAAAACTTTATCGAGCAAGTAGAAAATGACTTAGCCGTGAGTGGTGAAGCCACTGGTAATGACATAACTGGTGACTTTGGCGTCAGCTACGCCTTTTTAACCAAGGACAAACCAAAAAGCTCAGGGCTTTCTATTGGTCTAGGTACTGGTACTAGTGGCAGTAATGGTGGTATTGGGATTGGTACTAGCATGGGAATCCCCATCGGCAGTGACAGCGCTAAAATCCAAGTGATTCAAATTGATATTATAGATTTAAAAGATAACCGACTCATCTGGCGCGGCACTGATGAATATGACTTTGAATCTGGTGGTAATGAAAAAGTCACTGAAACGACCAAAACCATTAATACCATTCTGGCTCAGTTCCCGCCTCAGGCTGCTGTAAAATAACAATTAATCTTATTCTTTATAAGTTGCTAAAATAAAAAGTCCGCAATCGCGGACTTTTTTATAAAAGAATAATCACATTATCACTAATGCCCTTCAGCAAACAGATAATTGAGCCAACCTTGCATCCGCAATAACACTTTACGAATAATCGAAACATGAGTGAAATGCTCGGTATAAATTGCCGCTTGCCCAGCTACACCTGCAGGCAAGCTGGTGCGTAGTTCATCGTCAGCTAACTCGATTAATACTAACACCCGGCCACGCTTAAATAACTCATTTGAAGAGCGCAGCGCACCGCCAAATTGCAGCTCACCTTCTGACATTGCAGGTAATACCTTAACGACTTTACCTTTATGTACTTGGCCAGGCATAGCATCAAGGATAATTTCCGCTTCATCACCTTCTTTTAAGCGCAGTAATGAATTTTGCCAAAATGCACCAGCAAAGTAGCGGTCTTCATCAGGTATAAATGTCATAGTGGGTCGCAGCGGAATAGGCACAGCCATCACCCCCGGACGCAACGCCATTTGAGTGACTATGCCATCAACTGGTGCTTTCACTTCGGTTTGTTCTAAATTAAAGATAGCGGCATCAAGTTCGGCTTTAACCACAGCTACATCAGTATTTACCCCGTCGATGTTTGACTCAAATGCCAGTCTAAAACGGATTTCTTCCGCTAACGCCGATTTAAAAGCAGCTTCTGCTGCTAAATATGATTGGCGTTTATTATCTAACTCAATTTCAGAAAATGGCGAGTTTCTACCACCTTTACGGCGACCTTCATCATAACGCTCAAAGGCAGATTTGGTTCTGTCACGATTAGCCTCTGCTTGCGCTGCGCGGGCAATCGCACTATCCCATGAGGCTTTTAATTGTGGCACGGCTTGCAGTGCATCTTCCAGTGCCGCTTCTTTTTGTTTAACGACAGCAATGAAAGGGGTTGGGTCGATTCTAAATAGCACTTCACCTTTTTTGACAGGGACATTGGGCTTAACATTGACTTCAACCACTAAGCCTTTTACTGCAGGATTGATTGGGATTGAAACGAAATATTCACGGGCAAACTTAGTATAAGGATGGTTATAGTTCATCAGTATTAATAAAGTACCAATTAATACTATTCCGCCTAACACCGCCGTTGGCACAGTCCATTTGTTGAGTGGGATTTTAAAAATTTTGAATATCGCCACACATAAAGCGGTATAGGTTAATATCAGTAACAGATCCATCGCTACGCTCCTTGTTCTGGCTGCGGTTGAGGTTTAACAGCATCGGTGACACTTGCTTGTTCCGATGGCGACTCAATAGAGATTAAACGCTCATTTAGGTCATTAACCTTATCTAACAATTCTTTCACTTCACCTTCCAACATAAGCTCTCGCTTCTTACCATCACTAAAGCCCCAGCCTCTATCTTCGCGGTATAAGGTTGCCCAAATCCATAAGAATGGCCAAATAGCGTGTAGGGTAAATAAACTGACCCAACCAGCGATATGCAAAGCATCCTGCTGTGGGTGATTACGCTTTTTAGCAATTTCATAGGGGATATCATGAATCGCGATAACACCGTAAAAAATAACTAATGCTACAAAAAACAGCAGTCCTAGAGCAAAATAATCCAAAAACATATGACACTCCTATCACAATCAAAGCAAAAGAAATAACAACCAAAATCAACAAACTGGCAACCTCAAGATAACACAAGGCAATAGCTAAAATAACCAATTAAAGTGCTTTATTCGCTATAAAAATAAGAGTTTTCACGTGATCTTTTACACACTTATCGGTTTAGCTAATCAATCAAATACGAATAAAAGGTAAACTGCCTCGGCTATTTTTTCCCCCTACAAGGTTAAATAATGAATAACAATGTCCCTTTCACCTTTGGTACCGCTGAAACTGACGGTGCAGTTAAAGCCATGCTGCTAGGTTGTGGTGAGCTTGGTAAAGAAGTCGCTATCGAATTACAACGCTTTGGCATCGAAGTTATTGGCGTAGATCGCTACCCTAATGCTCCAGCCATGCAAATTGCACATCGTTTTCATGTGGTAAACATGTTGGACGAAAAAGCATTACGAGACGTTATTGAATTAGAACAACCGCATCTAGTGATCCCAGAAATTGAAGCTATCGCTACTCAAACCCTAGTTGAGTTAGAAAAAGGCGGCATCAATATCATTCCAACAGCTAAAGCGACTCAGTTAACCATGGATAGAGAAGGCATTCGCCGCCTAGCCGCTGAAACCTTAGGTATTCCAACATCGCCTTATTTCTTTTGCGATACATTCGCTGAGTTTACTGCCGCAATTGAGCAAATTGGTCAGCCCTGTGTGGTTAAACCTGTAATGAGTTCATCAGGTAAAGGTCAAAGCGTGATAAAAACCAATGCGCAAATTGAACAAGCTTGGCAATACGCTCAAGAAGGTGGCCGCGCGGGTGGTGGGCGAGTGATTGTGGAAGGCTTTATTGATTTTGATTATGAAATCACCTTGCTGACCATTAGTGCTGTCAATGGCATTCATTATTGTGATGCCATTGGCCACAGACAAGAAGACGGTGATTACCGTGAGTCTTGGCAGCCTCAAGCAATGTCAGCAGCTGCACTTACCAAAGCGCAGCAAATTGGTGAGCAAGTAGTAACCGCGTTAGGCGGCTATGGTTTATTCGGTGTTGAGCTGTTTATCAAAGGTGATGATGTTTACTTTTCAGAAGTATCACCAAGACCCCATGATACTGGTTTAGTCACGCTTATCAGCCAAGATTTATCTGAGTTTGCTTTGCATGTTCGGGCTATTTTAGGCCTGCCTATTACCGAAATTAAGCAACATGGCGCAAGTGCCTCTGCGGTTATTCTGGCTGAAGGAAAGTCTGAAAATATTCGCTATCAAGGCGTTGCTGAAGCATTAGTGCAAACGGATACCCAAATTAAGCTGTTTGGTAAACCTGATATTGATGGTAGACGCCGTCTGGGTGTTGCCTTAGCCCGTGATAACAATATTGATAATGCCATAACGAAAGCCATAGCATCGGCGGCAAAAGTTAAGGTTATATTTTAGCTTTACACTATGATAACTCGCCTATTACCACGTCATAATTACGCTTTGTGACCTAGGTTAATGATTGCTCGCTGTAGACATAAACGCCTAACCTCAAGCACATAAAGTACTAAGGTTAGGCTTTTTATTGGATAAATTCGATGTGGTATTAACATCACCTTGAAGGGCTTATGAAGCAGTTAGCTGCTTTTTCTTTTAGGCAGTGCTCTACCTTGCAAATGAAATAACACTAAAATTAACATCCTTAATAAGGATTTAAGTTTACCACCTTGCTCGAAACGCCCCGCTATCATCAACTTTTGCAAAACAAATATTTTACCGTAAACATTGGCAACCAGCTCATCAGAGCTTTTACCGATATATTTATCAAACTCAGGGTAATCAATAATGGCCTTGGCCAATAAGCTATTAGCAGTTAAACGATTAAAGTCATAACCTTGTATCATTGATTGCTTAAACACATCGACATCAATTCCTGCCACGATTTGATCAGCACTAAGACCCTGTTTTAGCCCTACAGCGATAAAATTGATATTGGCTTCAATTTCAAATAACAGCGCGCGTTGCTGGCCTTTATGCTTCTCAACCCGCGCATGCTCTTTTTCAAATACATCGTAAAGCGCTTTCCATAAACTCATATTGCACAAATATCCTTATTTGTTTTTCTGGCTAAGTAACCTGATTACATGGGCTGTTTTTTAAAAATTGCGCCACATTATCCACGGCAATATTTAACAGATTTTGCCTTGCCTCTGTTGTTGCCCAAGCGATGTGAGGGGTAATAATGGTATTTTTAGCCGCTAATAACGGGTTATCAGCCATTGGCGGTTCGCTTGAAAGCACATCAAGTGCAGCGCTAAGGCGGTTGTCATTTAACGCATCTGCCAATGCTACTTCATCCACTAAACCGCCTCGAGCGGTATTAACCAATAAAGCGTTAGGCTTAAACAACTCAAGACTTTGAGCATTGATCATTTTATCAGTGGCTTGATTAAGCGGACAATGCAACGACACGATATCTGACTGGCTTAATAACTTATTGAGCGTCTGCCATTGAACACCTGCAGGTAAATCCGTTTTGGGTGTCGATGTGTTAATTAACACATTCATATTAAATGCCAGCGCTAACCTTGCCACTTGTTGACCAATATCACCATAGCCAACAATGCCTATGGTTTTACCTTTTAGCGATGCTAAAGGTGAAAGCGTAAAACAAAAGTCTCTTGATTGACTCCACTGACCTTTTTTTACTGCTTTATCATGTAAATCCACCTGCTGGGTATGTTGCAGTATTAAAGCAAATACCATTTGCGCCACAGCATCAGGGCCATAAGCAGGCACATTGGTTACAACTATCTGCTGCGCGCTAGCCGCTGCGATATCAACCACATTGGTACCTGTTGCCGTCACACCTATGTATTTAAGCTGTGGACATTGGCTTATCACCTCAGCATTGATTACCGCTTTATTGGTTAAAATTATATCGGCATCTTTGCTACGGGAGATAATATCTGCCGCCATAGTGTGTTCATAAACGCTAAGCTCACCCAGCGCAGCTAACGATGACCAATCTAAATCACCCGGATTTAATGTATGGCCATCAAGTACAACAATTTTCATGTTCGGTCACCTAATTAAAATTTAACCTCTAAACCAATATTGCCCTGCCCTTGCCACATGATATCGGCAGAAATATTCCACACACATTCATTGGGGCCGCAGAAAAAGCTATTGTTTGAGTTAACGAATGTAGCGTAGCCTCTTACATCGGCAAATAAGGCCACTTGAGAGGTAATGTCATAGGCTACGCCGCCGCCAAATCCCATTGAAAAACGGGTTTCAGTTGAAAAGTCATTGCTCGGTCGCATGTGCGTGACACCGGCAGTGACGGTAACGTAAGGTTTAACGCGGCCATTGGGGAAAAATAAACTTCCACCGACATGGAAATAATCAACATCAAGATCAGTAAAGACATCCGCACTAAAAGCATTGCTTCTCAAATCAGTTTTTTGCGTGCTATACAGAAAGTAGATATTACCTGGGTCTTTGGTCGTGACTCCTGCCATAAAGCCATAATGCTCAGATTCGGTTATTTTTAGCTTATCTGTTTGCTGACTATTCAGATCGCCAATGTCAAATTCTGTACTGCCAAAACTATAACCGCCAAAAGGAGCAACAAACACCTCAGCTTGAACAGAGGTTGCTAACAACGCCAAACTTACTAGACTCACAGTCGCTTTATATTGCATAGAAAACTCCCATTAACATCACTTCTTAATGATGATTATTGTGTTTACCACCCCTGCGCTTATTTCATTCCTCGAGATGTTTTAACTGTTTCATAAGCAGATTGAATGTCTTGAGCTTTACTTTTTGCCAGCTCCATCATTTCTTGTGGCAAACCTTTAGCGACCAGTTTATCTGGATGATGCTCATTCATGAGTTTTCGATAAGCACGTTTGATTTCTTGGTCGCTGGAAGACTCCTGCTTACCCAATAGTGAATAAGCGTCTTCAAGCTGCATGTGGCTGCCATTAGCCGTTTGATGATGGTGAAACTCTGCCTGCCAACGATTAAGTAGCGCATCCAAATGAGCTTGGCCTAACCCTAACTCTTTGGCTATGGTTGATAAAATCTGCTTTTCTTTGCTATGTAATTCGCCATCAGACAGTGCGGTTTGAATTTGAATTTCAAGAAACATTTGTAATATTTCACGGCGACCTTGGGTCATCACTCGAAATTCGCGCAGGGTTTTGACTAAGTCGAAATTGGCATCGCGTCCATTTCTAAATGCTGTTTGCGCATCACGTCTTGCATCGCCAGTTAACTTCATTTGATCCATCAGCATAGTGGCAATACGAATATCCACATCCGTCACATGGCCAGAAGCTTTGGCAACATGGCCCATAACTGTAAAGGTTGTATTAAAAAACTCAGCTTGACGCTGATGCCCCTTACGCAGCATCTCGGCAAAACCACTGCGTTTATCGTACATATGCCCAAGCCAAAGCCCTAATAGGGCGCCGAAACCTTTACCAAACATGTAGCCGATAATAAAACCGAAAACCTTACCCCAAATACGCATTCATCTTCCTGTTGTTAATTTGTCTTACTGCTGAGCTCATCACAGTCTATGTCGACTGGTTATTTATGGCGCATGTCGTCATGTGCTTACTGCGGCTTGCTTACAATTTACGTTTCTGCCGATATGGTGCCTGTTGCCAAGTAGTTTGTTAACAAGTCTAACCGCTCAATGGTACCTACATCACACCAGTAAGTACTGGTACGACTACCGATAATCTTTTTATCAGCCATTTTGTGACGTAATAATGGCCCTAAGGCTTGCTTACCTGCGCCAATGTCAGCAAACATTTTGGGATGATAAATCCCCATGCCTGAATAGGTTAGCTTATTGGCACCCGCTTGCGCTAATTGCGCTCCAATAATCGCAAAATCACCTTCTGGGTTATGCTGAGGATTATCAACTAACCATAAAAAAGCCTCTAATGCGGGTTCTGCTTTTAATTGTGCCATTGCCTGGGTGATATCAGGCAGTTCATCGATATATATATCGCCATTGATAACCAAAAAAGCTTCGTCACCTAATAGGCTTAGGGCTTGTTTAATACCGCCAGCAGTTTCTAAGGCGTTCTCTTCAGCACTATAGTTAATAGTGAGCCCCCACTGACTGCCATTGCCTAGCGCTTGTACTAATTTATGCCCTAACCAAGCATGGTTGATGACAACTTCTTTGATGCCAGCGGCGGCTAACTTTTCTAAATGGTAAACAATTAGCGGTTTACCCGCTGCTGCAACCAAAGGTTTGGGAAGTGAATCTGTAAGCGGTCGTAATCGCTCACCACGACCCGCAGCCAAAATCATGGCTTTCATATTTTAATGTCCATAAGGTTAAGCTTATCTGTGTATATTAACGGTAGCCGCACGAATATCATTGATCTGTCGCATCTGCAGTGAAATGCGTTAGCACCTTTTGTTGCAACCATTGACCAAAGTCTTGTAGCTCTGGGTATAAAGCGGCAATATCAACGATGTAACTAAGGGTAAGTGGAATATCCTTCAAATAACCGGCTTTGCCATCACGCAAATTCAGCCGTACAAAAATGCCGGCGGCTTTTATGTGGCGCTGCATTCCCATTAAATCAAACCAGCGCTGATATTGGCTAAAGCTTACACCATCATCAATTAATCCATGCTGAATACATAAATTAAAATGACCCATTTGAAGCTGATTAACCACAGCATCTGGCCATCTCACATAACAGTCTCGCAGTAATGACACCGCATCATAGGTAACAGGGCCAATCACCGCATCTTGAAAATCAATTAAGGCTAATTGTTGCTGATTTATGAGAATATTGCGGCAATGAAAGTCACGGTGCATTCCGACACTAGGCTGCTCAATTGCATTGGCGGTTAACACCCCAAAAGCATTCTCGATAATGCCATGCTCATCTTCACTCAGGGTTAATTGCAAATGCTTCAATAACAGCCACTCGGTAAAAATGGCTAACTCTCGCTGCACAAAAGCGGCATCGTATTGCGGTAAATCCCCCTTAATGGTGGACTTAACCTGTGCCACTTGCGGCAATAACCCTAACGCTTGCTGATAAAAATCAATCACAGATTGGTCATTCAGGCGTGTTATGAGTTGCTCATCGCCTAAATCTGACTGCAATACAAAGCCGTTAATATCATCTTGTGCTATAACTTCAGGTACCTTTAATCCTAATTGTGCGTATGCAGCTGCTAGCTCAATAAAGGGCGCTATGGGTACCAGTTCAATAGGCGAATCAGAGACGATATACGTATTTGCTAAATGCTGAACGCGAAAATAACGACGAAAACTGGCATCACCACAAATGAGTGTTGGGGTGATATCTGTGTTGAAATGTTGACTTAACCACTTACTCAGTAAAATAAATCTTGTATCAGATAAACTCATCTCAATGGCTCTTATGTAAAAATTGCTTTATTATAGCCAACATAACATTTGGAAACAGCTAAAGATAAAATGTTAGCTGTGGCTCTTTTTTCAATTCATTTTGTCTAGACTAAGAATTCATAATCAATTATTAACATGCAGATCCGTTATTTCCTGGCATTAAGCCTGTTACCAAACCTAGTCTTGGCACAAGAGTCTCCTGAAATTGAAGAGGCTCAGCTTCAGTGTGCAGTGCAGGCCCCCGTTTCACCGTCAATAAACGACCGTGATAGCATTAGCAATATTTCAGCTGAAGATATTGTCATTATTTCCGATCGCTCTGAAGCAGCCATGGGCGATAAAGCCCATTTTTCTGGTAATGTCAGTTTCAGCCAAGGTAGTCGCCATATCAGTGCTGACGAAGCCATCTTAGATCAAAAAAATGAACAATTAGATGCTAATGGCAATCTGATTTTCAGTGATGAGCAATTTACCGTAACCGCAGATTCATTAAATGCGCAAATGCTGACCAACAGCGCCACCCTTACTGGGGCTAAGTATTGGCTTAATGGCCAACAAATTAACGGCGATGCTCAGCAATTAAAAATTACCGAACAAAACAATTTAGAGCTCAGTAACACCAATTTCACCACCTGCCCCCCTGGCGATAACTCTTGGCGCCTTGAAGCCAAAGAAATACGCATCGACAGCAGTGAAGAATGGGGTGAGATCTGGGATGCTAAATTACGCATAGCCGATGTACCGATTATGTACATCCCCTATATGACCATTCCGGTTTCAGATAAAAGAAAGTCAGGCTTCTTATTTCCCAGTTTTAGCACCAGTACCACCAATGGCGTTGAAGTCAGTGTGCCTTATTATTGGAATATCGCCCCAGAATACGACTTAACCTTTACCCCAACCTATATGTCAGCCCGTGGGTTTTACAGTAAAACAGAATTTCGATACTTAGCCGGTGAACAACAAAATGGTCAATTCAACTTTGAATTCCTCGCTAATGACGACAAGTTAGATAATAGCCCTGACCGTTACCTGTACCATTGGCGCCATCAAGGCGCAATAAATGACAATTGGCGTGTACAAGCTAACTTTACAGATGTCTCAGACAATAACTATTTCAATGATCTCAGTTCTGATGTTAATCGATCAACGGATAATCAGCTTTCACGTATTGGTGAAATTAGCTACTTTGAACGAGATTGGAACCTCGGCATGCGGGTACAAGACATTAAAGTTCTCGGCGAAGAAGAGAGCCCTTATCAGGTTATGCCTCAGCTGAACTTTAACTATCAGACTAATGATTTTTGGAATGGGTTAGATTTTAAATTCAATTCTGAGCTAACCAATTTTCAACATACAGAAAATGAGTATGCCACGGCGACACGTTTTCATATGGAGCCAAGTATAAGCTGGCCGATACAGGGGCCTGCAGGTTCTGTGACCAGTGAAGTTAAATTACTGCAAACCCAATACTGGCAAGACAACAATAACAGCAATGATGAACTGGATGACACGGTTAACCGAACCATTCCTCAAGTGCGAATTCACGGACAAATTAATTTTGAACGTCAGTTAGCCATGCTTGGCAGTAATTACAAACAAACCTTAGAGCCACAATTTCAATATTTATATGTCGGCTACGAAGACCAATCTAATATTGGGGTTTATGATACTGCCCAGTTACAAGAAGATTACTTTGGCTTATTTAGAGACCGCCGCTTTTCTGGTTTAGATAGAATTGCAGACACCAATCAAATAACCTTAGGGGTTACAACGCGCCTCTTTGATGAGTCCAATGTTGAAAAATTTAAATTCAGCATAGGTCAAATTGTGTTTATTGAAGATAGTAAAATAAATAGTTACAACGACATAGAAGCGGACGCATCAACCTCTGTGCTTGCCGCTGAAATCGATGCCAATATGTATCAAGATTGGTTTATTAGTGGTGCTGTGCAATTTGATACTGAAAACGGTGAGAATAAGAAAAGTGAAGTCACCTTAGATTTTAGGCCCAGTAATGACAAATTATTACAGTTTAGCTATCGCTATGTGCCTGATTTGCTTAACACCAACACTAATGACAGAGTGAACATATCTCAAATAGGCATGCGCACCTCATGGCCAATAAGTGATGATTTATATTTTGTCGGTAACTTTTATTACGACTTAAATGAATCAAGAAATATTGAAACCTATACCGGTGTCCAATACGAATCTTGCTGCTGGGCATTGCGCTTAAGTTACCATTACCGCATTAAAACTAATTACGATGATGATTTAAATCCAAGTTTAGATACCCGAGAAGAGTTTGAAAGTGGTGTATACCTTAACTTTATCATTAAAGGCTTAGGTGGTTCTGGCCCCCTAGGTGTCGAAGACATGCTTGATGACGGATTATTTAACTATCGTAAACCACTTTACTTGAGGAATTAGCCATCATTTGTGGTAGATTGCTGAACCTACTGGAAAACAAACAGTCCTAATAAAAGATAACAACACTGTATGTGGTATATATTCCACTGCAATTAAAACTAAAAGTGCCAAGGATTTCGTGGATGAAACACTGTAAGAAAATGATTTTTGCTTTATTTACTTTGGCAATGAGCCAAGTAACCATCGCGGCGCCAGTTCCCCTCGACCGCGTATCAGTACAAATTAATGAGGGTATTATTCTTGAAAGTGAAATCACTCATATGGTGGCGTCGGTAAAAGCCAATGCGCTAAAAGCAGGCCAAGGCTTACCGTCAGATAATGCACTTCGCACTCAAGTTATTGAACGTTTAATTTTGACTCACTTGCAATTACAAATGGCAGAACGTATTGGTCTATCTATTGGTGACCTACAGCTTGATCAAACCATTGAGAATATTGCTAAAGAGCAAAAGCTAACGGTTTCTCAAATGCAACAACAAATTGAAAGCGAAGGCATGAGCTATGCGCAATACCGTGAGCAATTACGTGAAGAAATCACCCTAGGTGAAATCCAACGTATTCAAGTTCAGCGTCGTATTCAAGTCTCACCTCAAGAGATCAGTAACTTAGTTAAAATGATCCAAGAGCAAGGTTTAAAAGATGTCGAGTTCCAAGTTGGACATATCTTAATTGAAGTGCCAAATAACCCAAGCAGTGAACAACTAGAAGCATCGAGCAAACGGGCGAATATCGTATTAGACCGCTTAAATGAAGGTGAAGATTTTCGCCGTACAGCTATCGCATCTTCATCAGGGCCTAAAGCGCTTGAAGGTGGTATCTGGGATTACATGAGCGTGAACGAAATGCCAACCTTGTTTGCTGAGGTAGTAACTGACGCTAAAACTGGTGATGTCATTGGCCCAATTAAAAGTGCCTCAGGTTTCCATATTATTAAAATCATGGACGCTCGCGGCCTGCAAACCAAAGAAATCAATGAAGTAAGATCACGACATATTCTGCTGAAACCATCACCGATCCTTTCAGAAGATCGTGCTAAAGCAATGCTAGAAAGCTTTTTAGCTCAAGTTCGTTCAGGCGAAGCTGATTTTGCAGCACTTGCCCGCCAATACTCTGAAGATCCAGGTTCTGGGGCAAAAGGTGGTGAATTAGGCTGGGCAGAACCGACTGTATATGTACCTGAGTTTGCTCAAACATTATCAAGCTTAGAAATTAATGAGTATAGTGAACCCTTTAGAACAACCCATGGATGGCACATCGTTCAACTTGAAGAAAAACGTAAAACTGATGCTACTGCTCAGTTTAATAGCAATCGTGCTCACCAGTTGATTTATCGTCGTAAGTTCAATGAAGAGCTACAAAACTGGTTAGATGAAATGCGTTCAGAAGCCTATATTGAAGTTTTTGAACCTGAGAGTACTCGAGGTTAAGCTAACTTAATGACAATACGTATTGCGATTACGCCGGGTGAACCGGCGAGTATCGGCCCAGATCTTGTTATTAAACTTGCTCAGCAGCCATGGCCTGCTGAGTTAGTTGTTTGCGCCGACCCAGAATTATTAACTAGCCGAGCAAAAATGCTTGGCTTGCCGCTGACATTAAGACCTTACCAGCCAACGTTACCTGCTAAGGCTCAGGAAGCTGGCACCTTAACCATTGCGCCATTTACTCTTGCTGCAGAAGTTGAATGCGGCAAATTAAATGAGCTTAACAGTGAATATGTGGTCGACACCTTGCGTTATGCGGGTGAGAAAAACATGACCAATGAATTTGAAGCTGTGGTAACGGGCCCTGTTCATAAAGGCATTATTAATCAAGCGGGTATACCTTTTAGCGGCCATACTGAATTTTTTGCATTACAAGCAAATTGCCAAGATGTGGTAATGATGCTGGCAGCGCCAGGTCTGCAGGTGGCGTTAATGACCACCCACATTCCACTGGCTTATGTTGCAAAAGCCATTACACGCGAGCGTTTACATCATATAATACAAATCTTGCACAGTGAGTTAGTGCAAAAGTTTGGCATTACTTCACCTAAAATATTCGTCTGCGGCCTTAATCCGCATGCTGGTGAAGATGGACACTTAGGCCGAGAAGAGATCGATATCATGATCCCTGCTCTGAATGAACTTAGAGAGCAAGGTATTGATATTGTAGGTCCATTACCTGCAGATACTTTATTCCAGCCTAAATACTTACAAGAAGCAGATGTGGTTCTTGCTATGTATCACGACCAAGGACTTCCAGTACTTAAATCTTTAGGTTTTGGAAAATCGGTTAACATTACCTTAGGTCTTCCGTATATCAGAACCTCTGTCGATCATGGCACAGCTTTAGAGCTAGCCGGAACCGGTGAAGCTGATAGTGGTAGTTTTACCTGTGCATTAAATAAAGCCATTGAATTGGCCTCAAAAGTAAGTAGTTAAATTTTAATGAGCAATAAAGTACATTTAGGCCACACGGCCAGAAAACGTTTTGGGCAAAACTTTTTAACTGATGAAAGTGTGATCAGTCGGATCGTGGGCGCCATCTCGCCAGATAATGACCATGTTATGGTTGAAATTGGCCCAGGCCTTGGCGCATTAACTGAACCTGTTGCTGAATCAGTTGATTGCTTAACTGTAGTCGAATTAGATAGAGACTTAGTCGAGCGTTTAGAAAACCACCCAGTATTAAAGCATAAGCTTAATATCAATCAGGGTGATGCACTGAACTTCGACTTTAGCCAGTTGCAACAAGACGGCAAAAAGATGAAAGTATTTGGTAATTTACCGTACAACATCTCAACGCCGTTAATGTTTCACTTATTTGAGTTCGCTGAAATAATTGAAACCATGCACTTTATGCTACAAAAAGAAGTGGTTTTGCGCCTTTCTGCAAGTCCAGGCACTAAAGCTTACGGCCGCCTAACTGTGATGGCGCAGTACTACTGTAAAGTGGTACCTGTACTTGAAGTGCCGCCACAAAGCTTTACTCCGGCGCCAAAGGTCGACTCTGCAGTGGTACGTTTGTTGCCATACGATGTAAAACCATTCCCGTGTAAAGATGTCACCGTTTTACGTCATCTATGTACCACAGCCTTTAATATGCGCCGTAAAACACTACGGAATAACTTAAAGCACATGATAACAGATGATGAGTTCAGCGCGCTGAACATTGATTCGACTCTTCGACCGGAGCAAATAACTGTCGAGCAGTATGTGGCACTTGCAAATTTAGTTTGCGATAAAAATCTATAATTCTAAGGGCACTTTTCATTGAAAGTGCCCTTTCGTTTTTAGGAAGTTTAATGTCCTCTGTAGCCCCCAAAATTAAAATAAAAGTTGAGACTAACTATTTAGAAGAGCAGTCATCAGCAGCAGAATCAAAATATTTATTCAGTTATACCATTACCATCATTAATCTGAGCGACATTGTAGTGACACTCAAAGATCGCCACTGGATTATTACTGACTCAAACGGTGAAAAAAGTGAAGTGCGAGGCCCTGGCGTGGTCGGAGAAACACCGACTATCGAGCCTAATACAGCTTACCAATACTCAAGTGGCACAGTATTAGAAACACCCGTTGGCTTTATGGAAGGCTCATACGGCATGAGCAGCGCCCAAGGTGAAGCTTTTAAAGCTGTAATCCCAACATTTAGATTAGCCGTCCCAGGGATTTTACAATAATCCTATGGCACATTATTTTGTTGGCGATATACAAGGCTGTTTTGAAGAATTACAACTGATCCTCGCTAAAGTGGACTT
The DNA here is from genome assembly GCF_030548015.1 of Shewanella sp. 4_MG-2023. Lineage (NCBI taxonomy): Bacteria > Pseudomonadati > Pseudomonadota > Gammaproteobacteria > Alteromonadales > Shewanellaceae > Shewanella > Shewanella sp. 4_MG-2023. The sequence continues at coordinate 145,292 of NZ_JAUORL010000002.1, forward strand.
TAACCCTTCAAAGGATGAACTATGGGCTGTCGGCGATTTAGTCGCCAGAGGTAATGGCTCCTTACAAACTTTACGCTATTTAAAATCATTAGAGGCCAGTGCCAAAATAACTTTGGGTAATCACGACTTGCATCTATTAGCCCTTAACGGCAACATTAAAAGACCCAACCCCAAAGATAAGCTTGCTGAATTGCTAAGCGCTGATGATTTACCCGACTTAATTACTTGGATAAGAAAGCAACCCTTGGTGCAGACACTGCCCTCCCACAATATCATCATGAGCCATGCAGGCATTCCACCGCAGTGGGACTTAGCGACCTTACTCACAGAAGCTAATGCGGTGAGCCAAGCATTACAGCAAGATGATTATATCGATTCACTAATTGCAAAAATGTACACCGATGATGCAGAGCGCTGGGACATTACAGCCATAGGCTTGCCAAGACTGCGATATTGCATCAATGCCCTAACGCGAATGCGCTATTTGTTTGCTGATGGCAGTTTAGACTTTAAATGTAAATCCCCCATTCAAGACAAACCACCACAACTCACGCCTTGGTTCGAATTCAACTCCCCGTTAAAACAAAGCCACACTTTGGTATTTGGTCATTGGGCGGCGTTAATGGGCGTGGTTAACCAACCTAATATGCAAGCACTGGATACAGGATGTTGCTGGGGAGAGCATTTAACCCTATGGCATTTAGAAACCAACGAAAAAATACAACAGCACAAAATAAAATCATAAATAAATAATTAAACTTTCCAGTAACAAAGCCGATACAGTTATTGGATCTCCAATGATCATACAGCCCTGAGTGATCAAAGAGATAAATTCGGGATAAAATAATAACAGCCGGAGTATGCTATGAAAATTAATGTTGCCACCAGAGTGATTGGCGGTTTTACCGTTGTGACTCTCCTTTTGATAGTTTTAGGTGGCGTGTCTTTGCTCACCAACAATAGCATCAAGGACAGTACTAGCACCTTACAACAAGTTAGTTTGCCTGCCCTTACTGCTACCGGTGAATTAACGCAAAACTTAAGCGCCCAGCAAATTCACATTCTATTCGGTTACTACACTGATCAATCAGCTCAAATTCCAGCAGTCAAAAAAAATATAAACACTGAATCAGTGGAATTTAACAAAAAACTCAATAACTTGACTGGGTTAATTTCTGGTAGACAAGAGTTTTCCAGTAACCTTTCTCAGCTTAAAAACAGCTACCATAATTTTGAAAAAAATAGCGCTTTAATGCTAATAGAGCATGAAAATGCATTATTAAAACATGAACAACTATTACAACTTCGAGATAATTTAGAAGACAGCGCAGATGATGCATCATCGATTTTATTAGACCTGATAGATCTAGAGTTGAGTGAAGATACCACTAAACAAAGTATTGCAGCTGCAGCGGGAGTCGTTGATAGTAATTTCATCAATATTATTACCACCATTTATGATTTAGTTGCCGCTAAAGAAAACGCTAAATATGAAGTAATAGTGAATGAGCTAGAGTACATGCTCAACGATACCCGCACAAAGATTGAGCATATCAATTTACAAGGCCGCGGTATTATTAGCGATAGCACTCTTAATGATTTAAACGTAGAAAGTGATGCTGTATTTGCCCTAGTGACAGGTAATAACTCCATAGTTACCTTGAAAGGCCAGCAACTAAAGCATGATCAAACCGCTGCCGAAATGTTAGCTGCAACCGATAAAGACCGTTTAGACGTTAATGCTAGAATGAACGAGCTAGCTAATAAAATTGAAAACTTCACAGCTAAAATAAGTGACGATGCAATTAAAAATATCGATTCGGCTACTATCCAAACAATGCTGGTAGTTATTCTGGCCATTGTGGTGGCAATTATCGTCAGTTACGCCGTAGTGAAACCATTAACTCGCTCATTAGAAAAAGTAAACCAGGCGCTAAATATTCTTGCCTCTGGAGATTTAACTCATAAATTAGATGATTCAGGCCATGACGAGTTCGCGCTACTAGCTAAAAACTGTAACAGCTTAGTGGATAGTTTAAGTGACTTAATCGTCGGCATTTTAGACCGCTCGAATCAGTTGGCTGCTGCAGCAGAAGAAACGTCAGCAATAACCACCCAAACTACATCTGGTATTCAAGAGCAAAAAAATCAAGTGGATCAAGTGGCCACTGCAACTACTGAGCTAAGCTCTAGCGCCCAACAAGTTTCAATGAGCGCCGATCAAGCCCTTGAACAAATTAAGCAAGCCGATCAAGAAACTCAGCATATGCGCACACTTGCTGAAGAGAATAAAGTCACTATTCTTGCCTTAGCAGAAGAAGTCGCTAAAGCGGGCGTGGTGATCAATAAGGTCCATACTGATAGCGCATCAATCGGCTCTATTCTTGATGTAATTCGTGGTATTGCAGAGCAAACTAACTTACTGGCATTAAACGCTGCGATTGAAGCTGCCCGCGCGGGTGAGCAAGGCCGTGGTTTTGCTGTTGTCGCCGATGAAGTGCGCAGTCTTGCTTCTAGAACCCAAGAATCGACTAGCGAAATTCAGCAAATGATTGAAGTGTTACAACAAGGTGCACAACAAGCAGTGACGGTCATGGAATTAGGCCGCACACAAGCAACCAGCTGTGTCGATAAAACAGAACAAGCTAACTTGGCCTTAGAAACCATTAGTCAGTCAGTACATAAAGCTTACGACTCTGGTAATCACATTGCCCAAGCCGCTCAAGAGCAAAACTTGGTCAGTCAGCAAGTCTCTGAAATGCTAGAGCACATTGCTGCTATTTCAGAAGAAACCGCCATAGGCGCAGATCAAACAGCACAATCAAGTCAGCAAGTAGCAATGCTGTCTGAAGAGCTACAAAGCTCTGTGAAGGAATTTAAAGTTTAACGACTCACAGTATCTAAATGTAGAAAAGGCTCTTTAGAGCCTTTTTTATTGCCTTTAAAGCCTAATAGCGCCATGACTTAGCAATGATTTGCGGCAATAAAAACCATAAGCAACAAAAAACCGCCCTAAGGCGGTTTTGGCAGTCAAAGCTATCAACTTTATTTATGCATAAGATTATATTTGATAATTCACAATTGCTATCACCAAATTAATCAATGCGCTTTACTCACCACTATTAATGCGATCTTGAACTGCAGCAGTAATAGCACTACCACTATGGCCATTGCTATTAGCCCAATCAAGAATGCTTTTCCCGTCGGCTTCTGGTGAACTTAAATCACCAGCAGGAAGACGTTTAGCGATGTACTCACCCACTTCAAATGAATTTGCATTATAAGCGGTTCTTAATAAGCTTGCGCCATCACAAGAAACACCGGTATAGATATTACGTAATTTAACACGACTTTCTTTGAGTTTTTTACGTAGTCGATTTTTATCATTCGATTTAACGTAATCACAAATACTTGCCACAAGTTGATCGGTATCAGCGACTGCTGGGGTTGAAACTGAAGATGCTGCAATTAGGACGGCGACGGCCACAGGCATTAAACGCATCCGATACTCCTTTGTAGGTATTATTATTTTCAGCTTACCATCAAGGGTAAACCTCTATTCAGGGTAAAACAGCTTGTAATTTAACATTTTTTCACAAAAGTGTTAAAGCTATATTGCAATTGTGCTGCATTAACCTGATTAACCTTATCTTGTAACGTCCAGCTATCATCATCCCACTCGGGGAAAAAAGTATCGCCATCAACAGTTAGCTCAATGAAGGTTAGATATAATATATCGGCCAGCGGTAAAATTTCTTTATAGAGCTGCCCACCACCAATGACAACTAATTCATCACAATCTGTAACAAGTTGTTTAGCTTGCTCAAATGAACTCACACATGAAACGCCTTCAATGTGATAATCTGCTTGGCGGCTGATGACAATATTATGTCTACCTGGAAGCGGTCTACCAATAGATTCAAAGGTTTTACGCCCCATCACCACAGGCTTACCTAAGGTCATCGCCTTAAAATGCTTTAAATCTTCAGGTAAGTGCCAAGGCATTTTATTATCTTTACCAATGACACGATTATTGGCCATGGCGGCTATCATTGCGATGCGCATATAAAAATCCTTATTTGATGCTAAAACGGGGGTTAAATAATAGGTCTGGTTCGATAATACACTAATGAGGGCATTGCTAAGCCGACTGATAATGCCCCAAGAATGAATACGGTTTTCAGGCCATTAAGAATGACTATCGAAGTTAAATCACTGCTGACTTGCTCTTGAACACTCAGTTGTACCAAAGCTATCAAGGTATTGTATGCATAGGTACCCGGTACCATGGGTATGATAGCTGCAACAGCATACATTAGCGGCGGCGCGAGGTGACGCTTAGCAAAGCGTATCGTAATAATACCAACGATGGCTGCAGCTGCAAATGTCGCCCACTCTATGGGCATATCAAAATGCATAAGTAGGCTTCTTGAACTATGCCCTATGGCGCCAGCTACCGCACAAAAAGGTAAGTATCGCTTCGGGACATTAAACAACATCGCAAAGCCTAGCGCTGGTATTGCTGAAAAAAGTCCATCATGCAGCAATTCTAAAATAAGATTCATATAAACAAAATCCCACCCAATGCCATTGAAAGTGTAATCCCAATGACAGTAGCCAGTGTTAAGAGTGTCGCGTGGCCCCAGCGAGATATACCCACATTCATATGGCCTTTAACCATATCTGATATCGCATTAATTAACGGAAAACCGGGCACTAACATCAGCACACTGGCAGCCATTGGGGTTTTAGGGGTTGAGGTTAAATCAGTGATGAAGCCGATTTGGGCAATGATTGTGGTGATAAAAGCGGTAATGGCAAAGATAATGAGTGCATTAAAGTGCTTTTTGACTAATGATAATCGCACTGACATACCAATAGCTGAAGCACAGAATGTAATAAGACACGCGGTAATATCACCACCAAACAAGTGACAAAAACTCGCACAAGATAGCCCAATCATCGGGATCAAATATTTTGCCGGATAACTCTTAGGCTCAATGATCTCTAAGCGGCGTTTAACTTGTTTGGCATTGCACACTCCGCGCTCTGCCAAGAGGCAAATGCGTTGTACTTCACACACCACCTTCATATTGATGCCATGCTCTCGAATGCGTCGGGTTGTAGTTATACAGCGGCCATGGACTAAACTGGTCAGTACAAGGGAGTTGGAGGAAATTGAAAGTTCAACGCTGGCAAGACCCAGCGCTTTACCTAAGCGCTGACTGATCTCTTCAACAAGATCAGACTCAGCGCCATAGGCTAGAAGTAATTGTGCACTTCGTACAACAAGACGAGTGATATCATTTTGAGTTTCTGCGTACACTTGTCTCTCGACTATTAACGTTGGTAAATGATTTCCACATCGTAGTCATCGTCATCGAAGTCATCATCAAAGTCGTCGTCGTAATTTTCATTTACCGATTCAACGCTAGCTTCATGGTAGTTATCCCATTTAAACTCAACTTCATCATCTGGGCTAGTGCCTTCATCTTCAGGAGGAAGTGAATTGATGAAATCTAATAGTTTTAAGCTAATGTCTTTAGTGTTCGTTCGGTTGAATGCTGACATAGTGTAAATGTCACCCTTCCAATCCATTTCCTTAACAATGCGATCCATTCTTTCTGCAAGTTCATCTTCATGCAATAAATCGATTTTGTTAAAGACTAACCAACGTGGCTTAGCTGCAAGCTTTGGTGAATACTTTTCAAGTTCAGCCACAATTGAACGCGCAGATTCAACCGGATCACTGCCATCAATAGGATCGATATCGATGATGTGTAATAACACACGACAACGTTCCAAATGCTTCAAGAAACGAATACCAAGACCAGCACCATCTGAGGCACCTTCAATCAAGCCAGGAATATCGGCGATAACGAAGTTTTGCCCAGGTCGTGGACTTACCACACCAAGGTTTGGTACTAGTGTCGTAAACGGATAATCAGCAACTTTTGGTGTTGCACGAGATACCGCACGAATAAAGGTTGATTTACCTGCATTTGGTAAGCCCAATAGGCCGACATCAGCAAGTAACAATAATTCCAGTTTTAAGAAACGTACTTCACCAGGCGTACCTAATGTTTTCTGTCTCGGCGCACGGTTGGTACTGCTTTTAAAGCGCGTATTACCTAAACCGTGGAAACCACCTTTAGCCACAAGTAACTTTTGGCCATGGGTAGTCAAATCACCTAATAATTCTTCAGTATCGAAATCAACAGCACGCGTACCCACAGGTACTTTAAGCATTAAATCTTCACCGCCATGACCGGTACAATCACGGCCACGTCCATTTTTACCACGCTCAGCAATATGCGAGCTGACAAAACGGAAATCAATAAGCGTGTTCATGTTTTCATCTGCGACTAAAAATACACTACCACCATCACCGCCGTCACCACCATCAGGGCCGCCGTCTGGCACATATTTTTCACGTCTGAAGCTAACGCAGCCACTGCCACCGTCACCCGCTTCAACTCTGATTTTAGCCTCATCAATAAACTTCATACATACTCCTGACACCACTTAATGTGTCAATTATAACCTCAAAAGATTGAGATGTGCAGGGAAGCGTAGAAGATACAATCACCATAAATCGCTTACTGCAAAATAAATAATCAACGATGCAAAACATCGCAAATACCGCACGTAAATTTAATCCACTAATTTTTAATAAACTAAAGTCTAGCTAACTAAATCAACAATGAAGTAAAAAAACACAAAAGCCCCGCCAGAAGGCGGGGCTTTCAAAGACTGATTAGAGTCTAGATTAAGCTTCGATGCTAATAAACTTACGGTTATTAGGACCTTTTACTTGAAACTTAACTTTACCGTCTGTTAATGCAAACAAAGTATGGTCACGACCAATACCTACGTTTACACCAGCGTGGAATTTAGTACCACGTTGACGAACGATGATGTTACCAGCTACAACTGATTCACCACCAAAACGCTTAACACCAAGACGTTTACTTTCCGAATCGCGGCCGTTACGAGTAGAACCGCCAGCTTTTTTATGTGCCATGAGTTAGACTCCTAAATTATGCGCTGATCGCTGTGATTTTAACTTCAGTGAACCATTGACGATGGCCCATTTTCTTTTCGTGATGCTTACGACGATTGAACTTTTGAATAGTTACTTTCTCACCGCGACCGTGGCTAACCACTTCAGCAACAACTTTACCAGTTGCAACTAGAGGTGCACCAACGTGAACGTTCTCACCATCAGCAACCAATAATACTTGATCAAACTCTACAGTTTCACCAGTAGCAACTTCAATTTTTTCTAAACGAACTGTATGACCTTCAGCAACACGATGTTGCTTTCCGCCACTTTGAAAAACAGCGTACATAGCTATTTCACTCCAAATGGACTAACACTCCGGTTCATTGTTATGTTGATACCGGGTGCTAAAAACTTTTAATGACAATGGGCGCGGATTCTACGGCAAGATTTGCATTCTGGCAAGCGTTAAATTTGAATCAATAAAAAAAGCTCGGCTTAACTCCCACTATCTAAGAACAAAAGCTGCCTAAAGCATGAAAATTCGGTAAAATTTGTTAATATACAATTTGAACCTTATATAGTGGGCAATATAATTTTGTCCGGTAGCCTAATAACTAGAGACCATTATGGATTTAAACGCCATTCGTCAACTAGCTGATAACGACATGCAAGCCGTAAATCAGTTAATTTACAAACAACTTGAGTCTGATGTTGCATTAATAAACCAACTCGGTTTTTACATTATCAATGGCGGTGGTAAACGACTACGTCCATTGCTTTCAGTTTTAGCCGCTCGTGCTATCGACTATAAAGGTGAAGAACACCTAAAGTTAGCTGCCATTATAGAGTTTATTCATACGGCATCACTACTACATGATGATGTTGTTGATGAATCAACCTTACGACGTGGCCGTAAAACCGCTAATGCCCTTTTTGGCAATAGCGCTAGCGTGCTTGTTGGTGACTTCTTATACACTCGCTCATTCCAGATGATGACTGAGTTAGATAGCATGAAAGTACTGCGCGTACTGGCTGACACCACTAACATTCTTGCCGAAGGCGAGGTTTTACAATTAATGAATTGTAATGACCCTGAAACCACCGAAGAGAATTATATGCGAGTGATTTACTGCAAAACAGCTAAATTATTCGAAGCCGCGACCTTACTCACAGGTGTTATTGCAGATGTGAGCAAAGAGCAACAACACGCATTAGGTGAATACGGTAAATTTTTAGGTACCGCATTCCAACTAACCGATGACTTGCTTGATTACACTGCAGATGCTGATGAGCTAGGTAAAAATATTGGTGACGACTTAGCCGAAGGGAAACCTACCTTACCGCTAATCTATGCCATGGCACACGGTAATGATGAAGCTAAAGCGCTGATCAAAGACGCAATTGAAAATGGAGATGGCACCAAAGCTATCGACGAAATCGTCGCAGCCTTAAAAGATTCAGGTGCATTAGAGTACACCAAGCAAAAAGCCGATGAAGAAGCGGATAAAGCCATTGCGGCATTAGCGCCAATTGCTGATAGCGAATACAAAACCGCGCTTATCTCATTAGCTAAGATTTCAGTTCAGCGTAATAACTAAAAACCACTAAACTAAGCTGTTACTGAATATTAAAATGCACTTGATTGCTATCAAGTGCATTTTTTATTGCTAAGACCTACACTTGCCAATCAATTGGCGCACTATTTTTTGCCACTAATAATTGATTAATAATTGAAAAATGTTTGCAGCCAAAGAACCCACGATAAGCCGATAACGGCGACGGGTGCGGCCCTGAAAGAATATGATGCTGAGGTGAGGTTATCCAGCGGCCTTTTTTTATCGCGTGAGCGCCCCACAGCACAAATATAATAGGTTCAATTTGTTGATTAAGGCATTGCATTACTTGGTCAGTAAAATGCTCCCAGCCCGCTTTTGAGTGCGAATGAGCCTTACTTTCTTCAACGGTTAATACCGTATTAAGCAATAACACCCCTTGTTTAGCCCAAGCCGTTAGGTTGCCATGTTCGGGAATGATAAAACCACTGATATCTTGCTTAAGCTCTTTGTAGATATTTACCAAAGAAGGCGGCGTTTTCACTCCAGCTTGTACCGAAAAACATAAACCGTGAGCTTGCCCTGCCCCATGATAAGGATCTTGCCCTAATACAACCACTTTTACCTGCTTCAATGGCGTTAGTTCAAAAGCTGCAAAGGTCTCATTTTCTGGAGGGTATATCACCTTGCCTTGCTGGCGCTCTGTCGCTAAAAAATTCATTAATTCAAGATAATAGCCTTGCTGTTGTTGCTCATTAAACAGCTGCTGCCAATTCGCATATTTCATCTCATACCTACCTATAACCCCTAAACCAATCTACAATTATTTAACAACACATTACTAAAGATGCCTAAATGCAAATTGAAAAGCTCAAAATAACTCAAACTGGGTTTACGCTTATTGAACTGGTTGTCGTCATTATTATACTGGCTATTTTAGCCGTCATCGCTTTGCCTAAGTTTATCAACCTTCAACAAGATGCGCATGTGGCAAATGTAAAAGCCACTGGCGGCAGCTTCGCAACCGGTATCAGCCTCGCGCATATAAAATGGGCTGCGTTAGGCCATTCAGGCCCTGCTGATAATCTGCCAATATTTGAAAATGCCGGTACTGATGGCCAATTAGATATTAATGAGTGGGGATATCCAGCACAAAACTGGCCTCCGTTTGAGCCATCACCAAGGCTAAACAACGTCGCTGATTGTATATCGGTATGGGAAACCGTACTACAAGATGCCCCCAGTGTTTCCACCACTGCCGATGAAAACGTATCAGATTACCAAGCCACCTATATAAATCCTGATCAATGTCGCTATTTTTATAACTCTCTAACGACTTTATCTATTTACTATGACTCTCGAAATGGTCAAGTGATCACTGACTCTGACCCAGACAGTTAAAATGACGTTATTGCTTAATAATTGGATCGAATCCGCAAACTCAATGGTTTTTTACCTGAATTTAAGTTTTAAAGTGGGTAAACTAATTGCAATTAAACCAGTACTAAAAAGTGGAAAATATGTCAGAAGAAAAAACTGAAACAACAATGTACCAAATTGCTGATCAATTTATCGCGCTAGCAAACCAACTTAGCCAGCAAGAAAACGATATTGGCAAAGTCGGTACTGCCCTTCGCTTTGCTGCAGCACGTTACAATGCATTTGAAGCTGCAATTAAGTCTTCAAATTTAGAAGCTGAAAAAGATAATGCCTTAGAGTGGTTTTCTGAGGAGTTCAAAGGAATGTTAAGTGAAAACTTAAATGACCATATAAAGAACCCACCAGGAAGCCAGCAGGCATCAGAAGAGGACGTTGTAGAGAAAGACGATTCAGTACAAGTATTTAAGAACTAACAACTGCTTTAACCAAAAAAAGCCATCGCAAGATGGCTTTTTTGTTCTCTCTATCTGTAATAAATACTATTTAAAATAGATTTATCAACACCCGAACTGCCAGCAAGATAAGTACCACACCCGATAACTTATCAATCAATGCCGCTTTGTTTCGTAACCGATTTAAGATCGGCCCATGGGATAACACCACGGCAATAAGGGTGTACCAAAGCCCATCAACAACCAAGGGCGTTAGCACAATAACGGTTTGACCTGCCATGGTTTCAGCTGCAAGCACAAACTGACTAAATAATGCTAAAAAGAATAATAAAATCTTTGGGTTAAATAATGATATCGCTAAACCGTCTCTTGCAGCCTCAAGTAAAGATGCTGGCACTCCTGCTTGTAGCTTTTGCTCCATACCACCTTTAGAGTTTAGTGCTTGAAACCCCATCCAGGCCAAATAAAGCGCCCCCAGAATCGCAATACCGTTAAACACAATTGGCGACTTTTCTAGCACCACTGCAAGCCCTAATAAGGTCACCAAAGCATAAACACCAATACCTATTGAATGTGCCCAGGCACAAACAACACCATGTAATCGCCCACCAGATAAAGTATGTTTTAACACCATAGCTAAACTAGGACCTGGAGACATGGCCCCTAAACAACAGATAGCCAATAGACCTAACCACGTACTAAACGCCATTTTATTTCCCAAATCATTAATGAGTGAATATTCTTACAATTAAATACAGATGATTATATTCATTTAATTATCTGCAGTTTAATAAAGGCGTAACGTTACCATGAATGACCACTGACAACATGGGTTTAACCTCAAATTAAGTAAAACTTGATATAGTCGCCTATATCTTCTGCATAATTAACTGAGAACACATCCTATGGCCTTATTGCTGCCAATATTACTTGGATTACTACTAACCGGTATCGGTTTACTGATTATCCTAAAAATAAAAGGGAATAATATTCCTACTGCGATCATCGTGTTACTTAGTTTTATGACCTTATGTTTTGGCGGGGTGTATGCTTTTTTACAAAAAGATGAAGATTACAATGCTTATAAACGCTTGCAGTGGCAAACGCTTAACCCAAGCCAAATAGCGCCTTTAGTTGAGCAAGGCTATACTGTATTTGTGGATGTATACGCGGACTGGTGCTTGCCTTGTCGAACCAACCAAGCCAATGTCACCCATAGAGAAAAAGTCGTTAATGTACTTACTGCAGATAATATCATTTTAATGCAAGGCAATTGGACTGAACCTAATGCACTTATCGAAACCTATGTAACCAATGAAGGCGGCATGGGTACGCCATTCAATAAAGTTTACGGCCCTAAGTACCCACAAGGGGTTAAGCTGCCAACAGTGCTCACCATTGAATCATTGTTTGATACTTTAGATGCGGTTAACTGATTCGATTAGTGTTTAGCAAGTTCAACTCAATAAATTTATCGCAAAAAAAAGACTGCAGATGCAGTCTTTCTTGTTCAAGTTAAACGCTTAAAAGCTGTAAGTTAACTTACCGTAGTAGAAGCCACCGTTATAATCGAATGGACCACTTTCATAGTAAACTGCACCTAGAGCACCTAAAGTACCGTCTTTAAGCTTTTGAGCTTCTTGGTCGAAGATATTATTCGCACCCACTGAAATAGTTAATGCATCAACTACCGTATAACTCACTTCAAGGTCAACAGTGAAAGCAGAATCTGCCGTTTCAGAACCCCAATCAGACGTATCATCAGCATGGGTTGCATAGTATTCACCAAAGTAATTACCACGTAACGATACGTTTAAATCGTCCCAGGTTTGATTCCACGTTAAGGTCGCACGATGAGCAGGAATACCATCTTCTAAACGACGCACTTTACCTTCGTCAGTAGTATCTGGATCAAACTTATCAACGTTTGTATCCGTCCAGCCATAGGCAAGACTGAACATTGAGTCACCAGACATCAGCTCTGTTTCATACGAACCCACAATATCAATACCTTGAGTTGTAGTATCAAAGTCATTGGTATAATAAGTAACCGCCGAAATTAACTCAGGAAACTCTACTCCCGCAGCTCTTAACGCATCATAATCATCCGCTTGTACTTCAATTTGACTTGACTGCGCCAGACGACCTGTCACTTCAATATTGTAGTAATCAACCGTTAAGAAAAAGTCTTCATACTCAAATACCGTACCTAACGCATAGCTGATGGATTCTTCCGGTTCTAAAACTTCACCACCATAAAATGCCGCTAATGGATCCGTTGGTGGAGCAATAAATGTCTGGATCAAATCACCGTTTACAATCGAGGTTTGAGTGTTAACCACATTCTCTTGACCGACTGTTGGCGCTCTAAACCCAGTGCTGTGTGAGCCACGAATTGACAAGTAATCATTCACTGAGTATTGGGTTGAAATCTTATAATTTAAGGTATCGCCGAAAGTAGAAAAGTCCTCATAACGCAGCGCTAAACCCAATAACCAATCATCAGTTAAATACGCTTCAACATCGGCATAAATACCAATATTGGTTCGAGAGTTTTTACCCGCAGCTTCAGGACCAAAACCTTTAAAGCCATGGGAACCAATATTGAAACCTTGATCTGCGTATGGGCCAGCTAACCAAGAAGCTTCTTCACCTTGAGTAATTTCAAATGACTCTTCACGCCACTCAAAACCCGTTGCAAAGCTAATATCTTCAATTGAGCCAATGGTGAAATAACGCGAGAAGTCGAGGTTGACTGTGGTTTCAACTTGCTCGTAAGCACCGGTATCAAAATCAGTTTGAGTATCTTCAGGGTTAGCCACTAAACCTAAAGAAGGGTTAAGCGAGTTCCTTAAGCTAAAACTTGCTTTGTTGGCACCGGTACCTGCACTGGCATCATAAGCCCACTCACCAAATTCGCCTTCAAAACCTAAGAAGAAAGACATATCTTCAATGGTCCCAGCAAATTGAGGGGTATAACCACCTGGGCGCACTTGGTTCATTGAGAAACAGTTAGGATCTGCAACCATTGCTGCATATTCAGGGGTATCAAGTACATTAGGTACATTTGCAGGCACAACATCACATGTTGATGGATCGCCATTTACTGCCCCCACTAGCAAGGTTTCGCCGCCATCAAGGGAGTAAACATTGCCACGGTTATGGGGGTTACGGTAATAGAAGCCACCCACAGCATCTCTTGACGATACGTTACCAAATGCATAAAGGCTGTGCTTGTCATTAAAGTCAAAGCCAAGATTCGCAAATACAGTGTAATCATCTTTAATTTCTGGGTTACCCCATATTTGGGCAGGATCATTAACGAATGTGTTTCCTCCCGCAATTAAACCCGCAGCATCAGGGCGCTGTACACTGCGACTGGTTGCATCAGCAGTTTTGTATTGCGCACTAATATTAACGAAGCCAGCATCTGTTAACGGCAATCCGATGTTGCCATCCACGGTTGTCGTTGCACCATCACCTTCATAATATTCACCGTGAGAAACAGAGACAGAGCCACCTTCAGCGCTATCTTTTAATTGGAAGTTCATTACACCTGCAATGGCATCAGAACCATATTGCGCCGCGGCGCCATCACGCAGCACTTCAACTTGCTTTAACGCAATACTTGGAATCACCGAAATGTCAGGCCCTTGAGCACCATCATTTATGCCACCTCCTTGGAATGCAATGACAGACGCACGATGACGTCGCTTACCATTAACAAGGATTAAAGTACTGTCTGAAGGCAATCCACGTAAATTGACTGGGCGTACAAGGGTTGCAGCATCACTAATCGGCTGAGCGCGCGAGTTAAATGATGGTACTGAGGTGACCAACATATCAATCATGTCGGTAGAGCCATTCTTCCTTAAATCATCAGCGCTAATGATATCGATAGGTACAGGGGACTCACCCACTGAACGAGGTGCAGCGCGGCTACCTACAACAGCAATTTTTTCTACATTGTCTGCAACTTCTTCCGCAGCTGCGACTTGAGTAGACATGACTGAACCAGTCAATGCTACTGTAATTGCGAGGCTTAATGAGCTAAAGCCAAACTTGGTTGTTTTCTTTAGATTGGTCATCATGTGGTCTCTTTATTTATTATATTTTTGCTTGTGACTCATTTTTATTCATAAACATATGATTAAAAATCGTCTCTCCCAAAATGAAATACATCATCTCGGTTACATTTCTATAACAAATGCAAGCTAATTGCGAACAATTTCGATTACCTCTCAAAATAATCTACGCATTTCGAGGTAATAACAGAGTAAAAGACTAAAACACTAACTAAATGAATAGCAAGGCAGTTGATAACGCTGACCTTATACTTACAAACCAATTAACCATGAGGCTCAAGAACACCTTTCTAGTTCAAAAAACCATCAAAACTGAACGAATAGATAATGCTAACCATCAGCCATTATAGAGCAAAAACTCCATACTTTTTAATACTATAATTTTACAAAGCTATAGAATGTTGTTGACCTGTTAACTAAAACCACTCTAATCTAAACGCCTGTTTGAAATGCAGCAAAAAAAACAACAAAGGGGATAAGCATGGGGTATGACGCAGATAAAGAACTCAATCTACAACAATATGATTCATTGGTAGATTTGATCGAACAAACTTGCCAACGTTATGGGGATAATGTGGCTTATGCTTGTTTGGGGAAACAAACCACCTTTAAAGAACTCGAACTCGCTTCACGTCAGTTTGCCGCCTACATGCAAAACCATAGTCAGCTAAAACCTGGGGATCGCATCGCGATTCAGTTGCCAAATATCACTCAATTTGTGATTGCCGCATACGGTGCAATTCGTGCGGGGCTAATCATAGTCAACACTAACCCGCTGTATACTGAACGTGAGCTAATCCATCAGTTTAATGATTCCGGCGCAAAAGCCTTGGTGGTGTTATCTGACTTATTACCCACATTAAATAATATAGTTGCGAAAACTGATATTGAATTAGTCATCAGCACCCATGCACTGGATTTAATTAATCCTCAGCCTCAAGCCGACACCCCTTTTGCAAAAGTCGAATTTAACCACATGCTCGCCTTAGGTGAACAATCAAGCTTTAGTCCTTACAAACCTCAGCAAGAAGATCTAGCCGCGCTGCAATACACTGGCGGCACCACGGGCTTATCAAAAGGTGCCATGCTAAGTCATCGCAATATGTTGGCTAACTCAGGCCAAGTAAAATCGCGTATTGCCAGCACTATGACTGAAGGCAAGGACATTTTTGTCGCACCGTTACCGATTTATCATATCTATGCCTTTATGGTGAATTTAGTCCTGTATTTTGAATCTGGCAGCTGCTCAGTGCTAATCCCTAACCCACGCGATATTGCAGGCTTAATAAAGACTATGGCCAGTTATCCGTTTACTGGCTTTGCAGGGCTTAATACTTTATTTGTTGGCCTATGCCACCAACCAGAATTTCAAGCATTGGATTTTAGTAAGTTAACCATTACGCTCTCTGGCGGCACAGCACTGACAAGTGCTGCGGCAAATATTTGGCAAAAAACTACTGGCAGTATGATATCTGAGGGTTATGGCTTATCAGAAACCGCCCCGGTAGTGAGCTTAAATGCGCCGGGTTACCAAAAGTTAGGCACTATTGGTAAACCTGTATTGGCCACCGAGGTTAAAATATTAGATATAAACGATGAAGAAGTGCCATTAGGTGAAGCTGGCGAACTTGCAGTTAAAGGCCCACAAGTGATGCAAGGCTATTGGCAAAAGCCTGAAGAAACCGCCAAAGTCATGACCCGTAACGGTTATTTTAAAACCGGCGATATTGCAGTCGCTACTGAAGATGGTTTTCACAAAATAGTCGATCGCAAAAAAGACATGATTATCGTTTCAGGTTTTAATGTTTATCCCAATGAAGTGGAAGATATTTTATCCCAAAACGAATTAGTGCTTGAGTGCGCGGTAGTCGGTGTCGAAGATGAAAAATCCGGTGAAGCAGTTAAAGCAGTGATCGTTTTAAAAGATCCCTCAATTGATGAAGCGCAAACCAAACAGCAAATTTCAGATTATTGCCGCAGCCAATTAACAGCCTATAAAATTCCACGCATTATTGAGTTTACCGAGCAACTGCCGAAAAGCACTGTGGGTAAAATCTTACGCCGCGAGTTAAGAAAGTAGCAGTCCACGGTATATGATTTAAAAGAAATATCATTCGTAACAACATCAAAAATGCCTTCACAATTGAAGGCATTTTTTTATCGCTGGCTAAACTGAAAATAGTCAGCGCTAAGCAGATTCTTGCCCTATGTCAATGTCAGCGAGTAATTGCAAGCTGGCAAACGCGTTATAAATTTCACTTGTATGCATTAGCTCTTGGTGTGTGCCCACAGCAACGACTTGGCCTTTTTCTAACACCACAATTCTGTCGGCATTAATCACTGTGGCTAATCGATGGGCAATGATCAAGGTGGTTCTGCCCTGCATCAGATTATCTAAACCTTGCTTTACATACACTTCACTCACCGCATCTAGGGCACTGGTGGCTTCATCTAATAATAGAATAGGTCTGTCTGCCAATATGGCTCTGGCAATGGCAATGCGCTGTTTTTGACCACCTGAGAGCTTAACGCCTCTCTCACCTAAATAGGTATGATAGCCGTCAGGTAACTCATTAATAAATTCATCAGCTTTAGCTGTTTTACAAGCGTTAATAACCTCATCTTCGCTGGCATCAACCCGGCCATAGCGAACATTTTCAAGTACGTTAGTGGCGAAAATAACTGAGTCTTGTGGCACTAATGCATACTGCTCGCGTAATTGGTTTAAGCTCAACTGCGAGATATCAAATCCATCTAACTTAACAGCGCCTGAGCGAGGTTGATAAAAACGTAGCAGCAATTCAAATAAGGTACTTTTACCGGCGCCGCTTTCTCCTACCAACGCAACTCTTTCACCCGCCTTAATCTGTAAATCAATGCCTTTAATGACATCATCGGCAACACTAGGGTAAGCAAAACGTAACTGCTCTAGACTCAGTTGGCCTTTAACCTCATCAGGTAGCATCTGAGGCGTTGTAACTTGTGGTAAATCAATAGGAGTGTTCACTAACTCAACTAATCGCTCTGCAGCGCCTGAGGCGCGCTGAATTTCACTGAACACTTCACTAATGGTGGCCACTGCACCTGCTGCCATTACCGCATAAAACATAAAGGCGGATAATTCACCAGCGGTAATATTTTGCGCCATCACATCTTGCGCCCCAACCCACAGCACCAAGGCAATAGCGGCAATACTTAAAAACATTACTGAAGATATTAAAATAGAGCGATAGAGAATACGGCTTTTAGCCGCGGTCATCACAGCTTCAACTTGCTCATTGAACACGTAGCGATCTTTACTTTCATGGCCGTAGGCTTGCACGGTATGAATTTCATGGAGGGTTTCATCGATATACGCCCCCAGATCGCCCACTTTATCTTGGCTGGTACGTGAATACTGACGCACTTTTTTACCAAGAAAAATAACCGGAACAAACACCATAGGCACAGCCAGTAACACTAAGCCCGTTAACTTAATACTGGTCAGCGCCATCATCACTATAGCGCCGAGCACGGTAACACTTGAGCGAAACGCCATCGACAAACTACTGCCCACCACACTTTGCAATAACGTGCTGTCAGCGGTAAAGCGTGAAATCACTTCACCAGTGCGCTGCTCGGCAAAAAATGCCGGCGATAATGACAATAAATGGTTATATACTTTCAAGCGAATATCAGCGATAACCCGCTCACCTAGCCAAGTCATTAAGTAAAAGCGACAAAAGACCGCCGTGCCACTTACTGCGGTTATCACTAATATAAACAAGACGATTTCATTGAGCCGGCCAGCGTTATCAGCCACAAAGCCTTCATCGACCATCATCTTCACTCCTTGGCCTAATGATAACCAAGCAAATGAGCCGATAAATAAAAAGATAATTGCCGCTACCACTCTCATTCGATAAGGCTTAAGAAATGTCATAATCCACGGCAATACTGGAAATGCTTGTTTAGACGATGGCTTTTGTTCAAGTGGCTGTGAAGGCGAGTCAGTAGTCAAAATAGATACCAATAAAAACTAAGTAGCCAAATAGTACCAATAAACAATCAAGCAGATGAAGATAAATATAGCATTGACAATACTGAGCCAATTATTGAACTCAGCATTGTTGCAAAATGGTGCAGGGTTTTACTATTGCTTGCAGTAAAACAAAACAGTAGATTAGCTCAAGCTGTTACTGTCGATGGTTTTCAGTGAGCGTAAAAATATCCCTAAGCCGCCAACACTCAGCACTAAGATAACAATTAATTCGAACGCGCTCATTTGGGTAAAGCGAAAATTAATTGAGCTAATCACGCCGAAGATAAGCGCAACCAGTGAGCCAAAGGTTAGGATCCAGCCGAAAATATTTTTGGCATTGTAAAACATCAAACCTACTCCAAACATAAATGGGATCATGATCATGCCACTGGTCAGGTTCATACCGCCCATTCTGTATAGACTATGCCCCATACCAAATGAACTGGTGATTTTAATGGCATTCAGTAGCATATAAAAACCACCGCACATCATAATCAAACCAATAAAAAATGACCCAATTCCACCTGACGTTCCACCTGCACCTTTCATACAATTCCTTTGTAAATGTTAATGTTATTAGCGCGTTGAGCTTAATCTATTGCCTATGTAATCTAGCATCAGTCACCTTGGCGCTGCAAACCTTATCAGCCTATGTCGAACAAATACGCCACAGGGCAATTTGGGTGTAAGGCGTCATCATTCTAGATATGGCGATTAAACGGGGCGATTAACTGCAGATAAGCCCTGAGTTCCTCTCGCACAATAAACGCTTATCTGCGATAATTATCGGCTATTTTGATGATGTTGATGACAGGTAATTATAATGACGGCAAACCAATTCTCATGTGAAGGAATTGAGTTAACACTTTTTCGCTATCCAAAGCAGCAAGAGTCCAACCTGCAAGCTTGGGATGCCGCCGATGAACACCTGATAAAACATATTATTGAGTCAAGCCAGATTCAGTCAAACACGAGCCCAGTTAATACCGCCATCATTAATGATAATTTTGGGGCGCTGCAATGCGGCCTTGTTGCGATTGAGCCAAGCTGGCCTTTATTTGTGGAAACCGACGCGAAAACCAGTTTACTGGGGGCTGAGTTAAACTTAGCAGCCAATCAACTGCCATCAGATAATATCCAGCGTTTTCATAGCCGTGAGCTATTACCTGACACCTTGCAGCTAGTGTTAATGAAGCTGCCAAAAAACCTCAGTTATTTTGCTCATCAATTGCAGCGCTTATCTCAGGTTTTACCAAAAGGTACTCAGGTACTCATTGGCGCTAAAGCAAAAACCATCAATAAAGCGATTTTAGCCGTCATTGAGAAAAATTTAGGCGCTGCTAATGCTAGCTTAACTTGGAAGAAAACCCGCGTAATCACTTGTATTGCTGACGGTAATAAACGCCAACTTCCACAAGCTGTCAACTGGCCTGTTGATGAGTTATCACTTAACATCAGTAACTTAAGCAATGTATTTGCCGCTAACAAGCTCGATATTGGTGCTCGTATCATGCTAGATAACTTGCCAGAAGGTGAGTTTAATACCGTTATAGATCTTGGTTGTGGTAATGGTATTTTAGGCCTGCGAGCCGGACAACTTTACCCGCAAGCAACTATCCACTTTGTAGACGACTCAGAAATGGCCGTTGCATCGAGTCGTCACAATTGGCAAGCAAATGGCTTTGCTCGTGAAAAAGCGCAGTTTCATTGGGATGATTGTTTAACCCACTTAGATGCTGAAATGGTGGCTGATTTGGTGTTGTGTAACCCTCCTTTTCACCAGGGGGAAGCAATAACCGATCACATTGCATGGCAGATGTTTGTTGATGCCCGTAAACGTTTAGCCCCTGGCGGCATGTTACAAGTCGTGGGCAATCGGCATTTGGCTTACCATGTAAAATTGAAGCGTTTATTTAAAAACTGCAACACTGTGGCGTCAAATGGTAAGTTTGTTATTTTACAAGCAATTAAGTAAACCCTGCCAGACTCAACCTTTGTTCAAGCTTCGATTAAGCCTTTAACTTAAAGGCTTAATCGCGCTAACAGTTAAACGACTCATTGTGGCTAATCAGTGCAGTTAATCTGTGCCGCTAATCTGTGTTAGTCATATCAGGCCCTAGTTTCAATACTTCTCCCCCACAGATACTTTACTCGGCCGAGTCAAAACAGTTAACCGCCAAGACGAGCATTACCACTTAAGTTGTTACTCATGTAAGTTTATTACCAGCTGTAACAATCGAGCTTACCATAACGGCTAATGATCGAAGACTGGCTATAAAATAAAGCGCCTAATAAATCGATATTGATATGACACCCTATAGCAAATTATAACGCTATTAACTAACCCGAGACGCTATTATTCAAGCTAATAAGCTGCCACCAGCCCCTAAATAAAAGCTTAGATAAGGCAATTGAATTGGTAATAACAACAGAAAAAATTGGTATACCAATAGACCAGCTAGATGATCTTCGTAACCAACGCCAAAAATACAAACAAATATCATTCTCAGAAAATTTGTTACAATTTAGTAATAAAAAAACTTTTAAGATAGTAAGGTAATTACATGCTTTTTAAGCACCTATCATCACTTTTTCACTGTAAATCAATAAAAGCTTATCCCGAAGGTTTAATATAATGTCCAATAAACTGACAATCCTTGTTAATTGATAAGGTAAAATATCACCAGGGTTAGACTCTAGACCAACTCGGCTTAAGTCATTAAATTAGTGATTTGAATTAGCGATTTGAATTAGCGATAAGAGTTAAAAAGACAACCTTTAACCGCAGCCCTTGCTTTGGCCGCTGATTTTGTACAAAAAAACAAACAGAATTCTCTACAACCATAAAAAAAGGACGCTTAGCGTCCTTTAAAGTGTGTATTGATGGTTAACTTAATCTGTTAACCAAGTTATCAATTGAATATAAATCACGCTTCTCACTGTTTTTACGTTTCACTTCTTCAAGTGATTTAGCCTCAACAGTATCAAACAATACATTAATCAAGCGATTAAAGTGTTTGTGCATAGCTGCACGCGCCTCTGAAGCATCTGCTGCAGCGAGAGCCTCATAAATGGCAGTATGTTCATCTAAGGTCTTCTGGTTGTCTTTACTACAAACGCTATCGTAGTCGTCAATAATTTTTGGACTTGATGCCCGCAATGCCCACAAGCTTTCAAACATTTTTATTAATGCACCGTTACGAGTGGAGTTAGCAATGATGTTATGAAACATTTGATCTGCTTCTTCTACATAAGACTTATTTTCCATCATAACCAACGTCTTATTTAACTCTACCAATTCTTCTTCGGTAATAGTATTTGCAGCAAGTGCCGCTATCTCACCTTCAACAAGTGCTCTAGCCTGGGTTAATTCAAAGGCGTTTATTTTGTTTTTTAGCTGGGACTGATTGACTGATTGTAAGACGTAAACACCCGAACCCGTTT
The DNA here is from genome assembly GCF_030548015.1 of Shewanella sp. 4_MG-2023. Classification (NCBI taxonomy): domain Bacteria; kingdom Pseudomonadati; phylum Pseudomonadota; class Gammaproteobacteria; order Alteromonadales; family Shewanellaceae; genus Shewanella; species Shewanella sp. 4_MG-2023. The sequence continues at coordinate 167,233 of NZ_JAUORL010000002.1, forward strand.
TAACTTCAATTTTCTCTCGCACTTCCAGTGCAATAATCGCCTCACGAATGGTTGGACGGCTAACATCAAACTTTTCAGCTAGCTCCCTTTCTGGAGGTAAACGACTACCAGGTACATATTCGCCGCGAGTAATAGACGCTTCAATCTCTTCTACGATGCGCCAAAACATACGTCTATTTTTCATGTTTGGTCCTTCAATATTTTAAAAAATAACAATTTGCATAACCTACATCATATCGATTTAGTCATTCAACGCAAAGCCTATTTATCAGTTTAGATTGCAATTCAGCAATCATACAAGCAGTAATTATTGTCACTTTAATGTTATTGGTAATAACAATAAAGTAAAGTTAATTTAATATTGGTAACACAAAATGGTTGACACGCACCATGACCATTGGTTAGTTTCTATGCAGCGAAAGGTTGTATTTAAAGATCATGTTTAAAGGATTGTGTTCGCATTTAAATACAATATTTTATCTGGGGAGATAAACGTGAAACTTAATAAAATAAGCGACGCATTAAGGTTAAGTAAGCTTAACTGGCAGCCAAAATATTGTGCCTGATGCAAATCTATTTGGTTTCTCACCACAAGTGGCATCTGCGTCAGTGTATTGGGAAGGTGATTGGGCTGCATTGCCAGTGCTTTATAAGTACCGTGAGTCCTATTTCCAACCTAATAACTTGCCGTTTCCAGATTGTTCAAACCGTTATGTGCAAGACTCTGATTACTTATCTGTATCACTTAAAGCGCTAAACCTGCTAGACGAGCCACAAATCATGACTCGTGGTAATGACACCACAGTTTCTGACTACTCTCGTTCAGGGCCTAAGTATTTCCTTGGCGCGAAAGTTAAGTTTTAATCCGCATTAGAAACTTAGCATTGCCACTCCTACCCCACTATTGAGCTAGGAGTTTATTTACGATTAAAACAACACTAAAACTCAGTATAAAAATAACAATGAGCGTACTAATGCAATATCAATATTTACCTAGCAAGGATAAAAACTTAAAACATATTGCTCTTATGCTGTGTCTATCGGCATTAAGCCCTTTCTTATCGCTCAATGCAGCCACTTACACAGTGAAGACGCCTGTGGAATATAACCAAACAATAAAAAATATTGTCGCAGGTGATGAAATCATCTTGGCTGACGGTATTTGGCAAGACTTTGAAATCAACTTTAGCGGTCAAGGCACAAAAGCGGCCCCCATCACACTGTCAGCGCAAACCAAAGGCAAAGTCATATTATCAGGCCAATCTAATTTGCGTTTATCTGGCCAGTATTTACATGTAAGCGGCTTAGTATTTAAAAATGGCTACAGTCCAAGCCGTGAAGTGATTGCCTTTAGAAGCAGTGATGATGATTTTGCTAATCATTCGCGAGTATCTGAAGTGGTCATCGACAACTTCAATAAGCCAGAGCGATTTGATTCTGATCAGTGGGTGGCGCTGTATGGTAAAAATAACCGCTTCGACCACAATCATTTAGTGGGTAAGCGTAATAAAGGCGTGACCTTAACGGTGCGATTAAAATCGCCGTTAAGTCAGCAAAATAATCATCAGATTGATCATAACTACTTTGGTCCTCGGCCAACCTTGGGATCCAATGGCGGTGAAACAATCCGCATTGGCACTAGCCATCATTCCATGTCGGCATCGCAAACTGTCATCGAAAATAACTACTTTGACCGCTGTGATGGCGAAGTAGAAATCATCTCCGTTAAGTCCGGCAACAACACCATTCGTAACAACACCTTTTTTGCATCCCGCGGCACCTTAACCCTACGTCATGGTAATGCTAACCAAATAAGCAGCAATGTATTTTTAGGTAATGGCGTAGAGCACACTGGCGGCGTTCGGGTGATCAATCGCGATCAAATCGTCACCAACAACTACTTTGAAGGCTTAACGGGTTATCGCTTTGGCAGTGGCTTCACCATTATGAATGGCGTACCTAACTCGCCTTTAAATCGTTATCACCAAGTGGTTAATGCCAATATTAATCACAACAGTTTTATTGATGTAAACCATATTCATTTAGCTGCAGGTAGTGATGCTGAACGCTCTGCTGCGCCGCTAGAAACTAAGTTTTCAAAAAACCTGTTAGTTAATCGCAATCAACTATCACCATTCGCCATATTTGATGATATTTCAGGGATAAGCTTTACTAACAACGTTTCTAATAAGCTTAACAATAACAGCATTACTCAAGGCATTGATGCGCAATCGATTAAACTCGTGCGGGCTGAAAATGGCCTGTTATATCCAAGCAATAACGCCTTAAGCGCCTATGGCATATCGACCTCACTCACTCCCACTTTAAAAAACGCAACTGGCGTGAGTTGGTATCCGAAAACAGAACCAGAAATCGCCTTTGATTCAGGTAACCAAATCGCAGTTTCAACCGCGCAAGAGCTTAAGCAAGCCGTTAACCATGCAAGCGCTGGCGATGTTATCGCACTCAATAACGGCGAATATCAGCTTGAACAAGTGTTACTTATCAATAAGCCGCTCACCATCAAGGCACGAGTAAAGCAACAAGCCAAACTGAGTTTTAGCCAATCCAGCCTATTTGAAATTCAAAATAACGGCAGTTTAAAGCTCGATGGTTTAGTCATTAGCGGTAAAAATAGTACCAATATTGCAGGTAACGATATTGCAGCTAACGATGTTGCAGAAAACAGTGTGGTAAAAACCACCAGCTCCGGCATGTTAACCAATTATCGATTCAGCTTATTAAATAGTGAAATCAAACAACTTGATAACCAGCCTTCATTTCACTTTTTTGACTCAGGTGCGCGAGCTTTTGCCAATAATATTGTCATTAGCAATAATCACTTTATCAATATCAGCGGTGATATTTTAAGGCTCAATAAAGAGACTGATGATAAAGGCATTTATAACGCTGAGTATGTACAAGTAAACAACAATCAGTTTGAGCATATTCAAGGCTCACTGGTTAATTTATATCGCGGCGGTAAAGACGAAAGTACCTTCGGCCCTCACCTTACTTTTGTGAATAATCACATCAATCAGGTTGGCCTTGGAAAACGTAATCCCTTCAAAGCCAGCTTATACCTTCATGGCGTGCAAGTGACCGATATGGCTAATAATCAATTTACTGACAGTGCCGCAGTCAAAATAGAACACACCACAGGTGACCCCGTCACTCAACTCAGTCATAACCAATTTACTCATACGCTACTACCAACCATTAGCGCGCTTTATGAAAACCCTAAATTTATCCATAAAAACCAATAACTAAAAATAAGCAGTAGGAGTCACAATGAAACAGAGCGAACATTTTTCATTTGGAAATGAAACAGAAATTGAAGACATTGGCGGCGGTTTAAAGCGTCAAATGCTTGGGTTTAATCAAGAGCTAATGGCAGTAAAAATTTGGTTTGAGAAAGGCGCCATTGGTTACAATCATGCCCACAGACACTCACAAGTTTCATACGTTGTGGAAGGTGAATTTCACTTTAATATCGATGGCGTCACTAAAATTCTAAGAGCGGGTGATAGCTGTATGATCCCGCCTCATGCAGACCATGGGGCCACTTGCCCAACTGGCGGTATTTTAATTGATACCTTTAGTCCCGCAAGAGAAGATTTCATTGAGGGACTAAAATGAAAATAAGAAACTTACGCTGGTGGGTGATTCTACTCATCGCATTAGCTACGGTAATTAATTATATCGACCGTTCAGCGCTAAGCGTGCTTTGGCCTGATATTGTTGAAGATATATTCCCTAATGAAACCGCACTAGAGCGCAAACAGATCTATGCCAATATTTCTATTGTATTCATATTATCTTATGCCTTTGGTCAGGCGATATTTGGTAAAATATTTGACTGGATTGGTACCCGACTAGGCTTTGTGCTCTCAATTGGGGTGTGGTCGATTGCAACAGCTGCGCATGCATTCGCACAAGGCATGCTGAGCTTCAGTATCTTTAGAGCAATTCTGGGTCTGGCTGAGGCTGGTAACTGGCCAGGCGCAGCTAAAAGTAATGCTGATTGGTTTCCTACAAAAGAGCGTGCTTTAGCTCAAGGCATTTTTAACTCAGGCGCTGCGATTGGCGGCATTATATCGATTCCACTTATCGCTTATATGACCGTTTATTTTAGCTGGCAAATGGTCTTCGTTGTCATTGGTTTGGTTGGTTTATTATGGTTAATCCCTTGGATTATCTTAGTTAAAGCACCGCCTAAGTCTCACCCTTGGATTACCGAGGAGGAGCGACAATACATTTTAACAGGTCAGAAATGCACTAACGCTGACGATGAAGTTGATGCAAAAGAATATAACCCGACCACCACAGAGCTACTTTCTCATAAGCAAAGTTGGGGAGTGATTATTGCGTCTGCAGCAATCGATCCTATCTGGTGGTTGTTTGTTTTCTGGATCCCTATTTACCTCAATGAAGTGTACGCCATGGATGTTAAGTCTATTGGGATATACGGCTGGGTGCCTTATGTGGGAGCAATGCTTGGGGCATGGTTTGGTGGCTTACTGGCACAAAACCGTTTAAAAGCAGGTTGGGATACCAATAAAACCCGTAAGCTGACGATTACCTTAGGTTGTTTGATTATGTTGCCATCGCTTTTATCTATGGCAAACCCAGGTGGGCCAACGACCGCGGTAATGATCATGGCGGTGATCTTGTTCGGCTTTCAAACGGCTATTGGTAATGTACAAACACTGCCCAGTGATTTATTTGGGAAAAAAGCTGTGGGTACACTAGCAGGGGTTTCAGGAATGGCTGCCAAGCTAGGGGCATTAGGGTTAACAGCGTTAGTGCCCTATTTAACGGCTGACGGTAACTACACGCCAGCATTTGTTATTGGTGCATCTTTAGCTCTCATTGCCATTGCTGCGGTGTGGATATTGATCCCCAGAATTGAGCCTGTTAGCCCCAAAAGCAAATAGCCTCAGCTCAAGATAGATTAACAACGATTTAGCATTACATTATCTAGCAATAAACCTTATGTTCTGAGCAAACATAAAGTGACTAGTTAATTGTCGCTGGGGCTGAACCCAAATAGCCCTTTTTTATTTGGTGAGACCTACTTTTCATGTACTCAACCCCTTCCGAGTATCTGTTAAGTAGGTTAAACCTTCGTTATTGGCTATTACCTTTAGTGATTATGATACTCTTCGCTCAAGGTTTTTACGCTATCAACCTTAGTATTGAGCTTCAAATCAACTTGAGCCGGCGGCGACAATAACACCGCTAATCTTTGCTTTAATGTTAACCCCGCCATAGTCACTTCCTTAAACATGTCTCGCCACTCAGCAAAGCTCACGATTATAGGATTAAAACTATTAACCGGCTTGGTAATACCATAAATCACCGTGTCATTTTCAGGCTCAAAGGTGTTAAATAACTTATCCCAAATGATCAGCACGCCTGCATAATTTTTATCAATATATTGTGGGTTACGGCCATGGTGCACCCGATGATGTGACGGCGTATTAAAAATAAGCTCAAGCGGGCCAAGAGATTTAATCGCTTGGGTATGCACAAAAAACTGTAACCCCAAATTAAGCAGTACTACAAATACCACCCAATTGGGGTCAAACCCAATCACCACCAATGGCAGCCAAAACAGCCACATTCCCGCTAAGGGGTACATCAAACTCTGCCTAAAAGCAGTGCTGAAATTCATATTTTCAGAGCTATGGTGAACAACATGAGCCGCCCACATCCAGCGCACACGGTGGCTTGCGCGGTGAAACCAGTAATAACAGAAATCTTGGGCGATCATCAACGCAATAAAACTGCCAATTCCCATTTGAATATCAAGTAGCTTCCAATCAAATACCATCAGGTATAATTTTGCGATAAATAATCCGGCTAAAATGTCAGTTAGTTGATGCATTGCGGCAAGGCAAAAATTACACGCAACTTCCATAGGGGCGTACTTGGCTGATTCGGGTAACTTATTGGCTCTAGTGCCTAGATACCACTCCAGTAAAATGCACAGGAAAAATAGCGGCGCCAGCACCAGTAGCAAGATCTCGGGGTGAGTGATCAGTGTATTCAAATCCATTGAAAACCTTCTTTATTTTTTATTATTGTATTTTATGAATCTATTTATAAATGCATTAACCCATTGGCGCTAACAGGCTTAGGTTCATTACCACTTTGCAAAATGATCTTCGGTTAATCCAAGTTGATTTTGTAACTGATGCACTCGGCCATTATTGTCGGTTATCTGGCCACTAAAATAACCAATATACTGCCTGAAATTACTTTTAAGAAACCCAAGGTTAATCTTCTCACTGCGACACTTTAATGCGCGAAAGCTTAAATCAATTTGGTTGTCGCCCCCGGTGATGTACCAATCATCGTCACTGCGCTGGCGATTAAACTCAAACCTTACCGCTGGCATAAAATGGCGTTCACCATTAATCCATAACACGTTCTCAGTGGCGCCTGTTTCATTAACGCCCGCGGCTAAGTTAAGCCCCAACACACCAGACTCTACTTGAGTATTGATTGACGCCCAGCGCCAGCTGGTTTCTCGGCGCATGTATCCGGCAGAAAAATCATAACTCGCTAAAGCCTGATTCAGCGGCTGCGGTTCATCATTGACCGTTAAACTGCCTGATACTTTTAAACCATTGTGTTTTTGGGTATAGGTCCAACCGTTATAGCCGGTTGGCGTGCATAAACTCATCGGCAAACTTAACATGGGCGCTGTTAATGTAAGCTCAGCCTGAATATTGTCTGCGGCGATATATAACTGCCAGACACCGTCTTTAATAACAAATTCAATCTGAGATTGGCGATGCTTAATGCGCGACTGACCATTTTTAGGTGACTGAGACAGTGACATACCCAGCGCTAACGGTTTTAAGGTTTGCGTCTGTGTTAAGCGATTTTTTTCTATGTCATAGAGGTAACAAAAACTGCTGCCAACATAGCGAATATCGGCAATAGCCACCCCAATGATATAACGAGGGGTAGTAATATTAATAAATTGAAATTGCTTAAAATCGACATGTTTTGCAAACCATGAACTGGGCTTATCCATGTCAGTAAAGTAACTAAATTGCTTAACACCAAGATCTGCGACAATGCCATCAAAATGCCCATATATAGGTTGGCCGTCATTTTTAATTAACGATTCTGGCGCTAATGCCGAAGTGGGTTGTCGATGATGTAAAGCCATTTAGCATCCAATGAATAATATGATTAGACTCTAACCTCTATACTTTCAGGGCTAAAGTCAATGGTTTGTTACCATGGGATATCACCACTAATCTCTCATCATCATGGCGAAATAATCCAGACTAATAAATGAACCAGTGAAACTGATTAACTCAGGTTATTGGGCTGGCAAGGCAGTAAAAATCTGTTATTCTGAGGCCATCATTTTTTACCGTTTTGTGACATGAAATCATTACCTTTGTTGTTATGCAGCTCGTTATTTCTTTCAGCTTGCGCCAGTTACACCCCGACCCATATTGCGCTTAACCCCAGTGTCCCCCAACCACTGAATCAAATCGACCAATATGCCACTGTTGCGGTAAACACCATTGATGTCCGCAAAGCTAACTTTATTGTTCGCTTTAATAAAGAAGGTGAAGCAGCAGAATTAATTAGCCCAAGTGAACCTATCAGGCAGCAACTGGACAATGTATTTAAGCAAGCCATGACCAAGGCGGGCTATCAAGTTGACCCTGCAGCGACCAATTCGGCTGAATTTCAATTAGATTATTTACTGACAGATGTCACCGAGTCGACTTTCGGTTTTGAGGCAAAGACGACATTAACCATCAATGTGGTCGCTAAAAATCAAACCCAAGAATTTACTAAGATATATAACGCTAAAGGTTTATTAAAGGGCCCATTTAGCCCAGATTACGCCACCCTTGAGCTGGATATGAATAAGCTCATCGATGAACTGACCAGCAAAATTATTAATGATGCTGAACTGCACCATTTCTTACAACAATAACCCAGGAAGAAGCCATGCTTAAGTGGATGTTAGCCAGCGTACTTGCATTATCAACCATGGTTGCTCAAGCAGCCGTGGATATTCAGCCCGATACGCTTTACCCAAAAGTTGAGTTTGATACCAGCATGGGCAAGGTCGTGGTTGAGCTAGATAGAACCCGTGCGCCACTCACTGTGGATAATTTTTTGACCTATGTGGTCAAAGGCGATTATGACAATACGATTTTTCATCGCGTCATTGCCGATTTTGTGGTTCAAGGTGGCGGATTAACCTCGGAGTTTGAAGAACTTCCATCGCTAGACCCTATCGTTAATGAATCCGGTAATGGTTTATCCAATGCTATGGGCACCATTGCTATGGCTCGCGATAACGACCCCCACTCTGCCACGCGTCAGTTTTACTTCAATGTAGGCGATAATAAAAACCTCAATCCTTCCAAGCGCCGTTGGGGTTATGCGGTATTTGGCGAAGTCGTAGAAGGAATGGCAGTACTGGAAGCCATGTCATATGTTCCAACTGGCCATAATGCCCAACTCAATTGGCCTGATGTGCCCGTTAAAGAAGTGAAATTGAATAAAGCGACACTACTGAAACGATAAACCTTATAAATTTCATGGTTATAGGTGACTCATTTACGTTACGTAAATTCATCAATTATTTAAAAAAGCGGCGTTAAATATACATTTAACGCCGCTTTTTTGTAGTTTTTTACAATGCCTAGCGATGATTATCTAGTCATAAATACTGAATTTCATTTTACTTTGTAAATCCGAGTGAATGTTCAAGATAACCAACTATACTTTAGTCTATCTTGTAACAAACCTTATTGGTCAATAAATGGAATTATAAGGACGCTTCTCATGCCAATTAAGATAACAACGCCAAAGACGATGACGCCCAATGATTTTATAGAAACCAAAGCCCCTCAACTGGCGTATTATGGAAAAGCCTTCTTAGATAACCAACTAGATCACCATGAAATCAAGCTCTACATGTGGGATGTATTGGAAGAGTGGCAAGCCGTCGACTTAGATAACCCTCCTGAAACTATGACTCCAACTGATACTGAAAAAGTATTTTGGCATTTATTGCACTGTTTTCATGAATGGCCAGCAATGGTTATCCGCGGTAATCAATATTTACGTCAACAAGTTCACGATTGCTGTGATTACATTAATAGCGGTGGTGAAGTACCTCAAGGTTGTGTTGGCATTAGACCCACTATGTAGTGGGTCTTTTTAGTTACAACACAGCTTGTTATAAGCGCTATGCTAATTACTTTTTTATTATTTGAATCATCAATATAACCAATGCTCACTCATAGCAGCGTTGAGCTTAAACTCATGGTTTAACAAACCTGAGTATTACAAATACCCTTGTTTATTGACCAAGCTCAAATTGCTGTACTATTAATAACTTGATAATAACTTGAACCATCTAGCGAGCCCGCTTAAGCTAGAGCCATTCTCCTCTTATCTGTTGTCTTATGTCAGAATTATTTAGTCGAACTCGAGAAGCGCTGTCAGTTTATTATCATAAGCGCGTGGTTATTTTATTGTTACTCGGGTTCTCGGCTGGCCTGCCGTTAATGTTAGTATTTTCAACCTTAAGCTTTTGGTTAAGAGAAGCTGGCGTTGACCGCGCCGCCATTGGTTACTTTAGTTGGATAGCCCTCACCTACGCCTTCAAATGGGCCTGGTCACCACTGGTTGACCGCATGTCTTTGCCTATTTTTACCCGATTTTTTGGCCGCCGCCGTGGCTGGATGCTATTTGCGCAGTTATGTCTGGTGGGCGCCATTGCCGGCATGTCATTTAGCGATCCCTTAGTGGATTTAGAGCGGCTTGCCATTTGCGCTTTCTTACTCGCCTTAGCCTCAGCCACCCAAGACATTGTCATTGATGCATTTCGTATTGAATCTGCTCCAGAAAAAATGCAAGCAGCCTTAGCTGCGGCATATCAAGTAGGTTATCGCGGCGCAATGATTGTCGCCACAGCAGGGGCGTTAACCATTGCCGCTTGGGTTGACCCTGGCAATGATGGCTACAATCTTGAATCATGGCAAACCGCTTACTTTGTGATGGCGTTATTAATGTCAGTGGGTATTATTACCACTCTTTGCAGTAAAGAGCCTGAAGTTGACACCAAAAGCGCTGATGAACAAGAGTTACAACTTAAACAACGCTTTGCACAAAAGTATCCGCCTAAACTTGCAGCGCCATTGGCTTGGTTGTATAGCGCCAGCGTATTGCCCTTTATCGACTTTTTTAAGCGATATGGTAAAACCGCGATACTGATTTTATTACTTATATCTTGCTACCGCATCTCAGACATTGTTATGGGAATTATGGCCAATGTGTTCTATGTCGACATGGGCTTTAGTAAAGAGGAAATTGCTTTTGTTAGTAAAGTCTATGGTTTAATCATGACCTTAGTTGGCGCAGCATTTGGCGGAGTATTATTAGTGCGTTATGGCACCATGAAGATCCTTTTCTTAGGTGCATTATTAGTGGCCATTACTAACCTGTTATTTGCTTGGCAAGCTTACATTGGCTACAACATGCCATTTTTGACCTTTGCTATTTCAGTGGATAACTTCAGCGCTGGTATTGCTACTGCGGCATTTATTGCTTACTTATCAAGCCTAACTAGTAGCGGTTACAGCGCAACTCAATATGCCCTACTCTCCTCTATCATGTTGCTATTCCCTAAGTTTATCGCTGGGTTTTCTGGGGTTTATGTTGATGCCTTTGGCTATGTAAATTTCTTTATCGCCGCCAGTTTAATTGGCTTTCCGGTATTGATTTTAATCAGCATGTTGCAACGGCACTCGCCGACAGTGACTCAAGGAGCAGATGAGTTATCGCCGACAACAGAGGCAGATAAGACAGCTAAATCTTAAAACCATTAACTAGCTTCAATATTCACCCACAAAAAAGCCCAACGGTGTTGGGCTTTTTAACGTAATGAGATTTTGGCTACCACAACCCCTTCGATTTAATTTTCCGTGCTCGCTGAAGTTGCGATGATAATGCTGCTTTTTCAATGTCATCAGCGCTTAAAGCATCAGCGCCTTGAGTTGATAAGTCACCCATTTTTCCCACCTGCAGCTTTAATAGATTAAAAGCCTGCATTAACTGTTGCTGGTTAACCTCAATAGCCTGTAATAGCTCTACCTTGTTTTGCTCCAACACAGGTTCAACAGCATCAATTTGATTATCACTTGATGCGACTGCTGCAGATGGCATTGCAGAGTTTGTAATCAATTCAACTGCGGCAATTAAGTCAGCTTGTTGCTGCTGCATTGCCGATAATTGCGCTGCTAACGTGTCAGATGAAACCTGTAACAGATCATTCTGACGGTCAAACTGCGCTAAGGTCTGCTGTTGACTTTGACGCAGTTCATCTTCTTTTTCAGCCTGATAGGCACTGGTTACTTCAGCTTGTTTCTCTGCCTCTTTTCGAGCTTGCTGTTCAAGCATGCTTTCAAAAGTGCTTTTTTGCTCAGCTAATATTTTATCTTGTTGAACTGCAAGTTGAGCAGTAAATAGCTGCTCCATCTTCTGCCATTGGTTTTCAGCCAATGACATCTCTTGAGCTTCAAGCTGATCTTGCTCATCAATTTGACTATCAAATAATGCTAGCTGCTTTATCAAACGGCCGACATTGACGCTATCAGCTGTGTATTGCTCACTAACCAGCTTTGGCAGCTCTGCTGACAGTTGATATAGATACAAACCTGACAGATAGATGTCACGATGAAACATACTTCGCCGCTGCTGCGAAATATCTTTGTCGTCATTACGCTGCTTCTCGTTTATCTGCCAAGCTCTGAGGTTTTCAATCGCAAAACGATGTTGCTCGTGTAACTCAGGCGCTAAATTGAAAGTACATTGAATACGCATACCAGCCCCTATTTACGCAGCAGAGTCTTGTTCACTATCAGCAGCATGGTAGCAGCAGATTTCACGGGATAAGGCTTCTTGTGGATCTTTTAACAACACAATTTTGTCGCCTAAACTTGGATATGCAGCTTGAATAGCGCTTTCAATCAAGGTTGCTCCACCCCCAACCAGATAAACGCGATTAGGATTACGCATAAAGGTTTTGGCTTCGTACGCAATCGCATTGCCTAGCTCTTCAATTTTGTGCTCAATCCGCTCTAACACCCAATCAAGCTTACTGAGATCATTAATGACTTCACTGGCAAACTCACGATTATGGCGTTGTTTAATTAATTCATTTGCCACTAAATAACTTGCATCACTGTCTGCTGCGGCAAGCGCCTTTCTCGCCGCATCGGTCACCATAGAAACCCCTATGGTCGCATTGCCATATACGCTTGATACATCATCAAACTCGCCAACAATGACCCCCATATCTAAGGTAGTTCCGCCAACATCGATAACTAAGGATTTAGTGAAAGCATTAATGCCAGAATCCACCAAGGTCGTCAGTACTGCAGGTAAACTTTCTGGTAGAACTTCAACATCGACGATTTCAAACAAATCGCCTTTGTTTAGTGATATCTCACGCAGTAAGTTGGCTTTTTTCCTTGCAATGTTTGCTTCATTTTTTTGGCAATCATCAGCGTTATAGTATTCAGTGATAGGCAGAGTAACTAAAATGCTGACAGGACAAGGTTTAATGCCTGTTTGCAGTAGAGCATGGTGCACTGACAATAAGTTTAAATCATCATATTGAAACGCGACGTGGGTAGTTGATAATGCTCTATCTGAAGTGGCATCGAAAGTGTATTTCGTTGAGCCAATCTGATAATTAAATATTTTCTTTCCATTGAGTAATGCAGCACTTTTCCAATCTTTTCTAAATGAGTTAGGTGATGTAACACAATGCACCTTTTCATCTTTAATCCAGCTAATTTTTACATTGGTTGAGCCATCATCAATGGCAAATTTCATTTTTACAGTCTGCATAACACGAATCTTTAAAGTCACTAAATGGAGGTATGCAGCCATAAGGCGACAACTTTAGAGTATAACTTTAATTTTATTTGGTCTTTTTTTGTAAAAGGATAAGTATTAGATGAAATACTACGAATAAAACATAAAAAAAGCTGCAACAGCAAGCTGTTGCAGCATTAAAAATAATTCGTTATTTATCCGCTAAAGTGGCTTATAACCCATAACGCTCAAATGAAGACGGATTAATCTCTAAAGTTATTAAATTGAAACGGTTGCCCTAAGTCAGCTTCTTTAGCAAGGCGCATGACCGCTTGTAAGTCGTCACGCTTTTTACCTGTCACTCGAACCGAGTCACCTTGAATCGCGGCTTGCACTTTAAGCTTGCTATCTTTAATCGCTTTGACTAACTTTTTGGCGATAAGTGTTTCAATGCCTTCTTTAAACTTCACTTTTAGACTGAAGGTTTTACCGCTATGTACCGTCTTGTCATCCACATCCATGGCTGATGGGTCAACATTACGCTTACTAAGCTGAATGCGTAAAATATCCACCAACTGCTGACATTGGAAATCATCTTCGGCTTTTAAAGTCACCACATGATCTTTGTATTCGATTTCGGCATCTTTACCGCGAAAATCAAATCGTCCCGCCAATTCACGGCGAGAGTTTTCAACGGCATTACGTAATTCAACTTCGTCAACTTCTGATACGACATCCATAGATGGCATAGTCATTCTCCAATAAATTATTTAGGGTTATTTTAACACTCTAAGCCTGTAGGCAAAGCCTAGACTAAAGAGAAAACAATTAATAGTTGGAATTTAATGACTTTGAGCGCTGCTTTTTTTATTATTGATTTACTCAAACGACATTGCATCCAGCTAAGATATGTACAGCATGAAAATGAAATTGTTTTTTAGCGCCGCTTTTGCTTTCGCTGTCATCATCATCAGTTACTTGGTTTTTTCTAAGCCTAACTATCCAATGACGTTTTCTAATATGGATAAAGTCGGCCATACCGTCAGTTTTTTGGGCTTAACGTTTTTAGCTTATTTTGCCTTCAAGCCTAAATGGTACTGGATGGGGCTGATAATGACTGCCTATGCGGTATTAATTGAACTGATACAATCGCAGATCCCCTATCGTAGCGCCTCTATTGCTGATGTAGTTGCAGATTTAATTGGGGTGGTATTATTTTACTTATTGCTATTTGTGTTTAGAAAATATCAAGCGGCAAAATTATTCAAAAAGGGACCGCTCAAATCTGCCCTATAGCACTCAAGAGAAACCACATGCCACAGCGCACTAACAGCAACCGCAATCCCCTTAACATTGCCCAAAAACCAGTTTCTGATGTTAACGACAATCATGTTAACGATAATCATGTGTACCAGACTGATATTGCGATTATTGGGGCTGGCGCTATTGGCAGCTTGCTGTACTGCCAGTTAGCAGCAATCAAGCAGCCATTACTACTCACACGCAGTCGCTCTGTAGGCGCTACAAGCCATGATGATTGCTCTACAATCACTCTTGAAACTCTTAACGGTGACTGTTTGCATCAACCTTGTATCCAAGCTTGCATTAATCAGCTCACCAAGGCTGAGTTAGTCAATATTAAATTACTCATAATTTGCGTAAAGGCTTATCAAGTAACCGATGCCATTAGCGCTATGTTGGCGCTTATTCCACAGGGTTGTCATATTCTGCTGCTGCATAATGGTATGGGGCCACATTTAGAGGTATTAGCCCTTCTAAAGCAACATCCTCAACTTAAACTAGGGTTATCTTTAGGCACGACATCTCAGGCGGCGCTAAAACTTGGCCCGATGCAGGTGCGCCATACTGGTAAAGGTAAAAGCATTATTGGCCATTTATCTGGCCCAGTAATGCCTTTAGCAATACAAAAACAATTACTGGCTGCTGTAGAAGATATGTCGGTAGGCGATGATATTCTCACTAGCTTATGGCAAAAGCTTACGGTTAATTGCGCCATTAACCCACTGACGGCATTAGCCCAATGTGCTAATGGTGAATTGGCCCAGCCGCAATTTCAGCAGCAAATCGAGGCGATAACGCAAGAGTGCATCATGGTCGCCAAAGCTGATGGGGTTAACCTTTCGCTGCTTGATTCTGTTGCCATCATCAATCAGGTAATTAAACTCACAGCCAACAACTTTTCGTCTATGCATCAAGATATTCATCACAATCGCAAAACCGAGATACTGCAAATTAACGGTTACGTGGTCGCCCGCGCAGCCCATCACGGTTTAACAGCTGCGATAAATCAAAGCATGCTAACTGAAATAACCGCGCTAGAAAGTGCGCTATAAACCCAATAGATGAAAAACCATAGCTATGAAAAAACAAGCCGCTAAACTTATGTTATTGCAGCCCAAAGCCTTATTACAGCCTCAAGCTCTGCCGTTTAGTGCTCGAGTCGGTTTATTCTACCTTGTTGCCGTTATCGCCATACTGGTAAGCGTAAGCTACATTGATCGACCTTTGGCACAGCTTTTACATGATAGTAAGCAAAGCGACTTTGGATTAACCTCAGTATTTAAACTACTGGCAAATACCCCATTAGCCTTAGAAGTATTGGCAGGCGTGCTTGTTTTAATTGGCTTATTAGGTCGTAATAACGCATTCATTCATTTAGTTAAGCCCATTGTCTTGGTCGCTATTAGCGCCACAGTGGTCCGTTTTGGGGCTAAAATTATCAGCGGCCGCACCTGGCCAGAAACTTGGGTTAATAATAACCCCTCTTGGATTGAGCATGGCGTGGAGATGTTTGCGCCATTTTCACTGTCGCAAAGCTATCATTCGTTTCCTTCAGGGCATGCGCTATTTACCTTTGCCTTCGCCAGTTTATTTTGGCAATACAGCCCAAAGCTTTACTGGTTGTGGTTAACAGCCATGGTAAGCGTTTTTATCGGTCAATTAGGGCAAAACTACCATTACTTAGGTGACTTACTGGCAGGGGCGGTACTAGGAGTATTGATAAGTCAGTTGGTGAGTCATTATTGCCTTGCCCCAATTGCGGGCACAAAAAATCCATAAATAACTGTCTTTGATTAAGTCATTTTTAACCGCTTAAATGTCGATACCAAAGCTAACCACAAATTGGTATTGAGGAAAAGATTAAATCTTGTGATAAGCAGGTACAACAAGAGGCAAAAAGTAGTCAAGTTTGTTGGCGTTTAGAAAGTATTCCAGGTATCGGGCCAGTCACAGTTACCGCATTTTATGCAGCTGCTGGGGAGGGTAATGATTTTAATAATGGCAGACACTTTTCAGCATTTTTCGTTGGGGCAGCTGGGTGTTCCAAGAGAGTATTGCTGTTGATACCCTTTTGGTCTGGTGTGGGCGAAGCACCACGACCTTGATCTTATTACCAACTAGAGTATCAAAACGATTTCTTAACCTATCCAAACAACGTTAAGTTCAAGCAAAAAAAAGCCCTGAACTTAATCATAAGTTCAGGGCTTTTAAAAAATCTCTTATCTACTTACTGGTATCAATTGGTTCAAACGACTTGACCAAATCATCTACCGCTTTCATTTGAGTTAAGTAGTTTTCAAGCTGGTTAAGTGGCAATGCACATGGGCCATCACATTTGGCATTATCAGGATCTGGATGCGCTTCAATGAACAAACCCGCTAAACCTAATGCCATACCGCTACGTGCAAGCTCAGTTGCTTGAGCGCGGCGTCCGCCTGCACTATCAGTACGACCACCTGGGCGCTGCAGTGCATGAGTTGCATCAAAGATGACTGGGTAACCAGACTGCTTCATTTCATCCATACCCAGCATATCCACTACTAGGTTGTTATAGCCAAAGCTTGAACCACGTTCACACAGAATAATGTTGTCATTACCGGCTTCATTAAACTTCTTAATGATATGACGCATTTCATGGGGCGCTAAGAATTGCGGCTTTTTCACGTTAATGATTGAACCCGTTGCTGCCATAGCAACTACTAGGTCCGTTTGACGGGCTAAAAATGCTGGCAACTGAATAATATCAACCACATCAGCCACTGGCTGGCATTGATGAATTTCATGCACATCGGTGATAATAGGTACATTAAAGGTCGACTTAATCTCTTCGAAAATCTTTAAGCCTTCTTCCATACCTGGACCACGATATGAGTTCACAGATGAGCGATTTGCTTTATCAAATGACGCTTTAAATACGTAAGGAATACCCAGTTTTTGGGTTACTTCTACGTAATGCTCTGCAATTTTCATTGCTAGATCGCGAGACTCAAGCACATTCATGCCACCAAATAAAACAAACGGTTTATCATTCGCAATTTCTAGCTCATTTAAACCAATGATTTTATGATCCATAGTCATTTCTCTTTAATCAATACCATGGGATTAGCCGCTGCTAACCCCATTAAAAAATAATGTTATACCGCAAGTATCTGCAGTAACTGGCCACACATCCAAGCCATATATGTGCCTACAGCATAGCCCAATACCGCCAACAATACGCCAACTGGCGCAAGTGCTGGATGAAACGCTGCTGCAACCACAGGGGCTGACGCTGCGCCGCCAACGTTAGCCTGACTGCCCACCGCCATATAAAACAGCGGCGCTTTAATAATTTTAGCCACGATAAGCATAAAGCTTGCGTGTACCAGCATCCAAATAATACCAATGGCGAAATACCACAGGTTTTGCTCATCAGCGAGTTTGGATACATCCATATGCAAACCAATGGTCGCAACAAGGATATATAAAAATGCCGATGCCACTTTCGAGGCGCCCGCAGCTTCTATCTGCTTTACTGGACTAAAGGATAAAGCTAAACCAATAGTAGTGGCGATAACAACCAGCCAGAAGAACTTGGAGGTTAAGCTGTAGTCTTGAGTCCAAGGGTAATTAACTTCAAAAAATGGTCCTAAAAAGTCTGCCGCAAAATGCGCTAACCCGGTAACACCAAAACCTATGGCCACAATCAGCATTAAGTCACGCAGTGAAGGTATACGGGCATTTTCTGCATGGTACTTTTCAACTTTGGCTTTAAGGGCTTCAAGGGCGGTGGTGTCTGCGCCTGTTTTAGCATCAATCTCTTTAGCACGAGATGCCATCAGCAGTAATACTGCCATCCACAGGTTAGCGACAATTACATCTACAGTCACCATCACGGAAAAGATATCGCCGCCCACTTCATAAATTTCTTTCATTGAGGCTTGGTTAGCGCCGCCGCCAATCCAACTGCCCGCAAGAGTGGTCATTCCGCGCCATACTGCATCAGGGCCATTGCCGCCTAATACGTCAGGGTTAATGGCTGAGATAATCAATAACGCAATGGGACCGCCAATCACAATGCCCACGGTGCCGGTTAAAAACATCACAATGGCTTTAGGGCCTAAACTTAAAATCGCTTTTAAATCGACACTTAAAATCAATAACACCAAACAAGCAGGTAATAAGTAACGCGAGGCAACATAATATAATTTTGAGGTGTCACCATCGACGATACCAAAGGTATTCAGTAGTGATGGTAAGAAGTAACACAGCAATAAGGCTGGGATAAACTTATAGAATTTTTGCCAAAATGGGTGTGCTGACGAACTGGTATAGAAAACAAAGCCGAGAATGACGGCAAGTAATCCCAGTGCTGTTGCGTCATTGGTTACCATGGGTGTGGTGGTCATGAAAAAGCTCCCTTGCAAATGCATTTCATAGTGAATTTATTATTGTTATGAATGTACTTTAAAGTACTTATTATTTTAAATTGGCGAAGTTACTGACAGATTAACTGCTTTGCGATAAACAATTCAGGCTCATAAATGAGCCTGAATTTGAATATTATATTAACCACTTAGTGATAAGTCTGTGGTTGTTGACTTAACTCTTTCAGCTGGATTTTGACAATTTCCGTCACCGGGTCGTGTGGACTGCTGTCGATAAAGTGCTGTAAATCTGAAATGGCCACTTTAATGCACCCCAGTTGCTGGGCAATAAAAGCGCGCTCTCGATTTAAGCTCACATCATCAGGATGCCACTGCAGCAATAAATTGCAGCATTCCATCGCTTGTTCAAATTTCTGGGTTACGATGCAACCCGCTTTTAGCTCATGTAACATACGAGTTATTAAGCGTTTTAGGCTGGCTGTTTTTAAGTACTTAGGCTTAAGCATGGCCGAATTACCTAACTCACCACGCACCAGTATATGCAATTGGTGGCGGCTTAATTGCTGCCCCGTTAGCGGATCGATATAAATGACATTATCATTTATATGGCTTCTCACTACGGTGTGCCCCGGTAATAATACCGCTTCTAAGCTAATATCAAGCTGCTTAGCCAGTAAAATTAATACCGTGGCTAAGGTGGTGCTGTTACCTTGACGGGTCATAATGCAGCGACCAAGATCGGCAGCATCAACACTAAAGTAATCATCACGCACACAAAAGCCTAAATCATCATAAAACCAGTGCAATAAACCTTCAAAGCGCTGTTGCTGATCTTCGACATATAAGCTCATCACTGAGCCGGCAATTTCATACCAAGCCCAAAGCGCTTTCTTCTCTTGAGAAAAGCCAAGATGTTGTGTTATTTCAAATGCAGTTTCAGGGATCTTAACTGCATCTTTCATTTGATGTTTTGCCATTAAACTCTATTAACCCATTAATACAACTTGTTTAAAATGAGCCAGCCTGGCAGCTAATACGAGCCATCCGATAGCACCTAAAAAGGCGAAGATTTTGAATAAATTGTTACGGTTACCTTTAAGTGCCATAACGCCCAATCCAATGTAGGCTAAAACTGCAATTAATTTTTCAGTCATCCACTCATCGACAAATGGATATTGTTTGATCATGAAGCACAAGATTAGCCCTGATAACAATAAGAAGGTATCAATGACATGAGGGGCAACTTTAACAAACTTTTTATCCATGATTGGCGACTTGCGCATGTGTAGTACAAAGCGAGTGACAAAAAAGACCACACTTAAAAAGATGAAGGTTAAGTGCGTGTGTTTAACAGCTGGATATAAACTGTAAAAGGTTTCCATTATTGTTTTTCTCTTTGAGCTACCGATAAAATGGCCGCTAGTTTACTCGATCTGGCGGCTTATTAGCAATGTTGTGAAAATCGCCCCATTAGGCCAGTCACTACATGAGTAAATCAGCAACTAACTCAGTATTAACTGGGCAATTAACGCGATGGATCACTGCCAATGATTAACGAACGAAAAAATGGCGGTTGCAAGTGGCTTAAACCTTGTTCCATTGACCTAAGGTGCAACGGTCATTACTGCCAAAGTCTCGCACGGTTGCGACATTGTCATAACCAAGTTCAATGAGCTTTTGTCTTACGACCAGCGCCTGTTCAAAGCCGTGCTCCAGCAGTAAATAGCCACCTTCAGATAAGTAAGCCCGCGCATAGGTTGCGATATGAAATAAATCAGCAAAACCTGCGTCACCTGCGGTCAATGCACTTGATGGTTCAAAGCGCACATCACCCATGGCTAAATGCTCATCGGCTTCGTCAATATAAGGAGGGTTTGAGACAATTAATTGAAATTGCCGGCCTTCAATTGCACTAAACCAATCTGATTGTAAAATTTCAACTTGAGTGAGATTTAAGTTTTGCCGGTTGGCTTTAGCAAGTTCTACCGCATCAGTGACTTTATCAACGGCTGTGACTTGCCATTGTGGTCGCTCAGATGCCAATGACAATGCTATCGCGCCTGTTCCCGTACCTAAATCCAGTACCTTAGCCGTTTCCGCTACAGGCAAATTTAACGCTGTTTCTACTAAAATTTCAGTATCAGGACGCGGGATCAAGGTGGTGGCGTTAACAATAAATGGCAATGACCAAAATTCACGTTCACCAATAATATGTGCCACAGGCACACCTTGCTGGCGCTTTTCGACCATGGCTTTATAAGCTTTGAATTGATCTGTGGTGAGGACTTTTTCAGGCCAAGTATAAATGAAGCTACGCTGCTTATTGATGCAATGCAGAAGCAAGGCTTCTGCATCGATATTGGCCGATTCAGATGAATCGACCAATAAACTGTAAGCCCATTGCAAAGACTCCGCAATGGTAGAGAAAGAAGACTGTGACAAGGTTACTCCTTAGTCGTCAGCTAATGCAGCAAGCAAGTCCGCTTGTTCCTCTTGCATTAATGGCTCAATAATAGCGTTTAAGTCGCCTTCCATGATTTCATTTAAGCGGTATAGCGTTAAATTAATGCGGTGCTCACTCATACGACCTTGTGGGAAGTTGTAAGTTCGAATACGTTCAGAACGGTCACCACTTGCCACTAGATTACGGCGGGTTGATTCTTCTTCGCTACGACGCTTTTCATCTTCAACCGCTTGTAAGCGCGCTGAAAGCACACTCATGGCTTGGGCACGGTTTTTATGTTGCGAGCGTTGATCCTGACATTCCACCACAATACCTGACGGTACGTGAGTAATACGAATGGCTGAATCGGTTTTGTTGACGTGCTGACCACCTGCGCCAGATGCGCGGAAGGTATCGACTTTTAAATCTGCTGGATTAATTGAAATCTGCTCTGCTTCTGGCACTTCTGGTAATACAACCACGGTAACGGCTGAGGTATGTACACGACCTTGGGATTCAGTTTCTGGTACACGTTGAACACGGTGTCCGCCAGATTCAAATTTCAATTTACCGTAAACGCCTTCACCAGTTACGTGAACGATTAATTCTTTAAAGCCACCATGCTCACCTTCGTTGGCGTTCATGATTTCCATTTGCCACTTATTCGACTCACAAAAACGTGAATACATGCGGAATAAGTCACCCGCGAATATAGCGGCTTCATCACCACCGGCGCCGGCACGGATTTCTACGAAGGCATTACGGTCGTCATTTGGATCTTTTGGAAGCAATAAGATTTGTAATTCATCTTCAAGTTCTGCAATGGCTTTTTTGGCTGCTTTAATTTCTTCTTGAGCCATTTCACGCATTTCTGCGTCATCTTCAGTAAGCATTTCTTGCGCTGACTCAAGATCGGCTTGAGCCTCTTGAAACGCTTTAAAGCTTTTTACAATATCTTCTAACTGAGAATATTCTTTTGATAAGCCGCGAAAGCGGTCTTGATCCGCAATAACTTGTGCATCACTCAGTAATGCCAATACTTCTTCATTACGTTCAAGCAAGCCTTCCAGCTTGCGAATAACCGACTCTTTCATTTAGCTTTATTACCTTAATTTTTATCCAAACCAAGCGTGACACGTAATTGGCCTAAGGTATTCAAGTCCCCTTGACGACTAGCAGAAGTTAACGCTTGTGTCGGTGCATGGATTAAGCGATTGGTTAGCCTATTGGCTAGCTCTAAAATCACTTGTTCATTGTCACCACCTTGAGTTAATTTGTTCAAGGCGCGCTCTACTAATTCATCTTTAATTGCCAAACTTTGGCTTCGGTATTCTCGAATACTGTCTACAGACTCTAACGAACGCACCCATTCCATAAAGATATGAGATTGTTCATCGGCAATTACTTCTGCCTGCTCGGCGGCTTCTTTACGTGAAGCCATGTTCTGTTCAATGATGCTGTGTAAATCGTCCACAGTATAAAGGAAAGCATCGTCTAATTCGCCAACTTCTGCTTCTATATCACGAGGAACTGCAATATCAACCAATAGCATGGGTTGATGACGACGTTGTTTCAGTGCCTTTTCGACCATGCCCTTACCTAATATAGGCAATGGACTGGCGGTAGAGGATATCACGATATCGGCTTTAGGTAGATAGTCTGGTATTTGTTGCAGCGTAATTGCCGTTGCATCAAACTCTTCACACATCGCCTGTGCACGCTCAACCGTTCGGTTAGCCACCACAATACCGGCAACCTCATTGTCTTTTAAATGCTTGGCAACTAATTCAATGGTTTCTCCAGCGCCAATCAATAATACATTGGTGGTACTTAGTGATGAGAAAATATGTTTGGCCATGCTGACAGCGGCAAACGCCACTGACACCGCGGCGGCGCCAATTTCGGTTTCAGTACGCACTTTTTTAGCCACTGAAAAGGTGTTTTGAAACAAACGGTCAATAGTAACTGCCGTTGTGCCTGCCTCTTTAGCTTTCGCAAAGGCTTGTTTAACTTGCCCAAGAATTTGTGGCTCACCTAATACTAGAGAATCTAGGCCTGAAGACACGCGCATTAAGTGTTTAACGCATTCCTGATCCTCATAGCTATAAATACAAGGCATGAGATCATCATGACTAAGATTGTGATAATCCTCTAGCCATTCGATTATGTCTTCTTTAGTGCCGTTGTTGCAATAAAGTTCTGTACGGTTACAGGTTGACACGATCACGGATTCACCCGAGCTAGTTCGACTAGCTAGACTCTTCATCGCATCGTGAATCTTATCCGGTGAAAAGGCGACTTTCTCTCGAAGATCGACCGTGGCGGTTTTATGATTTATTCCGATTGCTACTAGGCTCATGTGACTCGTTTTAAGTTCTTCGCAGGATCATTAATTAGGTCATTCTACTTAATTGGTAAAACTAAAAACACAATTGGCTTAACAAAACGGAATAATTATCTATTTTTTTTCTAATAATTCTATCTTGTTAACAAAATCATCCATCATTTGACAAAATACACCAAGAAAAACAGGGCTATGTATATCTACATTAGCTAATATTGTCTAGTATAGGAGTAATAATTAATCAAATCAGTTTTATTTATAAAAGCATTTTTACAATCAGCTTATTGCCCAGTATCATGCCTTATCGCTTTTTTATCCCAGTGAGTCCCTTTGCGAATTTTAACAACTTACCTAAAACACTTACTGTTGATGAGCTGTTTATTGTTAACGGCTTGTTCTATTCGTCCGCCGCACACGCTTTCAGAAACACAGGTAAAGCACCCCAGTGACGCCCAAGCATGGGAATTACAAGGTAAACTGGCTTTTCGTTCTAGCAGCGATAAATTTAGCACCAACTTATTTTGGTTGCACGATCAAAGCAGCCAATATGATCGCGATGAATTGACCCTTACCACCATGATTGGCACAACTGTATTGTCACTTAAGTCTGAAAATGGCCTAGCCAGTTTAGACATTCAAGATAAAACTTACACAGACAACAACCCTGAGCGGCTAATCTACCGCGTCAGCGGCATGACCATTCCCATTAATAAATTACCGCTTTGGATCACAGGTCAAGTCGCCCCTGATGATGAAGTGCTAGAATATAATCCAGATGGCAGCATCAAACGTTTTAGCAGTGCTGATAATGGCGGGGATTGGCTGGTAAGCTTTATGAGTTATCAGCAACAAAGCGGTGCTAAGCTGCCCAGATTACTGCAAATCAATCGCGCTGATGTACAAATAAAAATACAGATAAATCAATGGCAAGCGCTAACAACCAATCTAGCACAAACCAATAACTAATCGATATTGGTTTATCGGCTATTGATGATGCGCTGTTATATAAGTACTTATATAGGCACTTCGACTCAAAATGACAAAACCACTTGAATGGCTTTTACATGACAACAAATAAAGACAATTTGGCAATCTCCACTGAATGGCCAGCTCCTGCAAAGCTCAATTTATTTTTGCATATTACCGGCCAACGAGCCGATGGTTACCACGAGCTTCAAACCCTGTTTCAGTTTATTGACCAATGTGACTATTTAGATTTTCAGACGACTGAGTCGAAACAAATAAGCTTGCATTCAGAATTATCAAAAGTTGTCGCAGAAAAAGATAACTTAATTCTAAAGGCCGCAAAATCTTTACAAGAATATTGCAATTATCAGGGCGGCGCACAAATTTGGTTACGTAAAAACTTGCCTATGGGTGGCGGTTTAGGTGGTGGTTCATCTGATGCGGCCACCACATTAGTGGCATTAAATAAGTTGTGGGGGCTTGATTTACCCCATGCAACCCTAGTAAAAATCGGCCTAGAACTTGGCGCGGATGTCCCTGTTTTTATTAATGGTTTTGCTGCTTTCGCTGAAGGTATTGGTGAACAGCTTATTGCAGTGCAACCAGCAGAGTTATACTACCTAGTCATAGTGCCTGAAGTCCATGTGTCAACCCAAGCAATTTTCCAAGCGCCAGACTTAACTCGCGATACACCTAAATTAGCAATCGATACTTTAATGCAGCAAAATTGGTCAAATGATTGCCAAAAACTTGTCACAGAAAAGCACCCCCAAGTTGCCAATGCCTTAAGCTGGCTGGTAGAATATGCGCCGTCAAGAATGACCGGAACTGGCGCATGCGTCTTCGGTGAATTCGAACAGCAACAATCGGCGCTAGACGCGTTGGCACACCTGCCAACGACCATGAGCGGCTTTGTTGCTAAAGGCTTAAACCTGTCACCTTTGATGACACGTTTAAACCAAGATTAACAAATACCTTCTAGAAATGTTTTTTGCTTATTGATGACAACATCCTTAAGTCACATTTTTAGCCACTAACTTAAAGCCAACACCTGAGGTTCATAAAGTGCCCGATATCAAGCTCTTTGCTGGTAACGCTACCCCTAAACTAGCCAAAAAAATAGCCGACCGTTTATTTTGCAAACTTGGCGATGCAGTAGTAGGCCGTTTCAGCGACGGTGAAATCAGTGTTCAAATCAATGAGAACGTACGTGGTGCTGATGTATTCATCATCCAATCGACTTGTGCACCGACCAACGACAACCTAATGGAACTTATCGTTATGGTTGATGCGCTTCGCCGTGCATCTGCTGGTCGTATTACCGCAGTAATTCCATACTTCGGTTACGCTCGTCAAGATCGTCGTGTTCGTAGTGCTCGTGTACCTATTACTGCTAAAGTTGTTGCAGACTTCTTATCAAGTGTTGGGGTTGACCGCGTATTAACTTGCGATCTTCACGCTGAGCAAATTCAAGGTTTCTTTGATGTGCCTGTTGATAACGTTTTCGGTAGCCCAGTACTGCTAGAAGATATGTTAGGCAAGCAACTTGATAACCCAGTTGTTGTTTCTCCAGACATTGGTGGTGTAGTACGTGCTCGCGCTGTAGCTAAACTACTTGATGATTCTGACTTAGCAATTATCGATAAGCGTCGCCCACAAGCGAACGTAGCTCAAGTAATGCATATCATTGGTGATGTTCAAGGCCGTGACTGTATTATTGTTGATGACATGATCGATACTGGTGGTACTTTATGTAAAGCGGCAGAAGCGTTAAAAGAACATGGTGCTAACCGTGTATTCGCTTATGCAACTCACCCGGTATTTTCTGGCAATGCTGCGAAAAATATCGCTGAATCAGTTATCGATGAAGTTATCGTTACCGATACTGTGCCATTAAGCCCTGAGATCGCTAAACTTGAAAAGGTAACTCAGCTAACAATGTCAGCAGTACTTGCTGAAGCGATCCGTCGTGTTAGCAATGAAGAGTCTATTTCTGCGATGTTCCGTCACTAATCAATTATTTGAATTAGTCGCTGACTTAAGGTATCTGGCTTAGGTCTTTGAGTTAGGTCTTCGACTTAGCACCGACATCGAAAAAGCGCACTCAATCGAGTGCGTTTTTTATTGGCTGTTATTTGGCATAAATCAATCTAGATTAATAACCCATAACTCAGTACCCTATTGGCTATAAAAATAATTCAACAATAAGTCATTACCCATGTTTAAGCCTTTCTCATTAATCTCACTGTGTTTTGTTGGCCTAATCTTATCCACTCAAGTCACTGCGCAGTGGCATCAAAAGAGCTTTGAAGTCATGGGGACCCAAGCTCATGTTGAATTTTGGCTTTCAGAAGCAGAGAAGAATACAGAGTCAAATGAAAAACAAACTGCAGATAACCTCATCATCGCTGTCGAACAAGAAATGCATCGCATCGACCGATTAATGAGTCCTTATAAAGCAGACAGCGAATTAAGCAAAATCAACCAACTGGCAGGGAAAGAGGCAGTTGTCATTAATCAAGAACTGTTTGATTTGCTGCTTGATTCACACAAGATTGCTGAGCTGACAAACGGTACATTTGATATCACTTACGCCTCAATTGGTTATCAATACGATTACCGCCAAGGACAAAAGCCAGCGAAACCCGAGATAAACCAAGCCCTCGAAGCTATAGATTACCGCGCAGTAACCTTAGACAAATCACAATCTAGTGTTCGTTTTAAAAACCAAGATGTACGGATTGATTTAGGCGGAATAGCTAAAGGACATGCCGTTAAGCAATGCTTAGCCATTTTACAAGCTGCAGGTATTAAGCACGCCTTAGTCAGCGCAGGTGGTGATACAGGACTGCTCGGTGACAGACGCGGCCGCCCATGGTTTGTCGGTATTAAGCACCCTAGAGCCGCTGAAAAAACAGCGGTGCAATTACCACTGGCTAACGAGTCAATTTCAACATCAGGTGATTACGAGCGTTACTTCATCGAAGATGGCGTGCGCTACCACCACATCATTAATCCTAAAACCGGCGACTCGGCCAGAAAAGTGGTCAGCGTGTCCATCATTGGTAAAGACTCAACTTACGTTGATGCCTTATCAACAGCCGTATTTGTAAAAGGCTTACAACAAGGCATGACGCTGATTAACCAATTGCCAGAATACGAAGCGATTATTATTGATAATCAACAGACGTTACATGTATCAGAGGGACTACAACAGGATTAGATAAGTGATGGGTTAATGGCATTTGCTTAGTTTTTCTGCCCCTACTTATTTGTAGGGACAAATCTTACTTGATTTGAATTTGAATGCTGCAGCGGTCAAATCAGTTAGCCTCGGCTACTGTGCGGCAGGAGGCTCATGTGTGTCAGCAGTACTTTTGCCTTCACTGACGGTTATCAATGCACCTAGAAAGATAATTGCCAGTATATCTATAGATATGAATTGTGATTGCATTGAGGCTGTATATTGATAAAGAGCGAAGCCTGGACTGAATGATGCATCAACACCAAGGGAAACCTGAGGGGCTAAATGGATTGAAACATATGCTCCGCCAAGGCCTGAGTATTTAGCAGAAATGGTTCCAATTGCAATATTGGGAATTTGTAGAGCTTGATTGAGAATTGAAAGCCAATAGTACTTATACTTTTCTCTGATTGCAGTTATACCAGCCACAATATTTAGAACGACTAAGACTACCGTAACCATAGTACTTAATAGGGATGCAGTACCATCAAATACTGACAAAAAATAGGTTATTGTAATTGCAAGTGCAGCTATCACTTGAAGGTAGCCAATGATTAGCACTCTATTTTCAGCAATATTAAGCTCTTTCTGTTTTGCTTTAACTTGATGAGCTGCAACTTCTTCCTTTCTGCTAGATAACTCATTCAGCAAAGACTCAAAATTTTCACTATTAGGGTCAATGCTCCTTTTTACGTCTAATAGCTCATCAATTGAATATTGAGAATAGTCGATTAACTTCATACACTTCCTTGTATTACTAACATTTGTATTGTACACATTTATTGAACTAAACATTTATAGCTTACTAAAGCAAAGCTATTGATTAATAAGCACTCTATCAAAGTTATATTAAATAAACGAGTATCCATATTTGATTGCTTAATTTCCAAACTTCGTTTGGGTTAAGTTCAACATCGTGGCGCTTCGCCCACACCAGAGCAAAAGGGAGTGGACGGCAACTCCCTCTTGCATCACCCTCGCCGCTCCGGCGAAATTTAAAAAGCAAAATTTCCAACGGAGAATCATCCAGCTTTAGCCTATATTTTGAGCCTGCCTCACTAAGCTGCAAAAATCGCTAACGCTTCCGATGGGGCGTCCCTTCCCCTCGAAAGCTAGCCAGACATCCCTGTCTGGACTCACGCGATTTTCTTACTTACCTCAATTCGAATTGAATATTCAAAGGAGATCAAAAGCATTAAAAAACAAATAAAATTAACTTCAAAAAAATTTGGAACTACAACCGAAGTTGCAGGCTTGATGTTCCCCATTGAAATTGCTGAAATGTGTTGAAGAAAATGGCGTAAGCCTGACAGGACGTCAGGCTAGCTTTCGTTTGGCCATGGATGGCCTATCGGAAGCGTTAGCTATTTTCGAATAAGCATGAAGCTTACTCGCTTTGAAAGAGTAATTTCGTTGGGGCGGCAAGGGATGTCGAGAAGGGAAATGCTGTTGTTTCCCTTTCGTCGGGTGTGGGCGAAGCGCCACGACTTTGATTCTGATTTTAGTTAAATTTAAAAACAAATATAAAAACAAATATAAAAACAAAAAAGCTCAGAGAAAACCTCTGAGCCTTTCAATTTAACCAGCAAAATAAACTTATATTTTAATCAAACTATCGGCTGAAACGCTGTTAGCGAATCTAACATCGCACTGTTCCCCAAACCTTGTCTTGGTGCCACCATATTGAACTGGCCTTGTTCACCATGCAGTGCCATGTAGTTAAGCAACACCGTATCCACCAGCAAGTTCACGTTATTTGCCGATGGAGCTGATGCGGTATCCACTGAGGCATCAGAGCGCATAAAGCCGATTTGTTGGTTTTGTGCCATTTGATCAGCACTTGCGCCCATTAATTGTGGCTTACCCGCTGGGTTATACACCAAGAAGAAAGATGCACCTGTTGACGAGTTATCTCCCGTCCATTCGCCCTTGCCTCGTCCTTCCATTGAGTCATCGATGCGGCCATTACTGGCAACCGAGCCATCACTGAATACATACATCATCAAAGGTTGATTGCGACGAGCGGCATATTCCAAACATGCGCCCATACAACGCCCTGCGCGTAAATCTCGTAACTCACCGGTACCACGCTCACCTGTGTGATAGTCAAAACCACCCATAGTGACAGTGCCAGCACCAGAGAATCCATTGACCACCAACTTCATAATAGAAGCGGTTTTTTGGAACTCTGATTCTGAATCAAATTCATTAATGGTAAAGATACCGCTTGGGCCCACAATGTCAGGATCTAACACAGGGTTAAGCGTCGAAGGATCACCAAAACGATCGGCTAAATCAGCACTTTTCACATAGCCACAATTGACTAAGTCTTTAATCACATCATCACGAGTTACTTGAGTGTTCACCGAAGCCATTTTCTGGGCGCTAATGCGCTGGATGCTTTCCATTACGGTTACGGCATCGCGCTGAGATAACAAGTTAAACAAATCACCCACATCCACAAGCCCAGTCACATCAGACGGTCGATCGATTTTAGTTGGTCGCATGCTCAAATCGACAAAATTAGCCGCTGCCATTGAGTTGCCACCAGAGTCAGTGCTGCGCGAGCCAATGAGTGGCATCAGCGAGCCGTTAGCACCAGCCGCCGCAATAGCATACATAGGATTATGTGGGTTATTACCTGTATCGTTATCAGAACGACAAGGGATCACCGCACCATTAATCCGTGATGCGGTATCGGCTGAAACCTTTTCCAATATGCCACGTAAAAACGCTGAATCAGAGTGGAACGCGAGCCCTAAATCAGTGTTAATAAAATCAGATATACCAACATCAGGGTTTGCAATCGATGGTGCCATATCACCAGGTAAACCCAGCTTGTTATAGCCAGCTGTCGATAAGAAATCTTGCTGACCTCCTGCGCCACCAACCAGCACATTTGAGCCAGCAATATTGGCGCCGCCCGCTAAATCGAAACTAATAAACGGAATTTTACCCGCCCCTTGTACGCTAATACCGCATGAGTCTCGCAGTGCTTCTAGGTCAGAAGACAACGCAGCATTGGCTTGGTTTGGGTTAGCAAACATGCTCATTAATGATAAACCCGCGACCGCTTGGCCACCTTTTGCCAGGCCCGTTGAGATAAACTCACGCCGAGTCATGGGTTTACGATGATCGGAAAACAATAAAGGACTGTCAGGGTGAAGATGAGTACGTTTAGTCATGTTGAAGTCCTTTTAAACTCTTTTTTGCCGCCGCTTGATTGTCGATATTCAATATTGGAAACGTGGTGATCTGTGTGGGTATTTTTATCATCATTACGCTCCTATTGAATCAACATCACAGCACTTGCCAACACTGCTGCACATGAGGCTTTAGCAATAGTTTGGGTTCGCTCTGCATTACAGTTTGTGCCACACACAGACAAATTACTGACTAGTGAATCCAGCTCGTTATAAACCAAGTTAGCATCAGGCTGACTCGATAAATTCAGCGGCATAAGTTGACCAATTAACGGGTTGAGCAAGTTAGGTCTTTCTGCGCTGCTTAATGCCACGTTTGGCTCTTGCGTGAAGTCAATATCAGGGAACCAAGCGCTGCGTAAGCTATCGTCATCAATGGCGACATCGCAATAGGCAATTGCCAGTTGCGTCACCCCCATTTGCTGTGCAGAAATAAAGGTATCGATATTTTCGACACTCGGCAGTTGGCTTTTTACTAGCCCATAGGTATCAAACACTTTGGTTGTTTGCTGAGGTACACCAGTTAACTCACTCATTGAGTGGTTAATTTCAGCAAAGTTTCTTAAGCCTATTTGCGCGGTTTCGGTATTTGCTGGTAACTCATCAGGTGTGATTATCACGCCAGGCACAACCACATTTTCATGTTCACCGATTTGCTCAAAAGTGAGGAAAAACTCATCCTGACTGGCACCTTTTTCGAGACCAATAATAGTGCCTAATGCAGACAGCGACATAGGTTCAGCTAACGCCTGACCGCTTTCAATGGCTAAATCGACGTTAGAATAAGCTTGTCCTTGGGCACTTTCTTTACCATTAATCCCGATACGAACTGAACGCATATCAAATGCTTCAGCCACTGGCGTACCATCGATATTCACCAATGAAGCGCCAGTAAATAAATAGCTGTAATTATCAAATTGGCTGACTTCAAACATCACATAGGTATTGGGTAAATCAATTAAATGACTTACCGAGAACAGCAAGAAGAATTTCTCACCTACACCAACATCATAGTTTTGGCTGATTTGTTCTTGCTCTAGTACGCGGTTATAAATCGCCAACAAACGAATATCACCCTGCCAGACATGTTGGTTTGAAGCCTCTCGTCCTAAAATCAACGCAAAGCTGTCATCCCAAGATGCCAACGGCGCAATATCTTCATCAGCCACTTCAATTAAGTTACCATTGACGTAAATTTTTCGCCCTTCTGTAGCGTTATAAGTTAATACCACATGCTGCAGTGTCGCTTGCAACACTTCATCGGCATCTGGCGAACTTAAGGCTGGTTCGCCATTGGTGCTTGAAGCTTCAGTGCGCAGCATAAAGTCATAGTTATATTGGCTCTGGCCTAATGTGAAGTTACGTGCATCATCACCTGCTGAATAAGTGACGATTCTTGCAGGCCCTTCTTGGGTGACATTATTTGGTGTTACCCAAGCTTCAACTGAAAACTCACCAGTAGAGGTGATTAAATCATGGAGTTTCTTACTGTTGGCGGTACTGGCCTGCGCTTTACCATTAGTAAAAGATAAGCCCCAACTGCCGAGCCATTCAACATCACCCGTCAGCGATAAATTCGCTTCTGGCGCGATACCAGAGGTATCGTATGCAGTAGAACCCTCGCCAGTTTTGAACTGGTATAAGGCAATGACATCCGTTTCAAATCGACCACCACTTGAAGCGGTAATACCATCCGTTAATCGTAGTGATTTAGACACCACCATTTCTGGTGAAATTTCATCGACAGCAATTGCATCACTCATCGCTGTAACAGCAGCAAGCATTTCATTGCTATTTTCTTGGCAATTTGTCCAACAGTTATGAAACTCACTGCCTAAACGAACCACTAATCTAGACTGAGATGGCTCATCGATGTTGATGACATTTTTAGCCGACTCGTAAGCTTGAGTTATATCGTTACTTGCAAAGAAAGGTGACTGAGCAAAAGTCGCTCCTTCGTTATGACAATCAACGCAGTACTGACTAACAATGGGGTAAACATGTTGGCTAAATAGCGCACTGTCATCTGGGAAACTTTTGCTTGAACCTGGCTCTCGAATGACTGGCGCAGTTAACTCAATTGTATTGGCGCTACTGACCCGTTCATCTGACCACAATTTGATCCACGAAGTCATGGTTTCACCACAGGCACTATCACTGTCTAGCCAACAATTATGGCCACCAGCCACTTTTTCAACTAAGCGAGATGAAGCAGGATCAGTTAAGTCAACCAGCGGATTCGTCGCTGCATACGCGTCGTTAACGTCTTCTCGACTGGCAAAATATGGCGCTTGATTTCCTTCTGTATGACAGGCTCCACAGCGATTTTGGGTTGAGATATTATCCCACAATGAGACTTTATATTTTTGAATGTCTTCAGTGGCAGGTGCAGGACCGGTATACACGCCAGAGTCTGGTTCTTGCTGTTGAGGCGGATTACTTTCTACGTCACCGCCGCCACATGCCGTGAGGGTTAAACATAAACTCAGCACCGAGAGGCTAGATAAGGTTTTTTGAGATAATTTCACCGTTACTCTCCCATGCAGTAGCTGCCAACTTCAGCGAATACACGCTTAAGTTGATATGAGTTTTGTTGAAAAGACTCAGTGGTCGCCGCAATTTGGTTAATATCCTCATTGGACTCTGCATCTCGTAAGCACACGGTTTTAAATACTTTCTTTACTTGGCATTGAGCGAAAGCTTGGCTATTAGCAAACTCCTCACCTAATGACTTAGCACCAAAGCCTTTACCTTCAAGGGTTTCATCCCAGCCAAGCTTTTGGTTAACCCCCTCACGCCAATAGTTATGCCATTCATCATCTTCAGTGACATAACCGTAAGGGAAACTGGTCGAGTTAATATGGTATTTACCTTGCACCCTGGTGCCTGTATCGGGATCAACTTGGCCACTTTGGTTGTAAGCAATAGCCCCATTATCACCAACCGGATCGGCTTCAAGGTTAAAATCATATTGATAAAATGCAAACGCTTGAGCTAATGGATCCATGCCACTGTGGCAACCTAAACAGTTATTGATAAATAAGCGACTATCGCCACCAGGGCTGCGGCTAACATCTTGGCGGATTCTATCGGGTGAACGGGTATTATCTTTTAGGGGCTCTAAATCAGTGCACAAATGATTCATTAAGGTAAAACGCACCATGGCTCTGTTTGTACCTAAATAAAAGAATGCTTTGGCAGCCGCTCTACTGGTTAGAACGCCTGCTGTAGCATCACTTGGCAAACCATTTAAGCTAGACTGACTGGTTCGCTCCAAGCCATCTTTTAAATCAATAAACTGATCTTCTAATGATTGGTAATGTTGGTTATTACTGGTGCTATAGGCTGGTAAATTAAGGCTGTTCTTCCCCACATACACCATATCGGCTTGCAGTACCTGCCTGAAATCAACGTCATCTCGTACCGCACCAATTACAGTTGCACTGTAATCATTTAGTGGTGCAAAACTGTCTTGATCGATATTAGTCCAGGGGGTGGCGAACAATTTTAAAGTCGTGGAATAAAAAGCTGGGGTTTCCATTGCTAAATAAGCCGCTTCTATCGGTTTACTATCGTCGAGTAATTGCGCTATATCATTGAGGGTTTGTTCAGATGCGGGAACACCGGCGATACGATCATGTAATTGCTTTGCTTGCTCTAACGTCCCAGCATGAGACAAAGGAGCAAAAACAATTATTGAACCTAGTGTTAATTTATGCAAAAAGGCTCGGGTTTTATTCAGTCTTAATTGCGTTCTTAGCACATTGAATTTATTTGAAAATCGTTGACTTTTCACCGTACAAAGTTGCCTCTTCATACTGTCTCCTTGTCGTTATTTCAGCCAACAAACGCCTTAAGCGGCAGAGTTATAAAAACGCAGACAATGATAAGTATTTCGGGAATCATAAAGCTTGTTGTTTTTATTTTTGTTAACTTTATTTTTTACTTGGCAAAATAATTTTTATTAAAAAGTATTGAAACACTGAGACTAGGCGGCAATAATGTCAAGAGTTATTACGTTTTAACCATGTAACGATAACAATAATAACAATTATATATTAAGGGTAATAAATGAAGCCATTTTTCGGCTTAAAGGGATTAGGCCGTAAAACTTTTGACAATAAAGTTTTAGGCTATAAAGCTTTTAGTTATCAAGCATTAATGGCGTTTCTTCTTGTTAGCGGTTGTAACACGGATACCGCGCTTAAGGATGAACAGCCTGATCCTGTTTTAGTTGAATACCCTGTGGTTTACATTCAGCGCGATCTCATTACCCAGCCCAGTGATGACAACCCAGAATCCGCTAGTTTTCAAAGTAGAAACCCAAGCCAATTTAATCCTGGCGCACAATTATTTGTAAAACGAAATGCGTTTACTGACTCACCCGTTACCAATATCACCGCCGAACTTTTTGCCGATTTAATCACCGAAGATCCTGACACTATCCAACGCATAGATATTCGTGATTTATCAGTCTCTGATGATGGTCAACAATTTTTAGTCTCTATTCGCGCGCCAGAAATTGCTGATGCCGACGAAGATGAACAACCAAGTTGGAATATATGGCGTTACCAATTATCTGACCAATCACTGACCCGATTAATAGACAGTGATACGACTGCCGAACAAGGTGATG
The DNA here is from genome assembly GCF_030548015.1 of Shewanella sp. 4_MG-2023. NCBI lineage: Bacteria > Pseudomonadati > Pseudomonadota > Gammaproteobacteria > Alteromonadales > Shewanellaceae > Shewanella > Shewanella sp. 4_MG-2023. The sequence continues at coordinate 202,617 of NZ_JAUORL010000002.1, forward strand.
ACTTGATGGCATCCTTTCTCCCTGATGGACGGATTATATTTGCCTCAACCCGCCAGCGCTTATCACGAGCCATTTTACTCGATGAAGGTAAACCGCAATACACCGCTCTCGATGAAAGCCGCGATAACGAAACGTTCAACATCCATTTAATGAACGATGATGGTAGCGGTATTGAGCAACTGACCTTCAATCTTAGTCATGATTTCTACCCACTGGTATTGCAAGATGGACAAATCCTCTATAGCCGTTGGGATGACATGGGTAGCGACCATGGTATTAACCTCTACAAAATGAATCCAGATGGCACTGAGAATGAATTAATGTTCGGCTGGCATTCTCATCAAATGACTCTCGATGAGCAAGATGAACAAATTGAGTTTGTTAAACCGCAGCAATTACCAAATGGCAATATACTAATGCTGCTGTCATCACAGGATGAAATTAGTTATCAAAAAAGGCCTGTGACAATCAATATCGATGAGTATATTGATAACCAGCAAGCCACTGCGGTATCGGGCGAAACCGACAACACAACTAACAATGCCATAAGCGATTTACCGCTCAGTTTTGATTTTAAATTTAACTTCGCAGACGCGCTATCTCCTTCTGGGCGCTTAACTCATTTATATCCATTACCTGATAACAGCCAACGTTATTTATTGAGTTGGGATCTTTGTCGGGTTGTTGTTGAAGAACAAATCCGTGCATGTGGTCAATTAACTGATGAACAGTTACTGGATCAAACTTTAACACTTGCCGATCCCTTATATGAGCTTTGGCTACTTAACGATGCCGACGGTACTCAGCAGTTAGTCGCCAATAGCGAAGAAGGTAAAGTGATTACTGAAGCGTTAGTGATGCAGCCTTCATCGCAACCTAAAGCCTTTATCGCCGATCAAGTGATTGGTAATGAACTTGATCCACAGTTGCACCAAGAACTCGCTGCGGCAATTCACATTCGCAGCGTATATGATTTTGATGGTCAAGACAGCAGCAGTAATCAAGGCGGTATTAGTCGATTAAGCGATCCTTCATTAACCCCAGCCAGTGAATTACCAGCGCGCTTTTTAAAAGTCGTCCGCGGCGTACCTATGCCACCTGATGAAGTTCGAGATATTGCCAATACCGATTTTGGCCGCAGCCGAAATCAATTAATGCGCGAAGTTATTGGCTACACCCCAATTCAGCCAGACGGCTCAGTGAAAATTAAAGTCCCTGCAAATGTGCCATTGGCCATCAGTGTCTTAGATAGCAACGGCCAACGCATTGGTGGTCGCCACAGCCAATGGATAAGTTTACAAGCCGGTGAAACCCTGCAATGTATGGGTTGTCACACGGCTAACAGCCAATTACCTCATGGCCGTTATGATGCCCAAGCAGACAGCATTAACACAGGGGCGATTGGTGGCTCTGCATACCCTAATGCCAGCAGCAATATTATTCCAATACAAGGTCAAACCATGGCGCAGGCCGATGCCATGGTCAATGGCATTGCAGAGCTATCAGCGAGCCTACGTTACGATGATATTTGGACTAATCCAGCTATCTCAGCGCCAAACCCGAGTATGAATCTGAGTTATGAAAACTTAACAACCCCTGCACCAAATGGCAGTGAATGTTTTAATAATTGGACCCCATATTGCCGCATTCAAATCAACTATGAAGAACATATTCAGCCCCTTTGGGATTTACCTCGTTTAGCCATAGACGAAGACACCTTAGAGGTCCTTGCGGATAACACTTGCACCGTGTGCCATAGCAATGTCGATGATAATAACCTTGCCCAGGTGCCAGCTGGTCAGCTTGAATTGATTGCAGCTCCATCAATAGATCAAATCGCTCACCTAACGAGTTATCGTGAGTTATTTTTTAATGATGTCGAACAAGAAGAAGTGGATGGGATCGTTATCGACAAACTAGTCGAAGTGCTAGATGCCGATGGTAACGTGGTTTATCAACTGGATGCCGATGGTGAATTGATACTCGATGCCGAAGGTAATCCAATTCCTGTATTAACCACAGTGAATGTACCAGCAATTATCTCGACTAATGGTGCCAGAGCCAGTAGCAGGTTTTTTAATACCATGAATGATGAAACCCATCAAAATATGCTGACAGCCGACGAACTTAAATTATTAAGCGAATGGATAGATATTGGGGCTCAGTATTACAACACCCCTTTTTACGCTCAAGATTAGTCGAAAAGACTTTTGATAACAGCCGCCATAATAAGAGCAACCTTGGTAAGAGACGGCTTGATAAGAAAAACCTTGATAACAACAAAGTTAAAAGCCAAATAAAAACAACAATAAACAAGGACTGATGATGTTACAAAAAGGAAACTATGTTTAATTTCGCCTGCCCATTCAAATTCATGTTGGCAGGTACATTACTCTGTTTAACGTTATTGAACTCCAACCTTGCTCACGCTGAATCCTCGGCGGCGCAGTTAACCATTGATGTTCCCTTTGTTGAGCTTCATTCAGGCCCAAGTGCAGGCTATCCCGTCGTACATGTTGTTGAGCAACATGAACAGGTCAGTGTACTACTCAAACGAACATCTTGGCTCAAAGTCCGTGATAAGCGTGGCATTGAAGGTTGGTTTCATGAAGATGACTTACGCGGACTCAGCCAACATGGTGAAGCGGTTAACCAGCATGTCATTGGCACTGAAGCCTTTATGCAAAGAGACTGGGAATCGGGCGTAATGTATGGCGACCTTGAAGGCGCTAACTTTTATAACGTGCACTTAGGCTATGTTTTCACCCCTGTTTTTAGTGCTGAAATATCTGCAGGTAAAGCCTTAGGTAGCATTTCTGATAGTGACTTATTTGAAGCCATGCTTAACAGCCATCCTTTTCCTGAATTTACCTTGGTCCCTTACATTGGCATAGGTGGCGGCATTATCAACACTAAGCCTCACAGTGTTATCGCGGATTCTGAATCACGTCAAAGCACCTTAATGAGTGCAGCGGCTGGGGTTAAATACCATCTCGCACGTAACTTTATCTTACGCGCCGAATATAAACTCTCGTTGGCCTTAACCGACAGAGATGAAAATGAACAACTTCAATCTTGGAAAGTCGGCTTTAGCGTCTTTTTCTAATGGGCATGGGAATAATGAAGGCAATGATGAAAACAGCGATAACAACAAAAATAAGCATTAATACCATGGTAAAAAACGCAATTAAATCTTGTTTAACCCTAAGTATCGTCACTTTAGGCATGGGCTATAGCGCCATTGCACTTTCAGCTGAAGCTAGCCAATCAAATACCGTCGGAGTTAAAGCCGATGTTGAGCGCCGCGAAGTACTCGATGATGTATTGGATACCGAAAATTTCGAGGTCGGTATTCAAGGTGGCTTGATGTCAATTGAGGACTTTGAAAATAGCCCTTGGATTAGTGCACATCTGGGGTATCACATCAGTGAACACTTTTATGTCAAAGGCAGATATGCAGTCGCTGAAGGCGGATATACCAGTTTTGAGAAGCTTGCTCATACCGCGCCTTTACTGACAGATGAAGAGCGCGAAATGACCTACTACGGCCTCAATATTGGTTATAACCTTCTGCCTGGTGAAATATTTTTCAGTGAAGATTTAGTCTTTAACAGTGTGTTCTCCATTGAAGTCGGTGGTGGTAACACTGAGTTTGCCGGTGATGAACAATTTACGGTGAACTTAACCGCTAACTACCGTGTTTTTCTCAATGACTGGGTTGCATGGGATCTGGCGATGAGTGACTACATCTTTGACACTCAAATAACAGGCTCATCAAAAACGACGCACAATTTAACCTTTTCTACCGGTATTGCTGTTTATTTTTAATCTATAGCCGTTGGTCACAACCTAGCTCGAAAAAGAGTTAAACAAAAATTAAATAGTAAGAAAAAAAGGATTATCAATGATGTTATTTAAGCGTGGGTTCATTGCCCTGTTTACCCTATTTACTTTAAGTGTATCGATTCAAGCCAATGCGTTATCAGAAGGCGATATGGCACCAGATTTCACCTTAAAAAACATGCAAGGTGAGAACCTTAAACTCTCTGAGCAGCGCGGCAATATCATCCTGATTAACTTCTGGGCATCTTGGTGTGGACCTTGTAGAAAAGAGATGCCAGTACTGCAAAAGCTTGAAGACAAATATCGAGATTTAGGCGTTGCCGTTTGGGGCGTCAATGTTGAGCAAGAAAACCAAGCAGGTAAAGACTTTCTAGCCGATCTTAATTTAAGTTTTGACATCTTTTTTGACGAAACAAACAGCCTATCTGAGACCTACGATGTAAAAGCCATGCCAACGACTGTGATTGTCGATCGCGACGGCAAAGTGCGATATGTGTTCTTAGGTTATCAAGACGGTTACGAGAAAAAATACGCCGCTGCGATTAAAAAGCTGATCAGAGAGTAACCCTATGATGAATCCAATCAAAAAAATGCTCATGCTCATAACGGCCCTGTCGTCACTATTCATAATATCCGGCTGCTCAAGTTTAGACATAGAACCTTGGGTAAAACCTTATGAACGCCAAAACCTTGCCGATCCTATTATGCGATTTGGTAGGCACCCCATTGCCAATATGCACGTAGCGCATGTATTGGAGGCCCGTGAGTCTGCTCGCGGAGCAGAAGGAACTGGAGGCGGTGGCTGTGGTTGTAACTAAGATGCTCAAGTGCTTATTAAAGACAGCCACACTGACAGGATTAATTCTCTGCTCGCCACTCAGCCTAGCAGCAGTGCTAGAGCCTGATCGCGCTGATGTGCTTTATCACAGCTATGAAGGCGGCGGGATGAAAATTGACGGTCCTTCGGTATTGCTTCGAAAAAAGACCTCAGAATCATTGGCGTTTACTGGCTACTACTACCTCGATAGCATTTCTTCGGCCTCTGTAGATGTGCTCAGTACAGCAAGTCCATATAGCGAAAAGCGCCATGAAGGCCAAATTGGGGTCGAATACCTCAACGATAAGACCTTAATGACCTTTAATGCCCGCCAGAGTGATGAAGACGATTACCTCGCACAATCCTTTAGTGTTAATGTATCTCAAGATACCTTTGGCGATTTAACCAATTTAAGTCTTGGTGTGTCATATGGTGATAATGAAATACGCCGCAATGGCGATGACCAATTTGAAGAACAAAGCCAGCAGTACCGTATTCGCGCAGGCATAAGTCAAATTTTAACTCGCAACTTAACCGCGCAACTTAACTTTGAAGCCATTGCTGACGAAGGTTACCTCAATAACCCATACCGTACGGTACGCTACATAGATACAACTAACCCATCCGGTGTTGGCTATCAGTCTGAAATCTATCCAGAGACTCGTAACTCGTTTTCAACCAAATTATCGGCAAGCTACTTTCTGCCCTATCGCGCGGCGTTATTTTTTCATTATCGCTACTTCAACGACAGCTGGGAAATTGATGCTAATGATGTCGAACTCGGATACCGCCACCCTATTGGTGACTTCTTAGAACTTGAATTTAAAGTGCGTTACTACCAGCAAACTCAAGCTGAATTTTATAGTGACTTATTCCCTTATCAAGATGCACAAAACTACCTAGCCCGCGATAAAGAGTTAAGTGACTTTAATGACTTAACCTTAGGCCTAGGTGTCACTTATTTAATGCCAGAAAGCTTATCTTTTGTAGATACTCGTTCAGAAGCCAGTATTCAATGGGACTACATCACCTTCGACTACAACAACTTTAGAGATCCCACTGCTGATGGTGGCGTAGGTAACGAACCGTTTTACAATTTTTCCGCTAACGTCATCCGCGCTTTTTATAGCGTTTACTTTTAATCATTTTGCGTAATGTTAGCGATTTAGCCCATTTTCAAGGTAGGAATATGAACAACACAGATCAAGGTACTGGACAAGGTACAGCGCAGGGTAACACTGTTAAGTCATCTACAAATTTTAAAATATGGCTCACTTTGGGAATATTTATAGCCGTATTCTGGAGTGCGATGCAGCCAAGTGCCGCGTTAGCCAATACTGATAATGACGCGAGTGCTAATGCAATTACTAATGGTAATAGTAGCGCTGATAGTCAGAGTCAGGTAGCAAGCGAACTTGAAAATATTAAAAGCCAAGTCATTAAATTAAATCGTGATTTATTCATTCTTGAAGAAGACTTATTGTTCCCCGCAAGCACTCAAATAGCTGTATTTGTGTCAGTGGATATTGGACGTTTTTTTACCCTAGACAGTGTCGAGCTAAAAATTAATCAGCAAAATGTAGCCGGTTTTTTATATACCCAACGCCAACGTCGAGCACTGGAAAAAGGCGGCATTCAAAAAGTCTATATGGGCAATTTGAAAATGGGACAGCATCAGCTTACCGCTATTTTTACCGGTGTTGATGCAGAAGGTCGCACCGTACAAAGAGCAGTGACTCATCAATTTGAAAAGACAGATGAAACCGTGATGGTGGAATTGAAACTTGAAGATAATGAATCCAGTTATCGTGCAGATGTGAAAGTTGAAGAGTGGGTTTTATAACGGTTATGCCAGTTAATATTAACCAAGCTTTCCGTGACTTTAGCCGCTATGCAGTAGCAACGCCTCAGCTAAAAGCGATAATACTGCTTATCGTTAGCGGCTGTTTTTCAACTGCAGTTATCAGTGCTGATATGCCCACTGACGTCTCAACTGATGAGCTAAATAAGCAACCAATTGAAGTTGCTAATGCAACGGCTGCAACTAATTTAACCCTTGCTCAGCAAGCTAACCTGCGCAATAAACTTTATCGCCAAGCCTTATACTTTTATTTTGAAGGTGATTACAACGCCGCATTAAGCCAAGTTAGCCTAAACAGACAGCGCTTTGATGCTGATACCGCAAAAAGCCATTTGTTTGAAGCTGGCTTACAGGTATCCATCGGTTTACATCATCAAGCTACTGAGACGTTGGCCACGTTCGAGCAAGCATTAATTCAACAACAAGCAGACGATAAGTTGGCAGGTATTGAGCCACCAACCGAAGATAAACAAGGCAATAAAACTGCCACCTCTGCTGATGAGCTAAAGCTTATCGCGCTACTACAGTTGTCAGAACAACAAATAGAGCAAGGTAAACACAGTGCTGCCCAGCAAACCCTCGCTAATATCACTCAACTGCCTGCTTCATATGCTGAGCAATATCAGATCCTACATCAATTGGCATATTGGCCTGCATCTGTGACTCCTTCAGCGAAAATACTTGATGAGTCAGCCGCGGGATCAAACCAAGCAGATACTGAATTAACTGCAAAGTCAGCATTATCTGCTTACGTCATGCTTAACCAAGCACTGCAATTGATGCAAGCAAAGGATTATCAACGCGCAGAAACACTGCTGGTACGCATTAAAAACATAAACTTAGCAGCAACTGAAACGAATTTCTGGCAAAGCTTATTTACCGAAAAGAGTCCACAACAACGAGCTCAAGTTTCTAGTAAAAATGTTAATAAAGAAATCACTGACATAAGCATAATGACAGCTGATGAATTAAAGGCAGACAAACAAATCCAGCAGCAAGCCATTAATGATTATGCTCAATTATTGTTAGCCCAACTGTATGTTAAACAAGGTCTATACCAAGCAGCATTCGATCAATTACAAGATTTTCCTGAGCACAGTCCTTACACTGAGTCTGCACTATTTCTATTTGCCTTTTCAGCTCAACAGGTCAAGCAATATGACACTTCACTGGCATTGCTTGATTTATTAAAACGTGACTATCAATACTCCCAGCTCGGTTGGCAATCAGCATTACTCATTTCTGCTCAAATTAAACAGCAAAACACGCTTTCTGAGAGCCTGTATAGCTATCAACAAGCCGAGCAACTCTATGTTGAACAATTAGCTGACTTAGCACGCTTTCATACTGATATTAAGCAAACCGAATTAACGCCATTATTGTTCAACAGTAATGTAAACGCTCAAACGGGAGCTAATAGTCAATGGCTGCAAAAAGCCTTAGAAAATCCAGAGCTGAAACACGATATTGATACCTTATCTGAGTTATCACGGTTAACGAGCAGTATTGACCGTCAGCAGCAAAAAAATGCCTGGATAAAAGAGAGCTTAACACTCAATAAACAGCGTCAAGCTCGCATCATCGAACAGCAAAGCCAAACCCAGTATCCTGAATTGATTCAGCAGTTAACCAATCAAAAGCAGCTGTTAGCACAAATGATTACTGAGGCTGAGGCACAAGAAAACGCAGATATTTTTGCCAATGACGCAGAGCAAGCATGGCTTAAACGCGTCAATGAAAGTGAAAACGTTATCAAGGCTATTCGTGGTCAGCGCAGCACTGAAGAGTATCAACAAAGACTAAACCGCGTTAAAGCAGTCCTTAACTGGGAGTTGCAACAGCAATTTCCTCAAAGATTATGGCAACATAAAAAATTACTTAAACAAGTCGACCAACAACTCGTACTGGTAAGTCTGCAGCAACAACGCTTTGCTCAGTTAGCCAATTCTCAGCAACAAACCACTGCGTTTGAGCAGCGCCAAGCTCAAGCAGAAACGAGACTGGTTACAACAATTCAAAATATCGCAGCACTTGAATCCTCAACCAAAGCTCAAATTCAACAAAAAATCTCAGCCTTTGTTTCTGAGCAACAAATTCAGCTTGAACAGTTATTACTGGCCTCTCGCCATGAAATGGCGGCTGTATTAGAGCAAATGTCCCAACCTGTTATAAATGGGGAGAAATTATAATGACCCCATCAAAACCAACGCTATCTCTACTCGTTAGCTGCATGATCATTGCTGGCGTCAGCGGTTGTAAAAGCACCCTAGATACTCAAGCTAATAACAATCCCAAAAGAGCGACATTAACTGATTTAGCCAAACAACAACCCCAAGTTTCATTGGACTCACTTGCTCTGACAAAAGCGCAGCGAAGCCAAAAACTTGCGCAAATTTATCAGCAATTACTGACATTAGAACCCAACCCAGAAGTCAGAACACACGTTGAATATCGTCTGGTTCAAATTAAGACTGAAAATCTTGAAGAGCAAATGTTTGGTGAGCTTGAAACCACAGTTCTTGATGAAGATACAGGGGTTAACCCGTTAGCTGCAGAGCAAAAAGCTTTGCAACAATTCAAGCAAAACGATCAACAGCTAGTAAAATTAATCGCTGAGTATCAAACACTATTACAGCGCTACCCTAATCGCGCTGATAACGAGCATCTGCAGTATCAACTGGCAAAAGCGCTAGATTTGCAAGGCCAGCTAGATGAAAGCTTAATCGAGATGGAATCGTTATTATCCCGCTACCCTAACACTCAATATTTAGCGGAGCTTAACTTTAGGCGCGGCGAAATCTATTACAACTTGCAAGATTACCCTGCTGCGATAAGCGCTTATAAACAGGTTCAATCAGCTGATAACAATGATAAATATTTACTCAACAGCATTTATATGTCTGGCTGGTCACTGTTTAAACTGAATCGCTTACCTGAGGCTGATAGTACCTTTTTAGCCGTGTTCGATACGATTTTAGCTAACCATAAACCAAAGCAAAATGAGTTAACCGCAACGGATTTCAGTTTTGCCAGTTTGAGCAGTCGCGAGCAAAACCTAGCAATTGATGCGCAGCGAGTTTTAAGTATTTCACTCAGTCAGCAGCAACAATCCGTATCCTTAGTTGCACTGGTGACATCAAAACAAGACACGCGTTACTTACCTATTTATCAACATATTCTATTTGATAACTTAGCAAAATTCTTACTGAAACAAGAGCTGCAACATGATGCAGAGCTGGCCTATCAAGCCTATATCGATTTGGCACAAGATAACATTTGGTCTGCTCGTTACTCATTGGCTTTACTTGAGCTTTATCAGCGCCAAGGTAAATTTGCTTCAATGCATAAACTCAAAAATGATTATATTAACCAGTACGGGTTAAATAGCACTTTTTGGAGTCAAGCAAGTGCAAAGCATCAACAAGAGTTACTGCCTCATTTACTGGCATTTAGTGATGAGCATAGCCGCAGAGTTTACGCCAACGCGCAAAATCAGCCTGCAGGCATTGGCCGAGTAAGCGCTTTTAAAGCGGCTGCAAATGCATTAAGTACTTACTTACAACTCGCAAAATTGCCACAGGCAAGCAGCTTACTCAGCAAAGATATTCACACTGATGAATACCTGTTTGCTGATGCTAATTTTGAAGCCAAGCAATTTAGACAAGCACTTAACAGTTATAAAACTATCGCTTATGGTGAAATCAGTTCTATTGATGATTCGGTTCAAGCAGACCAGCCAAACCAACAAGCTGATCACTTAAGCCAACCAAATAAGCAGCTAAACCAAGAGCAGATAGCCCTCAAAAAGCAGGCTGCTTATGCAACCACAATCACAATTCGAGAAATCCTAACGCCACTGCAAAATCAAGCTAATGCAAATTTGGATAGCACTCAGGTCGTTGTCCAAGAGAGGGTCGCCTTAGATAAACAGTTTATCGCCAACTATCCAGATGATAAACGCGCTCTAGAGCTTGCAACTCACGGCGCCCAATATTCATTTGCATCGAAAAATTACCTGGATTTAGCCCAGTTCAGCGAATTTGTATTAGTGACTCACGGTGTCATTAATCAACCCTCTGAGAAAAGTGCAGAACAAATAGCGGTAGTAGCGCGACAAACACCTGATGAATTAGCCAGTGTACAAAAACCTCAGGCTTATATCGCCCTAGATAAATCAAGTGTTATCAATCCAGTAGAGCACGGTAAACAGCTGCCTAAAACTCAATTAAAACAAGTACAACTTGTGACTCAGTTATATGCTCACGGGTTATATCAGCAAAGCCAATATGCCCTTGCTGAGCAATCTTATAATCTGGCGTTAAAATATTTAAGTGTCAGTCAAACACCGACAGCGCAGCAAGCGACATCACGAGTTGAAATGCGCGATTTATTAGCATCAAGCATTTACTTCCAAGCACAGGCTAACAAGAACGACAATCCGCAACTTGCTGTTGTCGATTTATTACGGATTAGCAAAGCTGTGCCTGAATCAAAATATGCAGTCAGTGGCGAGTTTGAAGCGGCGAATATCTTGCTTTCGCAACAGCAATGGCAACAAGCTATTACGGTATTGGTGCCATTTCAAAAGCGTTACCCTAAACATCAATTCAGTGCATCAATCCCAGCAAAACTTGCTCAGTCATATGAAGCATTAGAACAATGGGAATTGGCTGCTGAGCAACTGTTGATTATTGTTGCCAATGAACCCAAAGGAGCGCTAAAGCGTGAGGCGCAATATACTGCTGCGGAGTACTACCTCAAAGCAGGCGAAACCGAAAAAGCCCGCTTAACCTATCGAACATACGCTAAAGATTACCCTGAGCCTTTTGATGTAGCACAAGAAGTACGCCTTAAAATGAGCGAGTTTTATCAAGTTTCTAACGAGCCCAACAAGGAATATTACTGGTATCGCCAGATATTAACCTTCCACGCCAAGCAGCAAGCTAAAGCGAATACCTTTGCTGGGCGAGAAATTGAAATTGCCTCTATTGCAGCTTCTGAATTAGCCCAAGCACACCAGCAAACATTTATCGCGATTAAGCTAACCGCGCCATTAAATAAAACCTTGAAGCGTAAACAAGACGCGATGAAACAAGCTATTGGTTATTACCAGCAAGTGTTGGACTTTCAACGAGCACAATATGTGCCGCAAGCAACCTTTAACTTAGCTGAAATGTATCGCCAGTTAGCGGCTGATGTTATGGACTCTGAGCGCCCTAGTGACCTAGATGAATTAGCGCTGGAAGAGTACGAAATATTGCTTGAAGAGCTCGCCTATCCATTTGAGGAAAAGGCTATTGAAATTCATATCAGTAACACTGAGCGAGCTTGGCAAAATATCTATGACCAATGGATTGGCAAAAGTTTCACAACCTTAACTGAACTGTCACCTGCGTTATATAACAAACAGGAGGTGACACATGATGTCGTTGAATCAATTCACTAAACCTTTAAGTAAGAGAGTAAACAGTCGGGTGAATAATAAAGTGAATAACACACTTTCCTCAGCTCATGTCACCATCAAGTTATTAATGGGTTTCAGCCTAATGATCTTGTCTGCATGCTCAACGATGACTAATGATCAAGCGAGTGAAAACGCCGAAGCTAACGGTATTGATGCCCTAGATAGCAGTATGGTGGATATGGTTAACACAGATGATGGCAATGCTAGCTCTGTGGCAAATGGCTCTGTAGGGAACAGCTCGAACAAGCAAACGGCAAGTAATGGCGCTTTAAATGACATAACAGCCAACAATTACAACTTATATGCTGAGCAAGCACAGCAACGTTTAGCCAATGTACCCAGTACGGTGTTAACTCAGTATCAAGATGCGCTTGCTCTGATGAAACAACAGCAATTTGATCAAGCTGATGTATTATTCGATCAAGTACTCTTGGCGCAGCCAACCCTATCAGGTGCATTAGTAAACAAAGCCTTAATCGCCATTAATAAAAGTGACTTTAGTCAGGCTGAATCTTTGTTAAATCAAGCCATTGCCGTTAACCATAAAAACCCTTACGCCTTTCAGTTGAAGGCCCTTGTAGCAAGAAAGCAAGGTCAATTTGAACAGGCAGAAAAAGATTATTTAACCGCATTATCTATTTGGCCTAATTATCCAGAAGCACAAGTTAACCTGGCTATTTTGCTCGAGCTATACCGAGGAAAACTATTAGATTCGAGACGTTATTATCAATCCTATTTATTGCTAAAACCTGATGATGTTCAAGCCCAGCGATGGTTGGCTGGCGTTGAAATAAAAATTCAGCGCGCTGGGCTCAATTTGCAAGAAGGAGAAGGATAAGATGGTTAGTTCATTAACCCCGATGACAACATACCGTGTAAACGCAGCGGTTATTGCTGTTATGACACTCTTGCTGCTATCAGTCATTAGCATTGGCCAGCTTAATGCCGCTGAAACCGTCAGCACAGCAAACAAACCCGTATTAATTGAAAGTAAAGTGACCGGCACGCAAGAGCAACCCAAAGTGCTTTACATCATGCCTTGGCAAGGCATAACCAACCCTGTAGCAATACAAGATAACAATATGCAAATCATCTTGCCGCAATTCAAACCGATTAACCCTAAAAAGTTCCAACAAGAGGTACGTGATTTCAGTGTGAATACTTCATCAAAACAATAAAGGGTGTATTCACCAAGATAAAAGTTTAACCCGAAGCAGTAACAAAAAAGCAGTAACAAAAAATAACTACATTTAGGACGAGTCAAAAACAACTTCGTTCGACTCTATAAAAAGGAAAATATCATGAGTTTTACCGACCATATTATTGCATTTTTACAAAATGGTGGCCCGTTCATATACCCTATCGCCCTAGTATTAGTCGTCGGTTTGGCCATCACTATCGAACGCTGGTTATATCTCAGTTCAGCTCATCGCACTAACCAAAAAGCATTCTCGTTAATCAAAGAAGCACTTAAAAGCGGTGATGTCGCGACAATCAGTCAACATGCGCAAAATAATAAAGCCCCTGTATTTGATGTATTGCAATCTGGTATCGTCAGAATTTCACAAGCTAATCGCCGTGAAGATGTGGAATACGCCATGGAAGAAACCATCATGGAGTACATGTTGAGACTTGAAAAGCGCACGCCATTTATTGCTACCTTAGCCAATATTGCTACGTTACTTGGTCTACTGGGTACCATTATGGGGCTGATTGCAGCGTTCTCTGCGGTAGCCAGTGCAGATCCAGCTGAAAAAGCTAACCTGCTGTCTTCCAGTATTTCTGTTGCAATGAACACCACTGCATTTGGTCTTATTACCGCTATTCCGCTAATTCTATTTCACTCAACACTGCAAACTAAAACTGCGACTATTGTTGATTCAATTGAAATGGCTGGCATTAAATTACTTAATTCACTGTCATTTTCTAAGCAAGCGGATTCGGACCGAGGCTAATAATTATGAGACGCCGTCGTCGCCCTAATACCGAAGATGCAGAACTCGATATCACTTCATTTATGAATTTGATGATCGTGCTCGTGCCTGTGTTATTACTGAGTTTGGTATTTTCACAAGTACGGATACTAAATCTGCAATTGCCTGTTATGTCAGAATCTCAACAAGCTGAAGATGATCAAGAACCTAAAGTATTGGAACTGGTCATTACTCAGCAAAGTCTTGAGCTCAACTACCCTGCGGGCATATTACTTAAACGTTTTGAAACAACAGAACAAGGTTATGATTTCAAGGCTTTGTCTGTGTACTTACAAGACCTTAAACTGACTTTTCAACAACAAGAAATCGATAAAAATGACATAGTGCTTTTGCTTGAATCTAATATCGATTATCAGACCATTGTGACTGCAATGGATACCGTGCGTTCATACAAAGCAGTGGTTGCGGCTAATCTAGTCGATGCTGAACTGTTTCCGCTTATCTCATTAGGCGATGCACCTGAAGAATCACTTGCTGAAACACAAGTAAGTGAAACCACAGGAGGCAAATCATGAAGCAATCACCCAGAGCTAAACGACTTGCTAAGCACCATAAGCGCTTTAAATCAGGTGGCAAACTTAACTTAGTTGCCTTGATGGATATCTTTACGATTTTGGTATTCTTCTTGATTGTGAATCAATCTGAAGTACGCGTTCTACAAAATATCGAAAAGATAAAGTTACCTGTCTCTATTGCTGAAGAACTGCCAGTTGAAAACCTGGTTATCACAGTACTTAAAGATACAGTGCTTATCCAAGAGCGAGCTGTTTGGCAAAATAGTGCTGATAAGCCTAACTTCAGTGAACAAGAAAACCTTGAGTTTATCGAAGCGATGACTACTGAGCTTACATACCAAGCGAGTAAACGTACTGAGTTAACAGAGTCAGAAAAGGAAAAAGGCCGTGCCGTCACCATTATTGGCGATAGCAGCACACCTTATATGGCGTTAAAGCAAATTATGGCTGCTTGTGCTGAAACGGGATATAGAAATATGTCATTAGCCGTGGAACGCCAAGCCAGTAAAACGGCTGAGGAGAGTTAGCATGACAGCAGCAAGCTTATCCCATTCGTTTAATGGCAGTAGCCCAAATGGTAATAGCTTTAACGACATAGGTGATTTATTTAAGCCCAGTAAACAAGATAGGTTATTTAAACAGATCTTAGTGTTACTACTGGTCATTTACGCTGTGTTCGGCATCGGTGTGCCTTTACTTGAGCAAGTTGAAGTGCCAAGAGAAGTTAAAGAGCAATTACCACCGCAGTTAGCGAAAATAATGCTTAAAGAAAAACAACTTCCAGTGCCTGAAAAGCCAGAAGTTATTCCTGAACCTGAGCCAGAACTTGAAAAAGAACCGGAAAAGGTTGAAGAGAAGCCTATCGATAAACCTGTTGAAAAGCCAATAGTACAGCCGACAATGACCCGTGAGGCCGCAAAAGAAAAAGCACAAACTTCAGGGCTAGCAGCCATGAAAGATGAGCTTTTTTCAATGCGTGAAGCGTTTGATATCAAGCCGGCATCTCAAAGTGCCCTTGAACAAACGCAGGCGCAAGAAGTGAAAGTCAAACGTAAGATGTTAGCAGCTTCGGCCAATACCCAAAGTGAGAGTTTAACCACCTCTACCGTCAATCAAACCGTTGTGTCAGATGCTTTAAGCACTAAAAACACCCAACAAATTAGGTTGGCAGAAGAGGAGGTGTTAGCTACTCAAGGGGCAATTGCCGAGGAAGAGCAACTGGCTTCTGCGGGAAGCCAACGTTCAGAGGCAGCATTACGCCGCACACTTGAGGCGAACAAAGCACGTTTATATGCCTTGTATAATCGAGCTCTGCGTAAAGACCCTTTCCTCAAAGGTAAAGTCATGTTTGAGATTGAGATCCTGCCTAATGGCAGCATTAGTCGGGTTGATATTCAATCAAGCCAGCTTAACAATGCCAAATTAGAGCGCCAACTAAAGGTTGTGTTACGTTCAATCACCTTCCCAGCAGAAGATGTTGCAACAATGACAACCATTTGGGCGATCGACTTCTTACCCAGCTAGACAGAAGTAAGCGATAAATGATTAATTAATTTTTATCAGTTAACAATACGGCCAATTGGCCGTATTTTTTTATTTGCTTAAGGCTTAGAAAGTAAAACTGATTAAAGCACTTGCTTCATAATCTTAGCATCAGGGCCATAACTTGCGTTAGCCGCCTGCTCATGATCAATCTCAAAGCCCATTTTTTGCCAAAAAGGGACTGAGCCTTGTATTGCCACAAGTTGTATTTGTGAGTAATTGTATTGCTTAGCAATTAATTTTAACTGCTCAACCATTTGCTTACCGACTCCTGAGCCTTTTAATAGAGCAGATACCGCTAAATCATGTAGAAACAATTTATTACCCTCCTTTTTCTCAGAAAGTGTCTGATAGAGCTTAGGAGGAGTTTCATTAGCCCAAACATGAGCCAATAGATAAGCCATTACCTTTTGCTCTTCATTTTGATAGACAAAACAGCAGTGAGCAGAATGCTGCCATTTATCCCGAAGGACTTCGAGCGGCTCTGGTTCAATATCCACATACACTTGCGATTGGAGTTTATAGATTTCAGGCCACATTGACTCTGTAATTGGATTAATTGGCATTTTGGGCAGACTCTGAATGTAATAATTTAGAAAGTAATAATTTGGAACGTATGACTTATCCATCATACAAAAATAATCATATGCCTCAATCGATAAGTGATAATGGATAAATATAAGAAGATAAATCATAAATTTCAGGCAACAAAAAGCCCGTCATAAGACGGGCTCTTGCTTTAACCGTGAGGCTAAATTTGGCTGGGATACCAGGATTCGAACCTGGGGATGCCGAGATCAAAACCCGGTGCCTTACCACTTGGCGATATCCCAAAATTGGTTATGTATAACTTTTCATAAAGGAAGGTTTACATATTGAAAAAATTTGATGGTACGGGAAGAGAGACTTGAACTCTCACACCTTACGGCACCAGAACCTAAATCTGGCGTGTCTACCAATTCCACCACTCCCGCATCAAATCTTTCTCAGAATATACACTAATTATATATAGTGTAAACTCTGTTGTTGCTCTTTTCTAACTAAGTAGCATAGCGTTACCCACTAATCTACCTTTAAACATGGTAGCAATGGCGGGACTTGAACCTGCGACCCCAGCATTATGAATGCTGTGCTCTAACCAGCTGAGCTACATTGCCTAAGATGGCTGGGATACCAGGATTCGAACCTGGGGATGCCGAGATCAAAACCCGGTGCCTTACCACTTGGCGATATCCCAATAATCTTGTCTACTTACTTTAAAATGGCTGGGATACCAGGATTCGAACCTGGGGATGCCGAGATCAAAACCCGGTGCCTTACCACTTGGCGATATCCCAA